>NZ_CP014989.1:3000000-3300000 GCF_001685415.1 Serinicoccus hydrothermalis | reverse complement strand
GTGCTCCTCAGCCGGTCGGTCGCACCGGCCGGCCCGGGCGCCGCCCACGAGGTCGGGGCCCTCCCCCCGCACCTCGTGGTGCGACGGTGGCCGCCGCACCCCGGCTGCCCCTGGCACGAGCCGGAGCAGCCGGGGTGAGGGTCGCTACGCCGCGACCTCGTCCTTGCGGGGGCGTCCGCGGGGACGCTTGCGCGGCACGACGCGTCCCTGAAGCAGAAGCTGGCCGCCCCACACGCCCCAGGGCTCGCGGCGCTCCAGCGCCCCCGCCAGGCACATCTCGCGCAGCGGGCACGGGCCGCACAGCTCCTTGGCGTGCTCCACCTCGGCGGGGAGCTCGGCGAACCAGAGGTCCGCCGGGTGGTCCCGGCAGGGCAGTTCGCCGTGGCCGCTGGTCACGAGGTGGGGACCTGCGATGTCGTCCTTGATCTCCTGCTGCCGGCGCACTGGGCGGTACACGGCGCTTCCTTCCTGATGTCGGTGCTGGTGCGGTGTGCTGCTGATCGTCGTCACTGCGTCTCGATTCCGTGAGGTCGGATCCGAGTGACCGGTCGTGACGCCGATGTACCGGCGGGCAACGAGAACGGCCGCGGATCCTCGGGGAGGACTCGCGGCCGGAAGGGGAAGGAGATGCCTTCTACGGTGTCCGGGAGGAGCCCAGGCCCAGGGTGGGGTCGACAGCGTGCGGGGCCGCCGGCTCGACGACCCCGGAGCCGAAGGACCCCGGGACGGACGCGGCGAGCACGCGGACGGCACTGCGCAGGCGAGGCGTCCGGAGGGTGGTCGTGGCGTCGGTCGAGTAGACGGCGATTCCGCCGGTGACGATCATGTTCTCCATCGTGGTCCACCCTCCTCTCGTGTGCGCGTGACCCCATCACCAGCTGGCGTGGGCTTGACTCCGACACTGTATGCCGGTGCTCCGGCGGACCGCAACGGTATTTACGGACGGGTCCGCCGGGACCTGCTCAGCCCTCTCCTGCCGGGCCTGCCGGATCGGCCTCACCGGACAGGATGCGCAGGACGGCCTCGCCGTAGAGGTCGAGCTTGCGCTGCCCCACCCCGGAGATCTGCGCCAGCCCCTCCTGGTCGGTGGGCGCCCGCTCCGCGATGGCGACGAGGGTCGCGTCGGTGAAGACGACGTAGGCGGGCACCGAGCCCTCCTGGGCGGTTCGACGCCGCCACTCCCGCAGCGACTCGAAGACGGCCTCGTCGTAGGTCGCCGGGCAGTCCGAGCACCTCCCGATCTTGCGTTCGGCGGCCGAGGTGAGGATCGCCGAGCACGTCCGGCAGGTCCGCGGCGGGGCCATCTTGCGGCGTCCCTCGCGGCGACGTGCAGGGCGTGCCGACGCCGGGGCCCCCAGCACCCCTGCGGCCGGGGCGAGGAAGCGGGACACCGACCTCGTGCCCCGTGCACCGGGGTTGCGCGCGCCGGCCCAGCTGATCTGCAGGCTGCGCCGGGCCCGGGTCAGCCCGACGTAGAGCAGCCGACGCTCCTCCTCCACCCGCTCCGCCGTGTCGGCGAGCGTGATGGGCAGCAGCCCCTCGCTGCAGCCGACGAGGAAGACGGCGTCCCACTCCAGGCCCTTCGCGGCGTGGAGGGAGGCGAGGGTGATGCCCTGCACCGTGGGGGCGTGCTGCTCCGCGGCACGGCGGTCCAGCTCGACCACGAGGTCGCCGAGCCGGGCCTGGGGCGACTGGGCGACCAGCGAGTCGGCGAGGAGCGCCAGCGCCTGCAGGCTCTCCCAGCGCTCCCGGACCGCACCCGAGCCCTGCGGCGGCTCCGGGCCCCAGCCCGCCCCGGCCAGGACGTGGCGCACGAGGTCGCCGAGCGGGCTGCCGCCGTCGTCGGAGCGCACGGCGCCCCGCAGCAGCAGGATCGCGTTGCGGACCTCCGAGCGGGAGAAGAAGCGCTCCCCGCCACGCACGAGGTAGGGGATGTCGGCGCGGGCGAGCGCGTTCTCGATCACCTCTGACTGGCTGTTGGTCCGGAAGAGCACGGCGATCTCGCTCGGCGGGACGCCCTCCCCCAGCAGCCGGGACACCGCGTCGGCCGTGCCCTGGGCCTCCGCCTCGTCGTCCGCGTAGGACGTCAGCGTCGGGGCCGGGCCGTCGGCGGACTGCGCCACCAGCTCACCGGCCCGGTCGCCGCCCGACGCGGAACGCGGGCCCAGCACCAGGTTGGCCAGGTGCACCACCTGCGGGGTGCTGCGGTAGTTGCGCACCAGCTGCACCCGTCGCGCCCCGGGGTAGTGCCGCGTGAAGCCCAGCAGGTGATCGGCGCTCGCGCCGGTGAAGGAGTAGATCGACTGGGCGGGGTCACCGACCACGCACACGTCCTGCCGCTGACCGCGCCAGAGCTCGAGCAGCCGCTGCTGGAGGGGATTGACGTCCTGGTACTCGTCGACCACGAAGTGGCGGTACTGCTGGTGGACGGCGGCGGCGATCTGCGGGTGCTCGTCCAGCATGCCCACGGTGAGGAGCAGGACGTCCTCGAAGTCGATGACGTGCCGCTCGGAGCACACCTCGTGGTAGGTCTCCATGAGCCGGGCCATCGCGGTCGCGTCCAGGTCGGCGACCTGCCGGCGCTGCGCCCGGGCGCGGGCGGCGTAGGTCTGCGCGGTGAGCATCGACACCTTGGCCCACTCGATCTCGGCGGCGACGTCGCGCAGACCGGCGCGGTCCAGCCGCAGGTGGAGTCGACCCGCCGCCTCCGCGACGGCGGGTGCCTTGTGCGCCACCACCGTGGGAGGCGGACCTCCGACGGCCTGGGGCCAGAAGTACTGCAGCTGGCGCAGGGCCGCCGCGTGGAAGGTCCTGGCCTGGACCCCGGCGACGCCGAGGTCGCGCAGCCGGGTCCGCATCTCCCCGGCCGCCCGCGCGGTGAAGGTCACCGCCAGCACCCGGTCCGGCGGGTAGGCACCGCTGGCGACGCCGTAGGCGATGCGGTGCGTGATCGCACGCGTCTTGCCGGTGCCGGCGCCGGCGAGCACCACCATCGGCCCCAGCGGCGCGGTCGCCACCTCGCGCTGCTCGGGGTCCAGGCCGCCCAGGAGCCGGTCGGGATCGAGCGTCGCGGCCACGCTCACCACGGGACCGCCGGCCCGTCACCGGGGAGCGCCGCCCCGAACCACTCCTGGATCAGCCGGTGCGCGATGGAGACCCGGGAGGGCAGCGTGAGCCGCCCGGCGCGTATGCCCTCGGCCAGCTCGTCGCGGGAGTACCACCGGGCGGAGCGCAGCTCGCTCTCCTGCACCCGCAGCTCGGTGCCCAGGGCGCGGGCGCGGTAGGCCATCATCAACGACGCCGGGAACGGCCAGGGCTGGTTGCCCCGGTAGCGCAGGTCGGTGACCTCGACCCCGACCTCCTCACCGACCTCGCGCGCCACGGCCGCCTCCAACGACTCGCCGGCCTCGACGAAGCCGGCCAGCACCGAGACGCGGCCCTCCGGCCACGGCAGCCCGGTCGCCAGGAGCAGGCGGTCCTGGTCGTCGGTGACGGCCATGATGACCGCCGGGTCGGTGCGGGGGTGGTGCTCGGAGCCGTCCCGGGGGCACCGGCGCAGCCAGCCGCCCTGCATGACCTCGGTCGCCGTCCCGCAGCGGGGGCAGTAGCCGTGCCGCGCGTGCCAGCCCTGCAGCGCCGTCGCCGCGGTGAGCAGCCCGGCGTCGGCGTCGTCGAGGTCCGCGCCCACCTCGCGCAGGCCGGCCCAGGAGGGGTCCTCCGGGGCACCGGCGTCCGGCGCGCCCGGGTCGGGCGGGACCGTGACCGCGACGAAGTCGGCACCCTCGTCCCGTCCGAGGAACCACGGGCTACGCTGCGCGTCCTCCGGCTCGGGCGCCCGCAGCCGCAGCCGCACCGGGTCACGCTCCAGGGGGGCCTTGGCGCCCCGCAGCTCCAGCACCCGCGTGGCGGGCCGGCGCAACACCGCCGCCAGCTCGGCGTCGTCCGTGCGGACGCTCGCCCACCGGTCGACCCGTGACCGGGAGAGGGCGAGGTCCAGATAGGTCTCGTCTGCTGCCGTCACCCGACCACTGTAGGTGCCCGGCCTGACAACCCCGGGAGACGTGCCCCGACGGAATACCGCGGTCGGCCACCGGCACGGCATACGGTGGGAGCCGTGATGCGTACAGACCTGGCCCTGGCAGCCCTCGCGAGCGCCGCTGTCCCGGGGATGAAGCCGGTGGCGGTGGCGGCGATGGGTGTCGAACCGGGCGAGGAGACCGAGCTGCAGCAGGCGGTGGTGGAGGACGCCACCGGCCGCCGCTGGCTGGTCCGCTCCCCGCTCACCGCGGTGACCGGTGCGCGTCTGCGCCGCAACGACGAGCTGGTGCGCCAGCTCTCCCGGCACGTGCCGTTCAAGGTGCCGGCCCCCGTCGGCTACGCCGCGGTCGGGCAGGAGGGCCATGCCGCCGTCTACCAGCACGTGGAGGGCTCGACCCTCGACTTCGCCCAGCTCCCGGCCGGAGCGGGGTTGTCCCATGCCGTGGGACGAGCCCTCGCGGCCATCCACAACATCCCCCCGGCCGTCTTCGAGCAGCAGGACGTCCCTTCCTTCGACGCGGCCGGCTGCCGCCAGCGCCTCATCTCCGAGGTGGACCGCGCAGCCGAGTCGGGGCGGGTGCCGACGCGGCTGCTGGCCAGGTGGGAGGAGGCCTTCGACGCCGCCCCGCTGTGGCAGTTCGCCAGCACCCCCGTCCACGGCGCCTTCCGCGGCGGCACGGTCGTGGTCGCCTTCGCCGACGAGAGCGCCGAGAGTGGCCGGGTCGTGGCCGTGACCGACTGGGACGAGGCCATCGTGGGAGATCCGGCCGCCGACATGGCCGACCTCTACACCCGGGCCTCCCCCGGGGCCTGGGAGGCGGTGCTCGACAGCTATGCGCTCGCCCGCGCCCAGCGCCCCGACCCCTACCTCCATGCCCGAGCCAGGCTCCTGGCCGAGACCTGGCGGCTGCGCGGCCTGGCCCACCACGTCGCGGCCGGCGACGAGGAGGCCACGCGACGCCTGGTCGAGGCCCTGCGCCGGATGGACCGGCTCACCGAGGACGAGGACTCGCTCGTGCCCGCCACGGCCCGCGCCGCCGGTGCGGCGGGAGCGGCCGGGGTGGCCGCCGTCGTGCCCGCGGGCGCTGCCGCGGTGTCGGACGACCCGTTCGAGGACGACCGGGAGCTCGTCGAGGATCCCGCGGACGACGCCTCGGAGTGGCCGGGCCCACCCGTCGAGGATCTCGAGGACGACGACGTCGAGCACGAGGACGTCGACGACGCCGGAGGCGTCCACGCGCTCGGGGACGTCGAGCACGGCGCTCCCGGGACGGCCGTCGACGGGCCGGTCGAGGACGACGAGCCGGACGACGACCCGGACGAACCCCTGGACGACCCGGACCTGGAGTCCCCGCGCAGGGACCCCTTCCTCGACGACGGTGACCCCGATCCGCACCCGGACGACCCGGACGACCTGGCCGACCCGGCGATCCAGCCGGACGACGACATCACCACCGAGGTGCCCGTGCCGACCTTCGGCCCGGGTCAGGGCTCCGGGGACGACCCGTCGGCGGGAGAGGCGGACAAGGACCCGACGGCACGCGCGGTCGAGGACTCCGCGGCCCCGGAGGAGGGACCCGAGGTCGAGGACCCCGCACCCGATGTGGACGGACCTGCGGGCGATGCCTCCCAGGAGGAGGAGGTCGAGGACGAGGCACCCGGCGACGGCGCGCCGGAGGCGGTGGACGAGGACGCCCCCGACGAGGACCTGCTCGACGACGACACCCGGCTGCACGAGCTCTACGGCATGCCCGCCGAGGAGGACCCCCGCACCTGAGCGGGCTCGTCGGCCAGCAGCAGTCCGAGCTCCTCCTCGGTCGGCAGGTCCGGACGCACGGTGGTGCCCGTCGCGGCGTAGAAGAAGGCGGCACGGACCTCGTGGACCGTCCGGCCGCTCAGCCGGGCGAACGCCAGCCGGTAGACCGCCAGCTGGACCGCGCGGGCCTGCTGCTGGGCGGGGCTCCCGGGGGATCCGGTCTTCCAGTCCACGACCGTCACCCCGCCGTCCCCGTCGTCGAAGACCGCGTCGATCCGGCCCGCGACCGTCCGGCCGGCCACGGTGGTCTGCACCGGCACCTCCACCGCGACGGGGGTGCGTCCGGACCACTCGCTGTCCAGGAAGTGGCGTCTGAGCCCGGCGAGATCCGGCCCCCCGGGCGACTCCGCCTCGGCGTCCGGGTCGTCGAGGTCGACCAGCGTGGCGGCGGAGTAGTGCTGCTCGACCCAGGCGTGGAAGGCCGTCCCCACCCGCGCGTGCGGAGCCGGTGGCGTGGGCACAGGTCGGCGCAGCGCACCGACGAAGGCCGCCCGGTCGGCGGCGAGCTCGACCACCGCGGAGGTGGACAGGTGCGCCGGCAGCGCCGGTGACTCCTCGGGGCCGGACCTCCGGTCCCGTTCGGCGAGCAACAGCTCGACCGTCTCCGCCCACGGCTGGTCGCCGGGCAGGTCGGCCGGCGCGCCCCTCGTCGCGCCCTCGGCCAGGAGCGCGGCGGCCACGTCCCGCACCTCGGCGCGGCGTTCGTCGCGCGAGTGCGGCCGCGGCCAGGTGGCGCTCAGCTGCTCGTCCAGCCGGGGGTTGCGCATCTGCGCCTCGTCCTGCGGGTCGGGCAGGTCGACCCATGGACCGACGTGCACACCGGCCAACCCGCGCAGCTCCTCCAGGAAGCGTGAGGTGATGCGGGGCCGGAGCCCGGTGGACCAGACCGGGGCGGTGAGCAGGAGGCGGTGCCGCGCACGGGTGAGGGCGACGTAGGCCAGGCGGCGCTCCTCCTCGACGGCATACCGACCCTGGGCGAGGGAGAGCTCCTCCAGCCGGGTCCGCAGGTCGCGGGTGTCGGTCACCGAGGACCAGGACACGTCCGGTCGACCGGCCCGGTCCCCCCGCAGGGGCGTGGGCAGCTTGCCGATGCCCGCGAGCCACCCGCGGTCCGTGCGCTCCTTGACCCGCCAGCGGCCGTCCCGGTGCTCCGGCGTCGTGCGTCCGGCGGGGAAGGTGCCCTCGACCATCCCCGGGACGGCCACGACGTCCCATTCCAGGCCCTTGGCGGCGTGCACCGTGAGGACCTGGACGGCCGCGGTGTCGACCGAGACCTCCGCCAGCTCGGGCACCTCGGCGTCCTCCAGCCCGCGCTCGTGCTCCCGGGCCGCGTCGAGCCAGTCGAGGAACCCGCCCAGGCTCACGCGTTCCGCGCTGTAGGCATAGCCCGCCGCGACCTCGGCCAGGGCGTCGAGCGGTGCCCTGCCCCAGGTGGGGTGCAGGTCGGGGTCCGCCGCCACCTCGATGTCGAGCCCCAGCAGCCGCTCGGTCTCCAGGACGAGGTCGGCGAGCGGCAGGCTCGTCAGGGAGCGCACCTGGCGCACGACCGTGGCCAACCACGACACACGCCCGGCGGCCTCCGGGGAGAGCTGCTCACCGCCTCGTCCCACCCAGCCGGACCTGGGCGGGTGCTCGAGCGCCTCGGCGAGCACGGGAGCGTGCTCGCGCTCGCCCGGTGCCCCGGCGCCCTGGCCACGGGCGAGCTCGCCGGCCCAGGCCCACAGGGCGTCCAGGTCGGCGGCCCCGAGCCGCGCCACAGGGCCGGCCAGCAGCCGGACGACCTGGTCCCCCCGCGTGGGCTCCTGGGCCACCCAGAGGAGGGCGACGAGGTCCAGCACCTCGGGGGTGTCGAGCAGCCCGCCCAGACCGACCACCTCGACGGGCAGCCCGCGACGGCGCAACGCGTCCACGACCGGGGCGAACTGCGACCGCGCCCGGCACAGGACCGCCGCGGTGACCCGGCCGGGCGTGCAGGCTGCCCACCGCTCGTGCACCCAGCCCGCGACGTGCTCGGCCTCGACCACGTGGTCGACCAGGCGCGCAACCTCCAGCACGCCCTCCCCGGCACCCGGCCGGGCGTGCAGGGTGCCCACCGGCACGGCGGCCTGCTCGCGCAGCGGTCCCGCGACGAGGTTGGCGGCGTCGAGCACGGCGGCGTCGTTGCGCCAGGAGGTGCTCAGCTGCAGCACCGGGGGCGGCGCCCCGTCGAGCGCGAACTCCCGGGGGAAGCGGGTGAGGGTCGTGGCGCTGGCGCCCCGCCAGGCGTAGATGGACTGGTGCGGGTCGCCGACCGCGGTCACCGGCATCTCCTGACCGGCGAAGAGCGAGGTGAGCAGGACCATCTGCGCCTCGGAGGTGTCCTGGAACTCGTCGAGGAGCACCGCGCCGACGCGGGCCCGCTCCGCCGCCGCCACCGCGGGCACGTCCCGCGCGAGCCGCGCCGCGAGCGCCATCTGGTCACCGAAGTCGAGCGCCCCACGGGCGGTCTTGGCCTCGCGGTATGCCTGCACGAGCGGGTAGACCAGCGCCTGGCGACGCAGGTCGGCCGCGAGGTCGCGTCCCGTCTTGAGCGGACGGCCCTCGTGCGGGAGGTCCTCGGCGTGGCGCGCCAGGTCGAGCAGGAACTCGCGCGCCCGGTCGGCCTCCACGAGGTGCTCGCCGAGCTCGGACGACAGCGCGATCACCGAGCGCACCACGGTGCTCGGCGCACTGGTCATCCCGGTCATGTCACCGTCGTAGCGGGTCACCACGTCGTGGGCCAGCTGCCAGCAGGCCGCCTCGGACAGGAGCACCGCATCCGGTTCCACGCCGAGGCGCAGCCCGTGCTCGGCCACCAGACGCCCGGCGTAGGCGTGGTAGGTCGAGATCGTCGGCAGGTCGAAGCCGTCGGCGCCGGCAGTCTCCCCCGCGGGGTCGGCCCACAGCCCGGCCTCCCGCAGCTGCCGCAGCCGGGAGGTCAGCCGCGCCGCGAGCTCGAGCGCCGCCTTGCGGGTGAAGGTGAGGCCGAGCACGTCCTGCGGCGCGACGATCCCGTTGGCGACGAGCCACAGCACCCGGGAGGCCATGGTCTCGGTCTTGCCGGACCCCGCCCCCGCGATGACCACGCCCGGCCGGGGCGGCGCCGTGATGACCGCCGCCTGCTCGTCGGTCGGCTCCGGGGCCCCCAGGGCCCGCGCGAGGTCGTACGGCGACCAGCGCGGCTCGGGGGCGCTCACCGGCCCTGCCCCTCGGGCTGCAGCGGGCAGGCGAAGCGGGCCGGGCAGCGGCGGCAGCGGCGCTCCAGGTCGCGCGCGGTGAAGTCTGCCCCCGCCATGCCCGCGGCGGCCTCGAGGATGGTCCGCCGGGCCCGGTCCGGGTCCTCGGCGTCCACCAGCGCCGCCTGGGCCTGCTCCACCGCGCCCGAGGCACCGAGCTGCACCAGGCGGGCACCGCCGCTGCGGGAGCCGAGCTCCCCGAAGGCCCCCTCGCCCACCGCCACCTGGTAGGCCGAGAGCTGGGCGTGCTGCTCGACCTCGGCCCGGGGCACGGGGGTGCTGCCCGTCTTGAGGTCGGCCACCACCAGGGCTCCGTCCGGCGTGCGCTCCAGCCGGTCGACGGCGCCGACGAGCCGGGCGTCCCGCCCCGCGCCGGGGGCGTCCGCACCGTCCGCGGCTCGGAGCAGCACCGACAGCTCGAGCTCGCTGCCGACGAGCTCGCGGCCGGCCGATCCCGCCGCGGCGACGTAGGCGGCATACCGCTCGAGCATGGTGTGGGCGTCCTGCCGGGCCTTGTCGGACACCCACCCTTCCACGAGGTCGAGGTCGGCCCAGCGACGGTCGAGCTCGGCGACCAGCTCGGCGACCCCGGCGCCCGGGTCCTGGGCCACCACCTCGTGCACGAGGGTGCCGAGCTCGGCCCGGAATGCCTCGCCGGTGTCGGCCCCGCGGGAGGTGAGGAACCAGCGCAGCTCGCAGTCCAGGAAGGTCTGCAGCCGCGAGGGGGACACCCGCACCGGGCCCTCCGGGCGCACGGGAGCGGTGCTGGACGTGCCCCGCAGGCCCCACCACCCGGCGGGGTCGGCCCCGGGGACCTCCTCGTCCGCGAGCCGGCGCAGGACGTCCACGGCCACGTCCCGGGTGGGCCGGTCGCCCGACCGGTGCGCCAGGACCGCGGTCCGCCGCAGCTCGCCGGACAGGCCGCGCAGCGTCATCGGCGGCGGCACCTCCACCGGCGGGTGGTCCCGGAACCCGGGCTCGACCAGGTCGAGGAGTCCCGAGGGTTGCTCCTCGGTGCTGGCGGCGGCGGTCACGAGGAGGTGCTCGGTCGCCCGGCTCACGGCCACGTGGAACTGCCGCAGCTCGTCCGCCCGCACCTGGGCCTGCGCGGCCCGCCAGGCCTCCGGGCCCGAGACGGGCCGCCCGTGGACAGCGGCCACCAGGGCCTCCGCGCCGAGCAGCGTGTCCCGCAGGCGCAGGTCCGGCCAGACGCCGTCCTGCACCCCCACGACGGCCACCCTGCGCCAACGGCGTCCCGCGGCGGCGTGCGGGGTCAGGACCTCGACGGACTCCGCGTGGTGGCCACCCTCCACCAGGGTGTCGGCGGCCAGCTCGGCGCTGCGTACCGAGTCCAGGAAGGAGCGGGGCCGGGCTCCGGGGAGCCGCTCGACGTAGGACTCGGCGGCGGAGAAGAGCACGAGGACGGCATCCAGGTCCCGGTCGGCGCGGGCGCCGAGCGCTCCCCCGGCCAGCGCCTGCCTCCGCCACGTCTGCGCCAGCCCGGCGGCGGCCCACAGCGCCCACAGGATCTCGTCGGCACCGGCCCCGCCCTGGGCACCGCCGGCGGTCCCCGCGCCGGTCCCGCCACGGAGGTAGGTCTCCCGCCCGGCGTCCAGCACGCGCCCGACGCGGACGAGGGGGGCGAGCTCGGGCGGGACCTGAGCCGGTGCCGCCCGTCGCAGGTCCGGGTCGTTGAGGCGGAGGGTGAGCAGGTCCTCGGCGCTCCGGGTGCCCCCCTCGGCCAGCTCGGCCCCGCGCAGCATCCGCCGCAGTCGGCGCAACCCCACCGGGTCCAGCCCGCCCAGCGGGCTGCGCAGGAGCTCCATCGCCTCCTCCGGCCCGACCGCCCAGCCCGGGTTCTCACCGACCGGCTCCCGGGTGACGACGTCCAGCGCGAGGAGCAGCGGCTGCACGGCAAGATCCGCGCCCAGGGGCACCGACGAACGGTCCACGCGCACGGGGACGCCGCCGGAGGCCAGCGCCCGGCGCACGGCGTCCTGCTGGCGTCCGCTGCGGGCCAGGACCGCCAGCTGGCCCCAGGGGACCCCGTCCACGAGGTGCGCGTGCCGCAGCCAGCGCGCCACGAGGGCGGCCTCCTGGGCCGCGCTGCGGGTCAGGTGCACCCGGGCCGTGCCCGGCCGCGCCCCGTCGACCGGCTCGCGGTGCCGGGCGCTCCCGGTGACACCGATCCGCCGGGCCACGCGGTCGACCACCTCGCCGACCGCCTCGCTCGTGGTGTGGCGTGCTCCGAGCACCACGGTCCCGGGGCCGTCCGGGGCGTCCGCCCAGCGCTCGGCGAGCTCGAGGAAGGCTCCGGGGACCGCGCCGCGGAACCCGAGCACCGCGGCGTCCGGGTCGCCGACGAGCAGGGCATCCGTCCCGGACGGACGGACGGCGGCGAGCAGCCGGGCCGCCGAGGCCGTGAGCTCCTGCGCGTCGTCGACGCCGAGGAAGCCCACGCGTCCGTGCACCAGCGCCCGCAGGTCGTCGTCGGTCTCGAGCGCCTCGGCCGCGGCGGTGCAGATCCAGGCAGGGTCGTAGCTCCCGGGGTCGGCCAGCGCCGTCACCTGGTCGTACTCCTCCAGCACCTCACCGACGCACGCCCACTCCGGTCGACCGTGCGCCACGGCCAACCGCTCGAGGTCGGCACGACCGACCCCGTGCTCGACGGCGCGCATCAGCAGGTCGCGCAGCTGCCCACGGAAGCCGGTGGTGCGCCGGGCCAGCGCGAGCTCGGCCGGCCAGTGCGGCCCGGTGCCGTCCTGCTCGTGCCCGAGGAGCAGCTCGCGCAGCACCGTGTCCTGCTCGGCCCCGGAGATGAGGCGCGGCGCCGGCTCGTCCTCGAGGGCGGCGGCCAGACGCAGCACGGCGAAGGCCAGCGAGGCGGCCGTCCTGGCCAACGGTCGGGTATGCGTCGCGCCCAGGTCCTGGGCGATGTCCGCCCGCAACCGGGTCGCGGCCTGCCGCGTGGCGGCGATGACGAGGCACCGGTCCGGGGAGAGGCCGTCGGCGATGCGCCGCTGGACGTGGCGGGTCAGCACGGTGCTCTTCCCGGTGCCGGGAGAGCCCAGCACCACCATGACTCCCCCACGATGTGCGACGACCCGCTCCTGGGACGGATCAGGCTGCTGGCGCGGCCGCCGTGCGGTGTCGGACATGGTCCTATCCCATCACCCGGCACGGACAGACCCGTCCGGGCGTCGACGGGCCGTAGACTGGTCGGTCGAAGAAGGGAGGGACCCGTGACCAGCCCCTCGCCCCGTGAACGTCGGCTCCGGCTGCCGCGCGTCGAGCGCCGCGCGCAGCTCCTCGGTGCTGCCCAGGAGGCCTTCGCCGAGTCCGGCTACCACGCGACGGCGATGGATGACATCGCCGTCCGGGCCGGTGTCAGCAAGCCGGTGCTCTACCAGCACTTCAGCAGCAAGCTCGACCTCTACCTGGCGATCGCCGAGTCGGTCTCCGAGGAGGTGGTGCGCACCATCGACGGCGCGCTCGAGAGCGGACAGACCAACCACGCCCGGATCTCGGGCTGCCTGACCCGGTTCTTCGAGTTCGTGGAGTCCCCCTCCTCGGGCTACGCGATCCTCTTCCAGTCCGACATGGCCTCCGAGCCGGCGGTCTCCGCCATCGTGGAACGGACCCGCCGCGCGTGCGGCGAGTCGATGGGGCGGGTCCTGGCGGAGGAGACCGACCTCACCTGGGACGAGTGCGTCCTCCTGGGCACGGCGATGGCCGGTATGGCGCACGCCGCCGCCCTGAGCTGGTACGGCCGTCGCGACACGCTCCCGCGCGACCGGGTCCTGGAGCTGCTGTCCACCATCACCTGGCGGGGCTGGGGCGCCGTCCCCCCTCGCACGACGTCGCTCGCGCAGGGCTAGGCTGGACCGACGGCCCGGACGGGTCGACCGCAACCAGCCAACCGTGGAGGTTTTGCCGTGGAGGTCCGCATCGGTATCCGTGACGTCGGGCGCGAGGTGACGTTCGAGTCGGCGCAGACGCCGGAGGCGGTCCGGCAGGCCGTGACCGAGGCGCTCACCACCCAGGCGCCGGTCGTGGAGCTGCAGGACGACAAGGGGCGCACCGTCATCGTCCCCACCACGACCCTCGCCTACGTCGAGATCGGCGCCCAGGACAAGGGACGCGTGGGCTTCGGGAGCCACTGACGCCGCACCCGGCGGCCCTCGTCACGAACCGGTCACGACCTGGGCGACACGGGGTGGATAAAGTGGCGCGGCACGGGGTCGTTCACTATTGTGAGCGCGGTTCTGCGGGAGCCCTGCCCCCGCTGACCACCCGGAAGGGTCGTCCTCCCGGGAGGACCGTTCTCGAAAGGTCGTAGACCATGACCACCATCCTCGTCGCGCTGCTCGCCGGCTGCATCGTCGGGCCGCTGGCCCGGCTCGTCCTGCCCGGCCGTCAGAACCTGTCCGTCATCATGACCGTCGTGCTGGGGGCCGTGGGATCACTGCTCGGCTCCTTCATCGGCGACCTGATCTTCGACTACAGCGGTGGCGCCTTCAACTTCTGGGGCCTCGTCCTCGGGATCATCGGAGCCATCATCGTCATCCTCGCCTACGGCGCCATCACCGGGCGCAGCCAGGGGCGCGTGGAGCGCTGAGCCGGAACCGACCGCCTGCGACGGCGCGTCCTCCTCGTGGGGGGCGCGCCGTCGCGTGCGTCGGCAGCCTGACGGCCAGCGGGTAGACTGACCCGCGTACACCGGTGCCCGGTCGGCCGCCTGCCACGAAGAGGCAGGCGGTTGTCGTGGGTCGGGCGTGGCGCCCGACCTCCTCATGGTTTCGTCTCCGATCGGCCCGGACCGCCTCCGCCGCACGGCGCGCGGGCGGCCACCGATCGAGAGGATCACCCATGCAGGAAGAGCGCACCTTCGCCGACTTCGGTCTCCATCCCGACATCGTCCGGGCCGTGGCCGACGGCGGGATCACCCACCCGTTCCCCATCCAGGCGATGACCCTGCCGGTCGCGCTGTCCCGGCACGACATCATCGGTCAGGCCAAGACGGGCACCGGCAAGACCCTCGGCTTCGGCCTCCCGCTGCTGCACAGCGTCGTCGCCCCCGGCGACGCCGACTTCTCCTCGCTGGAGCGGCCGGGTGCCCCGCAGGCCCTCGTCGTCGCGCCCACCCGCGAGCTCGCGGTGCAGGTGGCCGGTGACCTCACCAAGGCCAGCACCCACCGTGGCATCCGGGTCCTCACCGTCTACGGCGGGCGGGCCTACGAGCCGCAGATCGAGGCGCTGCAGCGTGGCGTCGAGGTCGTCGTCGGCACGCCGGGCCGGCTGCTCGACCTGGCCTCGAAGGGCCACCTGAACCTCGCGCACGCCCGGACCGTGGTGCTGGACGAGGCCGACGAGATGCTGGACCTCGGCTTCCTGCCCGACGTCGAGCGGCTGCTGGCGCTGACCCCCGCGGGACGGCACACCATGCTGTTCTCCGCCACCATGCCCGGCGCGGTCGTCTCCCTGGCGCGCGGCTACATGACCCAGCCGACCCACATCCGCGCGGTCAGCGAGGACGGCGAGGGGCATACCGTCGCCGCCGTCGAGCAGTTCGCCTACCGCGCCCACGCCATGGACAAGGTCGAGATGCTCGCCCGGATCCTGCAGGCGGAGGGCCGTGGCCTGACGATCATCTTCGCGCGCACCAAGCGCACCGCCGCCAAGGTGGCCGACGAGCTCGGCGACCGGGGCTTCGCCGCGGCCGCCATCCACGGCGACCTCGGGCAGGGCGCCCGGGAGCAGGCGCTGCGCGCGTTCCGCACCGGCAAGGTCGACATCCTCGTCGCCACCGACGTCGCCGCCCGCGGCATCGACGTGGAGGCCGTGACGCACGTCGTCAACTACCAGTGCCCGGAGGACGAGAAGACCTACCTGCACCGGATCGGTCGCACCGGCCGGGCCGGCGCCACCGGTGTCGCCATCACCCTCGTGGACTGGGACGACATGCCGCGCTGGGGGCTCATCAACAAGGCCCTGGACCTCGGCTACCCGGAGCCGGAGGAGACCTACTCCTCCAGCCCGCACCTCTACGAGCAGCTGGGCATCCCCGAGGGCACCCGGGGCACCCTCCCCCGCTCGGCGCGGACCCGGGAGGGTCTGGACGCGGAGCGGGTCGAGGACATCGAGGGCCCGGGCGGGGCGGACCGGCGCGGGCGGGGCGGACGCTCCTCCGGACGCCGGGACCGCGGCGGCCAGGGTGGCCGTGACCGCTCCGGGCAGCGGGGCGGGGACCAGCCGAACCGCCAGCGCACGCGCACCAGCACGACCGAGGGAGGCGGCTCCGGCCGTCGCCGTCGCCGCCGTCGCAGCACGGCCCGTCAGGGGGACGCGCCGAGCAGCTGACCCCCGGTCTGCTCCAGCAGAGCGCCCAGCGCCGCCGCGGAGGTGGTGTGCTCGCCGAGCCGGTTGGGCTTGCCGCTGCCGTGGTAGTCGCTGGAGCCGGTCGCGACCAACCCGTGGCGGCGAGCCAGGCGGCTCGCGCGCTCCCGGTCCCGGGGGGCGTGGTCCCGGTGCTCCACCTCCAGCCCGGCCAGGCCGGCGTCCGCCAGCTCCTCGACGAGGCTGTCCGGGAGGGTATGCCCGCGCGCCGCGGCGAAGGGGTGCGCCAGCACCGGCGCTCCGCCCGCATCCCGCACCAGCGCGATCGCGCGCTCCGGGGCCGGCGCGTAGTGCGAGACGTGGAAGTCGCTGCGCGAGTGCAGGACGTCGGCGAAGGCCGCGTCCCGGTCGGGGTAGCGACCGTTGCGCACCAGCACGTCGGCGATGTGCGGACGGCCGAGGGAACGGACGTCGCCCGACCGGGCGAGGACCTCCGACCAGGTCACCGGGTAGCCGGCCGAGGCCAGCCGCTCCACCATCCGCCGCAGCCGGCCGGTCCGGCTCTCCCGGGTCCGCTCCAGCTCGGCGGCCAGCTCCTCGTGCGCCGGGTCGGGCAGGTAGCCCAGCAGGTGCACCGACCTCCCCCGCCAGCTGCACGAGATCTCCACCCCCGGCACGACGACCACGTCGTGCTCCCTCCCGGCGACGTCAGCCTCCTCCCAGCCGGACACCGCATCGTGGTCGGTCAGCCCCACCACGTCCAGCCCCGCCCGTGCCGCCTCCCGCACCAGCTCGGCCGGGGCCTGCGTGCCGTCGCTGTGGGTCGAGTGCGTGTGCAGGTCGATCCGGGCGGTCTGCGGGAAGCTCGGCATGAGGACACGGTAGGCGGTGGCGCGGACCGGTCATACTGGACACGGACGACACCACCCGGGGACATCCGACACGCGACGCGCGGCGAGCACGCCGCGCCCGACCTCTCAGGAGAAGCATGACCACGACCCGAGCCTCCCTGCGCACCGCCGGAGCCGCGAGCCTGCTGGCGCTGCTCTCCCTCGCCGCGTGCGCCGACGAGGAGCCGGTGGCCGAGCCGCCCGCGACGAGCAGCCCGACCGAGGAGCCGTCCGCGAGCGAGGAGCCCAGCGCGGACGACACCGAGCAGACCACCTCGGCGGACGAGGCGACGCAGACCGAGGAGGCCGCGACCACCAGCGCGCCGGAGGAGCCCAAGGAGCTCGAGCTCGCCGCCAGCGACGACGCCTTCACGGTGACGCTGCCCGGCACCTGGGAGGACGCCACGGCCACCGCCCAGGACCAGACCGACGCCGCCGTCCTGGCCGGGCGGGACGGCGAGCGGGTGGACGACTTCTACACCAACGTGGTCATCACCCAGGAGGAGTACGTCGGCAACCTCACCTCGGCGGTGGAGCAGGCCGCGGAGGAGCTGGCCGGCGAGGACGGCGAGTACGAGCTGCTCGACCCGGCCGAGGTGGACGGCAACCAGGCACCCGGCTACACGCTCGTGCGGGACGTGCAGGACGTCACCGTGCACCAGACCCAGCGGTGGGTGTCGCACGAGGGCACGCTCTACGTCGTGACCTTCTCGGCGGTCGACAGCCAGGCCGAGGACGCCGCACCGGTGCTCGACGACCTGCTCGCCAGCTGGACCTGGACCGACTGAGACCGGCCCGCCGCCCGGTCAGGCGTCGGCGACGTAGGTGCCGCGCGAGCGCCGCCGGGCACGCAGGGCGGCCGGGTCCAGGCCGAACTTGCGCCGGGCGGCGAAGCTGCCGATGGCCAGGCCCGCGGCCAGACCCAGGCCGGTGGCCACGGCGCTCACGAAGTAGATGACCGCTGCGGGCACGACGGCCTCGTTGTTCTGCATGATGAGGTAGAGCGCGCGGTAGACGGCCAGGCCCGGCAGCAGCGAGACGATCCCCGCCGTGGCGATGGCGTCCTCGGGCACGCGGAAGACCTTGAACGACGCGAAGGCCAGGGCGCCCACCACCGCGGCCGCGACGGCGACGGCGGCCGGGGTCGCCAGTCCTAGGAAGAGGGCCACCTCCAGCACCAGCCAGGCGCCCGAGGCGATGACGATGCTCAGCCCGATGACCCGGACGCCGGAGTAGGTGCTCAGGCAGAACCCGAGCGCGATGAGCGCCGCGCCGATGGTCGAGATGAACGGTGTCCCTCCGAGAGCGACGAAGGGGGCGGCCTCCATCGAGACCCCGAAGCGGCGCGCGATGCCGAGCACGAGCGCCACGCCCACGGCGATGCCCAGGGTCATCATCATCACCTCGAGACCCCGGGCGCCGGCCGTGACGTAGTAGCCGTCGATGGCGTCCTGCGCGGCACCGAGCACGCTCAGCCCGGCGAGGAGCACGACGATGCCGGAGATGACGACGACCGACGGCGTCTCCCGGCCGATGGCATACATGACCAGCCCGATCCCCGCCGGGATCGCGGCGCTGAGGACCTGGGTGAAGAAGGCGGCGATCCCCCAGATGTACAGCAGCCGCTGCACCCGGTCGACCAGCGCGGCCGAGAAGGCCGCCACCATCCACATGAACGGCCCGGCGCCGTAGAGCATGACCACGCCCACGGACATGATCGCGGCACCGGCGGTCACCACCCAGCGACGGTAGGGGTGCGGAGAGGAGAGCAGGGACACCAGCGTGGTCCGGGCCACGTCGACGTCCATCACCGTCCCGATGCCCGCCTGGGCCTCCTCGGCGGAGCGCTCGATGTCGTCGATGTGGCGCTGCACCGCCTCCATCCGGGTGTAGTCCGGTGAGCGGTCCGGGATGACCCGCATGACGGTGAGGGAGTCCTCGTCCACGCCGCGGTGCACCGAGACGGCGATCGAGGTGTAGGTGATGTCGATGTGCATCGAGGTGATGCCGTAGGCCTGCCCCAGCCGCAGCACCGTCGCGACGCAGTCGGCCGCCGAGGCCCCGGTGGACAGCAGCGCCTCCCCGACCCGCAGGGCCAGGTCGCAGACGGCGCGCGCGTGCCGCTGGGTGGCCTCGTCCGCGGCGGTCGAGGTGCCGAGCGCGGTGGTCGGCGGGGAGCTCGAGCGCACCACGCGCACCGCCTGGTGCTTGAGCTGGCGGCCCAGGCGGGAGGCCGGGATCAGCTGGGGGCGCCCGATGCGCTGGGGTCCGGTGACGGTGCCGGGCATGCTGGTGAAGGGGGACTGCTCGCTCATCGAGGCAAAGCCTAGGGCCGACGGCTGACCGTTCGCTCGGTGGTGGCTGGACACCGCCTACGATGGCCGGGATGAGTGAGAAACAGCACAAGGCAGAGCACCGCAACCGTCCGACCGGCGAGGCCTTCATGGCCTTCATGCGGGAGGGCTGGGCGCCCCGCTCCAGCGAGCTGCCGGAGCTCACCGAGGCGGCCCGGTATGCCGCGGCCCGCCGCGAGACGTTGTCGGCGGCCTACCCCGGGGAACGGCTCGTCGTGCCGGCCGGCGGGCTCAAGATCCGCAGCAACGACACCGACTACGTCTTCCGCCCGCACAGCGCCTTCGCCCACCTGACCGGCCTCGGCGCCGACCGCGAGCCGGACGCGGTCCTCGTCCTCGAGCCGGTCGCCGACGGCGAGGGGCACGAGGCGTGCCTCTACTTCGTGCCGCTGGCGGACCGGGACAGCGAGGACTTCTTCGCCGACTCCCGCTCCGGCGAGTTCTGGGTCGGCTCCCGCCCGACGCTGGCCTCGGCCGCCGCCGAGCTGGGTATGCCCACCCGTCACCTCTCCGAGCTCCCGGACGCCCTCGCCAAGGACGTCGGCCCGTCGGGGCTGGCCGTCCGTGTGGTCCGCGACGCCGACCGCGAGGTGGCCCAGCAGGTCGACGAGGCCCGTGCGCAGGGCGGGCTGGGCTCGCAGGCGCAGGTCGACGCGAGCACGGAGGCGGACCTGGAGCTGGCCCGGACCCTGTCCACCCAGCGCATGGTCAAGGACGACTGGGAGGTGGCGCAGATGCAGGAGGCGGTGGACGCCACCGCCACCGCCTTCGACGCCGTCGTGGAGCACCTGCCGGAGGCGGTGCGGCGCGGTCGCGGCGAGCGCTGGGTCGAGGGCGTCTTCGGGCTGCACGCCCGGCACGCCGGCAACGGCGTGGGCTACGACTCGATCTGCGCCGCGGGCGACCACGCCACGACGCTGCACTGGATCCGCAACACCGGCGACGTGGCGGACGGGCAGCTGCTGCTGCTCGACGCGGGCGTCGAGACCGACGCGCTCTACACCGCCGACGTCACCCGCACCGTCCCGGTCTCCGGGACCTTCACCGAGCCGCAGCGACGCGTCTACGACGCCGTCCTGGAGGCGCAGGAGGCGGGCCTGGCGGCGGTGCGTCCCGGCAACCGCTTCCAGGACGTGCACGCCGCGGCCATCGAGGTCATCGCGCGGCACCTGCTCGACTGGGGGCTGCTGCCCGACGACGTGACCCTGGAGCAGACGCTGGACGCGAAGGAGGGGCAGTTCCACCGCCGGTGGATGGTGCACGGCACGAGCCACCACCTCGGGATCGACGTGCACGACTGCGCGCAGGCCCTGCGCGAGGACTACGTCGAGGGCGAGCTGCGCGAGGGCATGGTCCTCACCGTCGAGCCCGGCCTCTACTTCAAGGCCGACGACCTGCTCGTCCCCGAGGAGCTGCGCGGGATCGGCGTGCGCATCGAGGACGACGTGGTCGTCACCGCGGACGGGTCGCGCAACCTGTCGGCCATGCTGCCCCGGACCGCTGACGAGGTCGAGGCCTGGGTCCGCGCCGGCGGACGCCGCGGCTGACGGCGCCGACGCCGGCGACGGCGGTCGGGCTCAGACGCCCCGGGAGTCCAGCAGGTCGCGGGCCTGCTCCACCAGCTTGTGCTCGGTGAGCACCTCGTAGCGGGTCGCGACGACCTGCGTGACGGAGGTGAAGTCGCGCCGGCCGCGGGTGAAGGCATACCCGATGAGCCCCCAGACCAGGCCGAAGACCGCCCCGAAGAGGGCGGTCCAGCCGATCGTCAGCAGCGCGTCGCCCGCCTCGGCGAAGAGGGCGAAGATGAGGCCGACGAAGAGCCCGAGCCAGACGCCGGACAGGGCACCGCCGAGCGCGACGCGCGGGGTGGTCAACCGTCCGGTCACCCGCTCGACCTGCTTGAGGTCGGTGCCGACGATGAGCACCTGCTGCACGGGGAACTCCTGGTCGGACAGGTAGTCGACGGCCTCCTGGGCCTGGTCGTAGCGGTCGTAGACGCCGATGCTCTTGGGGTAGTCGAGATCCAGCGTGGGGCGCCCCAAGGAGCGCGCGGAACCGGTGGGAGTGCTCACGGCACCATTGTGCCAAGCCGCCACCGCCGCCGCTACCGGCCCTGACCGTCGTGCGGGGCCGCCGTCGTATTCTTCCCAGGTGAGCACCCACCGCGTCTTCGTCGCCCGCCTCAACGGGCTGAGCGTCTTCGACCCGCTGGGTGACGAGGTCGGGCGCGTCCGCGACGTCGTGGTGACCCTGTCGGGCCGTGCCGCGTCGCACGGACCCCGGGCCATCGGGCTGGCCGTCGAGGTGCCCGGGCGGCGCCGCGTCTTCGTGCCGATCACCCGGGTGACCTCCATCGACGCCGGCCAGGTGATCACCACCGGCCTGGTCAACATGCGCCGCTTCGAGCAGCGCGCCGGCGAGACCCTCGTCGTGGGCGAGCTCTTCGACCGGCAGGTCACCGTCAGCGACGGGGACGTCCGCCAGCCCGCCGTGGTCGAGGACATCGCCATGGACCAGCAGCGTGGCGGCGACTGGCGGCTGACCAAGGTCTTCGTCCGCAAGGGACGGGACGAGGCGCCGCGGCGCGGCCTGCTGCGCCGCCGCCGGGGCGAGACCCTCCTCGTCGACATCGAGGCGGTCGACGGCCTGCAGGAGCAGGGCCCCCCGCAGGCGGCGACCGCGCTGCTGGAGGCCTACGAGGACCTCAAGCCCCAGGACTTGGCCGAGGCGGTGCACGAGCTGTCCGCCAAGCGCCGCGCCGAGGTGGCCGACGCCCTCGACGACGAGACGCTGGCCGACGTCCTGGAGGAGCTCCCGGACGACGACCGGCTGGAGATCCTCACCCACCTGGCGACCGACCGCGCCGCGGACATCCTCGAGGCGATGGAGCCCGACGACGCCACCGACCTGCTCTCCGACCTGCCCGAGGAGGTCCGGGAGGAGCTGCTGGCGCTCATGGAGCCGGACGAGGCCGCCGACATCCGCCGGCTGCTCACCTACGACGAGAACACCGCGGGCGGCCTCATGACCACCGAGCCGGTGATCCTCGGACCGGAGGCGAGCATCGCCGAGGCGCTGGCCCTGGTGCGGCGCGAGGAGATGCACCCGGCGACCGCCTCCCTGGTCTACGTCACCCGCCCCCCGCACGAGACCCCCACCGGGCGGCTCCTCGGGAGCATCCACATCCAGCGGCTGCTGCGCGAGGCGCCGCACCAGCCCGTGGGCTCCATCCTCGACACCGACATCGACCCGGTGCCGCCCGCCGCCAGCCTCGGCGTCATCACCCGCGCGCTCGCGACCTACAACCTCGTGGCGCTGCCGGTCGCCGACCCCGAGGGCCGGCTGCTGGGCGCGGTCACCGTCGACGACGTGCTGGACCACATCCTCCCGGACGACTGGCGCGAGAGCGACCCCACGGAGTCCGACGATGTCTGAGCCCACCCGCCACACCGCCCGGTCGCGCGGGGGCTCGCGGCGCTCGGAGGAGACCAAGGGCGGCGCACGCCTGGACCAGCCGCTGGCCAAGCAGAGCCGGTGGATGCCGCAGGCCCGCATGGACCCGGAGAGCTTCGGCGCCTTCGCCGAGCGCTTCGCCCGGTTCATGGGCACGGCCCGCTTCCTCGTCTGGATGACCCTCTTCGTCCTCGTGTGGATCGCGTGGAACACGGTGCTGCCCCCCGGCGCGCGCTTCGACCCCTACGCCTTCATCTTCCTCACCCTCATGCTCAGCCTCCAGGCGTCCTACGCCGCCCCGCTCATCCTGCTGGCGCAGAACCGGCAGGACGACCGCGACAAGGTGCAGATGGAGCAGGACCGCTCCCGGGACGAGCGCACGCAGGCGGACACCGAGTTCCTCACCCGCGAGGTGGCCGCGCTCCGGCTCGCGATGCGCGACGTCGCGACCCGCGACTTCGTGCGCTCCGAGCTCCGGGACCTGCTCGAGGAGCTGCGCGCGCAGGACCCGGAGCCGGACGACACCGGGACCGGCACGGGCAGCGAGCGCAGCAGGCCGCGCGACTGAGCGGACCACCTCCCGGCCACCCGTGGCTCCCCCGACCGCCCGTCCGAGCGGCCTCCGGCGGCACCTACCATGGAGGTATGCCCGCCCCCAGCACCGACGCCCTGCACGCTGCCCTCTCCCGGGTCAACGACCCGGAGATCAAGAAGCCGATCACCGAGCTCGGGATGCTCGAGGCGGTCGACGCGAGCGAGGACGGTCACGTCCAGGTCACCGTGCTCCTGACGGTGCCGGGCTGCCCGCTCAAGGACACCATCACCCGGGACGTCACCTCCGCCGTCAGCGAGGTCGAGCACGTCACCGGGGTCGACGTCCGGCTCGGCGTCATGAGCGAGGAGCAGCGCGGCGCCCTGCGCGACCAGCTGCGCGGCGGCCAGGCCGAGCGGGAGATCCCCTTCGCCCAGCCCGACTCGCTGACCACGGTGTATGCCGTCGCCTCGGGCAAGGGCGGCGTCGGCAAGTCCTCGGTCACCGTCAACCTGGCGGTGGCCATGGCCGCCGAGGGCCTGCGGGTCGGGGTCGTCGACGCCGACATCTACGGCTTCTCGGTGCCCCGGATGATGGGGGTCACGCAGGCCCCGACGCAGGTCGACGACATGATCCTGCCCCCGGTGGCCGAGCCCAGCGGAGTCAAGGTCATCTCCATCGGGATGTTCGTCCCCGGCAACCAGCCGGTGGTGTGGCGCGGGCCGATGCTGCACCGGGCCATGCAGCAGTTCCTCGCCGACGTCTACTGGGGCGACCTGGACGTGCTGCTCCTCGACCTGCCGCCCGGCACCGGCGACATCGCCATCACCGTCGCCCAGCTGCTGCCCAGCAGCGAGCTGCTCGTCGTGACCACCCCGCAGCAGGCCGCGGCGGAGGTGGCCGAGCGGGCCGGCGCCATCGCGCTGCAGACCCACCAGCGCCTGGCCGGCGTCATCGAGAACATGTCCTGGCTGGAGCTGCCGGACGGCAGCCGCACCGAGCTCTTCGGCAGCGGGGGCGGCCAGGCGGTCGCCGACTCGCTGTCCCGCTCGATCGGCGCGCAGGTGCCGCTCCTGGGCCAGGTGCCGCTGGACGTCGCGCTGCGCGAGGGCGGTGACCAGGGGTCGCCCGTGGTGTCCGCCGAGGGCCAGCAGGACTCCCCCGCGGCGACCGCCCTGCGCGGCGTCGCCCGGCAGCTCGCCCGTCGGGGCCGCGGCCTGGCCGGGCGCAAGCTCGGCATCACGCCGACGGTGCGCGCCTAGGGCCGCGGGACGTCGTGCCGCCGGACGGTCAGACCGCCGGCGCGTGCAGCTCGACCTCCCAGTCCTCCAGCGGAGGGACCACCTCGTAGGAGGGGTCGCAGTAGCTGCGGAGGTACTGCGCGGCGCGCTGCTGCGCGGCCCGGGCGTTGACGACCTGGCCGCGCTCGTCCACCTCGAGCACGTTGGCGAAGATCGCCATCGTCTGCTCGATGGCGCTCGGCTCGCGCCCCATGAGCTCCAGGTAGGGAACCCCCTCCAGCACCGGGAGCCCCAGGGTCCCGTTGGCCAGCCAGAAGGCGAAGAGCCGGAGCTCGTACACCACGGAGTCGCTGAGGTGAGCCATCGGACTACGTCGCGTCCACGTCGAAGGGTGTCGGCAGCGTCGGGTCGTGCACCGGCAGGGCCGGCGTCATCCGGGCCGAGACCGGCTTCTCGTCGGGCTCGTCCTCGCGCGCGCCCGACCGCGTCGGGGGCTCGCTGAGCGCCTCGCGCACGATGCGGCGCGGGTCGTACTGCCGGGGGTCGAGCTGGCGCCAGTCGATGTCGTCGAAACCCGGACCGAGCTCGTCGCGCAGCTGCCCCTTGGCGCCCTCGGCGAGGTCGCGCAGGTAGCGCACCCCCTGGCCGAGCTTCGCGGCATACCCGGGCAGGCGGGTCGGTCCGAGGACGATGAGCGCGGCCAGGACGAGGAGGAGGATCTCTCCCCCGGCGAGGTTCCCGATCACGCCTCTCCTCCGGTCGCAGGGCCGCCGCGGCGGCGGGCAGCGGCCTGCACAGCCTACCTACCCGCCCGACCCGGCCAGCGTGACCGGCACCGTGCGGCTGCCGTCGTCGCCGTCGCGGATCTCCAGCTCGACCGTGTCGCCGACGGCGTAGGACCGGAGCACGACGATGAGGTGCTGGGAGTCGCGGATCTCGGTCCCGTCGACGGAGAGGATGACGTCACCGGGCCGGATCCCCGCGAGGTCGGCGGGACCACCGGGCACGACCGGCGGCTCCTCGCCGGCGGCCTCCTCCCGCACCCGGGCGCCGTCGCCGGTATACGTGAGGTCGACGAGGACACCCATGACCGGGTACTCGCTGGTCCCGGTCTCGATGAGCTGGGTCGCGGTCCGGTCGGCCTGCTCGGCGGGGACGGCGAACCCGAGACCGATGCTGCCCGAGGGCCCGCCGAAACCCGCGGCTTGCGGCACCTGCGCGATCGCCGAGTTGACCCCGACGACCCGCCCCGACAGGTCGAGCAGCGGACCTCCGGAGTTGCCGGGGTTGATGGCGGCGTCGGTCTGGATGGCGCTGATGTAGCTCGTGCTCTCCTGGGTGTCACCGGCCACCACCGGACGGTCCTTGGCGGAGACGATGCCGCTGGTGACGGTGCTGTCCAGCCCCAGCGGTGCCCCGACGGCCACGACCGTCTGGCCCACCCGGACCGTGTCGGCCTCGGCGAAGGCCAGGGGGCGCAGGTCGGTGCGGTCGACCCGCAGGACGGCGATGTCGTAGGCCGGGTCGGACCCGACGAGCTCGGCGGTCATGGGGTCCTCGCCGGGCAGCTCGACGACGATCGCGTCCTCCTCACCGGCGACCGCGACCACGTGGTGGTTGGTCAGCAGGTAGCCGTCCTCGCGGACGACGAAGCCGGAGCCCAGCCCCAGCTCGCCGTCCTCCCCGATGGAGATGAGCGCGACGCTGGGAAGCACGGCCTGCGAGAGGCCGCTCACCGTGCCGTCCGCCTGCGCCGGGGGCGGCGGGGAGCTGGCCTCCGGGGCGTCCTGCGCGGGGTCCTCGACCGCCGGCGGGGCGGACGTGCCCTGCTCCGCCGAGGCGTCCAGCCGGTCGGCGAGGACGAAACCCCCCATGCCTCCGAGGAGGCCGCCGAGGACGGAGACGACGACCACGGGGGCCAGGCTGCGACGACCGCTCATGCCAGCCGATTGTGCCAGCGGAACCTCAGCCGAGCGCGGCGGCCGGGCGCCCGAGCGCGGCTCCGCCCTGGCTGGGGCCGCGGGTCGGGCGCCGGTGAGCCAGGGACTGGCGCAGCAGCGCCCGCCCCCGGTGGATGCGCGAGCGCACGGTGCCCATCTTGATGCCGAGCGTCTGGGCGACCTCCTCGTAGGAGTAGCCCTCGATGTCGGCCAGCACCACCGCGGCGCGGAACTGCGGGGGCAGCGCGTTGAGCGCCTCCTGGATGTCGCCGTCCAGGTGGGTCATGGCGTAGACCTGCTCCGGGTCGGTGCCCGAGGCGCGCAGCGGCAGGCGGGCGGAGAGCTCCTCGGTCAGCGCGTCGAAGCGGATCCGCTGGCGGCGGCGCATCTTGTCGAGGAAGAGGTTGGTCGTGATCCGGTGCAGCCACCCCTCGAAGGTGCCGGGGCGGAAGGAGTCCAGCGAGCGGAAGACCCGGACGAAGACGTCCTGGGTGAGGTCTTCCGCCTCGTGCGGGTCACCGGTGAGCCGGTAGGCGAGGCGGTAGACGCGGGGAGAGTGCTCGCGCACGATCTCCTCCCAGCTCGGGGGGACCCAGTCTGGCGCCGACATGGCCCCACGGTGGCAGACCCGGCTGGGAGCAGGCTGGGCGCTGCGCTGCCGCTAGGCTGGGTCGCATGGCAGCACCCAAGGCCTCCTCGATCGCCTACGCCGAGGACTTCATCGCCCCCCACCCGGTCATCGAGTCGGCGCAGCGCCGCGGTGAGCAGCTCGGGGCCTCCCCCCTCGGCAACGGCGCGGGCGCCGTCCTGCGCCTGCTCGCGGCCGCGGTGCGCGCGACCCACGTGGTCGAGGTCGGCACCGGGGCGGGGAGCTCGGGCCTGTGGCTGCTGCAGGGTATGCCCCGCGACGGCATCCTCACGACGATCGACAGCGACCCGGACAACCAGCGGGCGGCGCGCGAGGCCTACGCCGCCGCCGGCATACCGCCCCAGCGCACCCGGGTGATCAGCGGGGAGGCCGCCTCCGTCCTGGGGCGGCTGACCGACGGCGCCTACGACCTCGTGCTGGTCGACGCCGACAAGGACGGCTACCCGGTCTACGTCGAGGCCGCCCTGCGCCTGCTGCGCCCGGGTGGGCTGCTCGTCCTGGACAACATGCTCTGGCACGACAAGGTCGCCGACCCCGCGGCGCGGGACGAGACGACGACGGTGCTGCGGGACCTGGGCAAGTCGCTGCGTGACGAGGAGGGTCTGGTCCCCGCCCTGCTGCCGGTCGGCGACGGGCTGCTGGTCGCCGTCAAGCGCTGAGCGCGACGAAGAGCCCCCGGACACGTCGTGTCCGGGGGCTCTGTCGTGCGGGTCGGTGCTCAGCCCACGCAGTCCTGGATGGCCTGACCGAGGGCGCCTGCCTCCTCGGCGTTCATCTCGACGACCAGGCGTCCGCCGCCCTCGAGGGGCATCCGCAGGACGATGCCACGGCCCTCCTTGGTGACTTCCAGCGGACCATCCCCGGTGCGAGGCTTCATTGCTGCCATGGTTGCCCTTCCTCGTGGCGCGGCCCAGTGCCGCTCGCCCGCCGCGGTGTCGACGGACCCATACCTGCGAGCGATTATCCCCCCTCGTGCGCCGCCCGCATAATCGAGAAGGCCGTGCGCGCGGCCCGTCGCGGGACGCGTGTGGGGCACACTGTCAGCGTGCAAGCCCGCTCCGCCGTCGTCGACCTCTTCGGCGACCACCTGCGACGACGTGGCTGGTGGGCGCCGGTCTCGGCGATCCTCACCCTCACCGGGACGGTCGAGGTGGGCGCCCCGGCGACCCGCACCGCGATCTCCCGGCTGGCGGCCCAGGGCTGGCTCGAGCCGCGCACCGACACCGGGCTGCGGGGGTATGCCGCGAGCGCCCGCGCGCGGGACCGGTGGCACCGGGCGCACGACCGCATCTACGCCGGCTCCCCCGCCCCGTGGGACGGCCGCTGGCACATGGTGCACGTGGACAGCGGCGGTGACCGCCGGCGGCGTGAGCAGGTCGCCGCGACCCTGACCTACCTCGGCTACGGCAGGCTGGGCGGCGGTGGCTGGGTCAGCCCCCGGCCGAGCCCGGAGCTGGCGGACTCGCTGGGTCCGCTGGAGGTGGGCTGGGTGGCTGTGCACGGTGCCCTCGACCCGGCCCAGGACGGCTCGGTGCTCGCCTCCCGCGTCTGGGACCTCGAGGAGCTCGCGGCGGCCCACCGCCGCTTCGAGGCCGGCCTGCCCGGCGTGGAGGAGGCGGCGCGCACCGGCCCGGAGCAGTCCTACCGCGCGCGCACGCTCCTCGTGCACGAGTGGCGCCGCTTCCTCTTCCGTGACCCCGAGCTGCCGCCGCAGGTGCTGCCGCCGGACTGGCCCGGCCAGCGCGCGCGGGCGCGCTTCCTGGAGCTCGCCCGGGCGCTCGCCCCCGCGGCCGACCACTACGTCGACGACGTGCTGGCCTCGGCCACCCGTTAGGTTGGCCCGATGAGCACGCAGACCTCCCCCGTCCACCTCGAGCACGACCCCGGGACGGGGGTCGCCACCGTGACGCTGGCGCGCCCCGAGGCCATGAACTCCCTCGACGTCGCCACCAAGGAGGCGCTCCTCGCGGCGCTGCAGCAGGTGGCGACCGACCCCGAGGTGCGCTGCGTGGTGCTCACCGGGTCGGGCCGGGCCTTCTGCGTGGGCCAGGACCTCAAGGAGCACGTGGGGCTGCTGGGCCAGGACGCCGAGGCGCTGTGGCGGACGGTGGCCGAGCACTACAACCCGGTCGTCGAGCTGCTCGCGACGATGGACAAGCCGGTCGTGGCCGCGCTCAACGGGGTGGCGGCCGGGGCGGGCGCCGCCTTCGCCTTCGCCTGCGACCTGCGCTACGTCGCCGAGTCCGCGGGCTTCAACCTGGCCTTCACCGGCATCGCGCTGTCCTGCGACTCTGGCACGTCCTGGTCGCTGCCCCGGCTGGTCGGCACCGCCCGCGCCAAGGAGCTGCTGCTCTTCCCGCGCACCGTGCCCGCGCAGGAGGCCCTCGAGCTCGGGCTGGCGACCGAGGTGGTCCCGGACGCCGAGCTGGCCGAGCGGGTGGCCCGGGTCGCGGGCGAGCTGGCGGCCGGGCCGACCCTCGCCTACGGCGCCGTGCGCCGGGCGGTCGCCTTCTCGGCCGGGCACGGCCTGGCGGAGTCGCTCGCCGTCGAGGAGCAGCTCATGACCCGCACCGGCACCAGCGAGGACCACCGGTCGGCGGTCGACGCCTTCCTCGCCAAGGAGAAGCCGGTCTACCGCGGTCGCTGAGCACCCGTCGGCGCCGGGCACCGATCACGGCGGGTAGTCGCTGGGGGGCTCGAACCGGAAGAGGTACCACCCCCACCACACCTGCCAGGCGATCATGAGGGCCGCCAGCAGCACGGTCCGCACCGGCAGCAGCCAGCGCGGCCGGTCCGGTCGTGCTGGCCTGCCCTGCTCCCAGCCGGCGCCGGCGAGCACGACGAAGAGCGGGAAGAGGAGCATGAGGTAGCGGTAGAGGCTGGTCCACGGGTCCAGCGCCGCGAAGAGGTAGAGCGCGTAGCCCAGGCACCAGGTCCGCAGCGCCAGGCCGAGCCCGGCCGCCCACGGCCCCACCACCGCGAGGACGAGCAGCCCGATCCCGGCGGCCAGCACGACCAGCCCGACGAGGTCGCCCCACAGCCACTGCGCCCGCTCGATGCTGGGCAGGAAGGGCAGGACGGTCTCGCCGCCACGCCAGGCCGACATCGTCGAGGTGTAGGCGTCCGCGCGGTCGGTGCTCGCCCAGGCGATCGCCGGCCACACCAGCCCCGCGAGGCCGCACCCCACGAGCGCCGAGGCCATGCCGGCGTACTCCCCCGCGCTCACCGGACGGCTCCCCCGCTCCCGCCACCGCGCCACGACGACGACGAGGGCCACGAGGCCCAGCGGCAGCGCGACCGGGCGCGCGAGCCCGGTGAGCAGCGCCACGGCCCCGGCCGCCCACCACCGCTCCCGCACGAGCAGCCACAGCGCCGCCGCCAGAACGAGCAGCGCCAGCGACTCGGTGTAGGCGACCTGGAAGGTCGGGGAGGAGGGGTATGCCCCGAGCAGCGCCACCCCGGCGAGGGCACCGGCCGCCCCCACCCGCTCCCGGAGCAGCCCGGCGACGACGAGGGCGGCGGCATACCCCAGGACGGTGGCGAGGACCGGTCCGGCGACGGCGAACGGCCAGCCGGTCATCGCCATGACCCCGCGGGCGAGCAGCGGGAAGATCGGGTAGAAGGCCCAGGGGTTCTGCTGCACCTGGCCGTCCGCACCGACCGGGACTTCGTCCGGGTAGCCGTGCGTCGCGATGCGCTCGTACCACTGGCCGTCCCACAGGGTGGCGAACTGGAAGTACCGGGCGACCCCGGGGTCGTCGTAGACCGACGGGTCCTGGTGGTGCGTCGCCAGCTGCCACAGGATCAGCCCGCTGACGGCGCGCAGCAGGGTCCAGAGCAGCAGGACGGCACCGACGAAGCGCAGGTCGAGGGTGCGGGCACCGGAGCGGCCCCGCCCGGCGAGCGCCGTGGTCATGAGGTGCGGCGCATCTCCGTCAGCCGCGCCCCGGAGCGGGACGAGCCGGCCCGGAAGCAGCCGGCCAGGTGGTCGTCGACCAGCCCGCAGGCCTGCATGGCGGCGTAGAGGGTCGTCGGCCCGACGTGCTCGAAGCCGGCCTTGCGCAGCCTCTTGGCGAGGATCTCGGACTCGGGCGTCTGGGTCGGGACGTCGGCGAAGCTGCGGGGGCGCGGCGTGGGGTCGGGGGCGTGCGTCCAGAGCAGCTCCTCCAGGCCCCCGTGCTCGCGCAGCTCGAGAGTGGCCCGGGCGTTGGCGATCGTGGCCTCGATCTTGCGACGGTTGCGGACGATCCCCTCGTCCTGCAGCAGGCGCTCGACGTCGTCCTCGGTGAAACGCGCCACGACCTCCGGGTCGAAGCCGGCGAAGGCGCTGCGGAAGGCCGGTCGCTTGCGCAGGATGACCAGCCACGACAGCCCGCTCTGGAAGCCCTCGAGGCACAGCCGCTCTAGCAGCGCCGTCTCCCCGTGGACCGGCTTGCCCCACTCGCGGTCGTGGTAATCGCGGTAGTCGGCGTGGTTGATGCCGGGCCACCCGCACCGGGTGACCCCGTCCGGGCCGACGAAGAGGTCAGTGTCGTTCTCGTGCTGCATCGCTCCCCCTGCCCGCGTCACCGGCGCCCCGGTGGTCCTCCTCGCCCCGGAGCCGGGCGATCTCGGCGTCCCGCTCGGCCAGCTCGGCGCCCAGCCGCTCGACCGCCTCGTCGACCTGCTCCATGCGGTAGCCGCGCAGGGCCAGGTCGAAGCGCAGCGCCCGGACGTCGCCGGGGCGGACCGGGCCGGGATCGAGGCCGCGCGCCGACTGGGTGCCCACCGCCTCGGGCGTGCCGGGCACGTCCCGTCGGGAGATCGCCCACGCCAGCACGGCACCGAGGGCGACCACCCCGGCGACGACCCCGACGATGATCACGGCACCGATCATGGCATGTCGGTGCCCCTGCGGAAGAACCCGCCCCGGGCGTGCTCAGACGTCCCGTTGCTCCGGCGGCTCGCCCTCGTGACGGTGGCTGGTGACCCACCGCACCACCTCCTCGACGTCGTCGGTCACCCGCAGGAGGTCGAGGTCGCCCGGGGAGACCATGCCCTCGGCCAGGAGGGTCCGCTCGAGCCAGTCCAGCAACGGCTCCCAGTAGGTCCGGCCGACGAGCACGATGGGGAAGTTGGTGACCTTGCCGGTCTGGATGAGGGTGACCGCCTCGAAGAGCTCGTCCAGCGTGCCCACCCCTCCGGGGAGCACGACGAAGCCCTCGGAGTACTTGACGAACATCGTCTTGCGCACGAAGAAGTAGCGGAAGTCGATCCCGAGGTCGACGTGGTCGTTCAACCCGGTCTCGAAGGGCAGCTCGATCCCCAGCCCCACCGAGGTGCCCCCGGCCTCGGAGGCGCCCTTGTTGGCCGCCTCCATGACCCCGGGACCACCGCCGGTGATGACGGCATACCCGGCCTCGGCCAGCGCCGCGCCCACCTGCACCCCGAGCGCGTAGTGGGGGTGGTCGGGCCTGGTCCGCGCCGAGCCGAAGACGGCGACCGCCGGACCGAGCTCGGCGAGCGCGCCGAAGCCCTCGACGAACTCGGCCTGGATCCGCATGACCCGCCAGGGGTCGGAGTGCACCCAGTCGGTGGGCCCGGTGCCGTCGAGCAGCCGTTGGTCGGTGGTCGTGCGCGGCACCTGCGTCCCCCGCAGCGTCACCGGCCCCTGGTGGTAGTCACTGCGTCGTGTCACACCACGACCCTACGCCAGTCGTCACCCGCGTCGGCGGCTCCTTAGACTCGTGCCGGTGACCCGCTCCCGCACCGCCCGTCTGCTGGTCCCCGTCCTCGTGGTCGGCCTCACCGCGACCGGGGCCGTGCTCGGGACCCGCTGGGTCGCCGCCGAGTTCTCCCCATCGCGCTGCGTCTTCACCGCGGCGGGCGAGGAGGTCCGGCTGACGCCGGAGCAGGCGGCCAACGCCGGCACCATCGCCGCGGTCTCCGTGCAGCGGGGACTGCCGCCGCGCGCCGCGACCATCGCGCTGGCGACCGCGATCCAGGAGAGCAAGCTGCGCAACCTGCGCTACGGCCACGCCGACAGCCAGGGGCTCTTCCAGCAGCGCCCGAGCCAGGGGTGGGGCACGGTCGAGCAGATCACCGACCCGGTCTACGCCAGCAACGCCTTCTACGACGCCCTGGTGCAGGTCGAGGGCTGGCAGGACGGCGTGGTCACCCAGGTGGCGCAGGAGGTGCAGCGCAGCGCCTTCCCCGAGGCGTATGCCGACCACGAGCAGGAGGGTCGCGTGCTCGCCTCGATCCTCACCGGTCAGGAGGGGACCGGGACGGACCTGCGGTGCCGGGTGCACGACGGCACGGCGGCCGGGTCGGCCCAGGCCTTCGCCGACAAGGCCCTGGCCCAGCTCGGGCTGCAGGGTCAGGTGGAGGGGCGCACGGTGCGCCTCGAGGCCGGTGACCCGGCGCGGGCGTGGGCCGCGGCCACCTGGGCCGTGACGCACGCCGAGGCCGAGGACGTCAGCTCGGTGGCCGTCGAGGGACGCCGGTGGGACCGGCGCCCCGGCGACTGGTCCGACGACGAGGCCGGGGGGTCAGCCGCCGGCTCCGTCGTCGTCGAGGTGGGCTGAGCGCTCAGCCGCGCTGGTCCACCGGGACGTAGGAGCGCTCGCCCTCGCCGACGTAGACCTGGCGCGGACGGCCGATCTTGGTGGCCGGGTCGTTGATCATCTCGCGGTACTGCGCGATCCAGCCGGGCAGCCGGCCGATGGCGAAGAGCACGGTGAACATGTCGGTGGGGAAGCCCATCGACTCGTAGATGAGACCGGTGTAGAAGTCGACGTTGGGGTAGAGCTTGCGCTCGACGAAGTAGTCGTCCTCGAGGGCCTTCTGCTCCAGCTCGGCGGCCAGCTGCAGCAGCGGGTTGTCGCCGGCCTTCTCGAGCATCTCGTGGGCGGTCTCCTTGACGATGGCCGCGCGCGGGTCGTAGTTCTTGTAGACCCGGTGGCCGAAGCCCATGAGCTTGACCCCGTCCTCCTTGTCCTTGACCTTGCGGACGAACTCGCCCACGTCGCCGCCGTCGGCCTTGATCTGCTCGAGCATGGCCAGGACCGCGCTGTTGGCGCCGCCGTGCAGCGGGCCGGACAGGGCGTGGATGCCCGCGGAGATGGAGTTGAAGAGGTTGGCCTCGGAAGAGCCGACGAGCCGGACGGTGGAGGTCGAGCAGTTCTGCTCGTGGTCGGCGTGCAGGATGAACAGCTGGTCCAGGGCCCGGGCCACGAGCGGGTCCAGCTCGTACTTCTCGGTGGGCTGCCCGAAGGTCATCCACAGGAAGTTCTCGACGAGGTTGTAGTCGTTGTTGGGGTAGAGGATCGACTGGCCCTGGCTCTTGCGGAAGGCGTAGGCCGCGATCGTCGGCAGCTTGGCCATGAGCCGGATCGTGGAGATCTCCACGGCCTCCGGGTCGTGCGGGTCCAGGCTGTCCTGGTAGAAGGTGCCCATCGCGGACACGCCGGAGGAGAGCACCGACATCGGGTGCGCGTCACGGGGGAAGCCGTCGAAGAAGTTCTTCATGTCCTCGACGAGCAGGGTGTGCCGCCGCAGGCGGCCGTCGAACTCCTCCAGCTCGGTGGCCGAGGGGAGGTGCCCGTAGATGAGCAGGTAGCTCGTCTCCAGGAAGGTGGACTGCTTGGCCAGCTCGTCGATCGGGTATCCGCGGTAGCGCAGGATGCCCTCGCCGCCGTCGATGTAGGTGATCTCGGACTGGCAGGACGCGGTGTTGACGAAGCCGACGTCCAGGGTCACGTCGCCGGTGGTCTTCAGCAGGGCGCTGATGTCGAGGCCGTTGTTGCCCTCTGCCGCGGGCACGACGGGGAGGGACAGCTCGTGGCCGGCATGGCTCAGGGTGGCGTCGGTCGAGCTGCTGGTGGTGTCGGTCATCAGTCCTCCTGGTGGGGGTGGGCCGTGCGCGGTGCGGGTCGGGTCAGGTCACTCGTCGTGGCTCTGCGGGGGCAGCTCCGCCACGAGCGGGTGGTCCTTGGCGATGACGCCCATCTTGGCCGCTCCACCAGGACTGCCCAGGTCGTCGAAGAACTCGACGTTGGCCTTGTAGTAGTCGGCCCACTCCTCGGGGACGTCATCCTCGTAGTAGATCGCCTCCACCGGGCACACCGGCTCGCAGGCTCCGCAGTCGACGCACTCGTCGGGGTGGATGTAGAGCGATCGCTCACCCTCGTAGATGCAGTCGACCGGGCACTCCTCGATGCAGGCCTTGTCCTTCAGGTCCACGCAGGGCTGGGCGATCACATACGTCATGGGGCACAGACTACGGCGTCGCCGGGTGTCGTGACGTCGTGGGGTGGGCGGCCCGGCGCAGCGCCGCCCGAGCGGTCAGGAACCGGCCTCCGGGTTGGTGCACACGATCTCGTCCGCCGCGTCGTAGGTCGTGGTGAAGTCGTCCCGGCCGACCTCCTCGCCGTCGCTGCGCAGGATCCGGGTGTTGCGGATGGTGAAGCCCTGCGCCGCCGACTGCGGGACGCAGTCCGCCCGGTCGTCCTCGCGGCGCTCCCCCGTCGTGAAGTCGCGCCGCTCGCCGTCGACGGTCTCCACGGTGTACTGCCGGTCGCCCAGCAGCCGCATGACGATCTCGTCCCCGCTGATCCACGTCTGCACCACGACGGGGGTGTCGGTGTCGTTGGTCCACAGGTTGTCGATGGAGGGGATGGCCAGGGTCGCCTCGCGCCCGGCCGGGTAGCGCGAGATGTAGAAGGAGTGCGGGGTGTGCGCGTCCAGCTGCACCCCGGCGAACCAGCTCGCGTTGAACACCACGGTGGAGATCTGGGACAGGCCTCCGCCCCGGCCCATGACCAGCCGCCCGTCGACGATGACCGGCGCCTCGACATACCCGTTGGCGGCGGTGATGTCCCCGAGCGCGGCACCCAGGCTGAACTGCCGGCCCGGCATGACGACGGTCCCGTTGACGTTGGCGACCCCGGCCCGCAGGTTGGCGGTGCGCGCCTCGTTGCTCGCGCCGGTGGGGAAGGTCGAGGAGAAGGAGGCCATCTCGCTGAAGCTCCAGTCCTCGGACACCGAGGTGGGGATCTCCGGCTCGATGGTCTCGACGCTCGCCTGCACCGTGCGGTCCTCACCCTGGGCGGGGAGCGCCTCGCGCACCGCGTCGACCAGCCCGTCCTCGGTCAGGGCGTAGCCGACCCGGGAGCCGACGACCTCCACCTCGGAGCCCTCGAGCCGCACCGTGGCGTCCCGCGGGCCGCGCTCCAGGCGACCCAGGTCCTGGCGGATGCGGGCCAGCGTGGCCTCCTCGTCGATGCCGAGGCTGAGGCCCCCACCGTCCTGCTGGACCCGCAGCAGCTGCAGCAGGTCGCGCCGGGCCAGCTCGGCCCGGGCCGTCTCCTCGTTGTCACCCTCTCCCCTGCTGGCGCGCACCATGACCGGGGCGTCCAGGGCCGGGTCGAGGTCCTCCTCGGTGAACCGGTCGATCTCCTGCGCCGTGAGCTCGGGGCGCTGGCCGGTGGCGACACCGGCGACCGTGCGCTGCTCGTCGGACCCGCCCTCGTCGTCCCAGACCTGGTCCTCCCAGGCCTGCCCCACCGCGTCCGCCGTGCCGGCGACGTCCACCGTCCGGCCGTCGCGCGCGTCGACGACCTCCACCCCGTCGGCGGTGAGGCTGATCTCCCCCTCGACCGGCTCGCTGTCGTAGTCCTGCGCGACCCGGTCCAGCTCGGTCTGCAGCGCCTCGCGGTCCACGGCGCCGTAGAGCGGCAGGTCCCGGTCGGCCCCCGCCACGTGGTCCCACATCCGCGCCGGGTTGAAGGACAGCCCGGTCACCCCGCGCAGGGTCCGGTCCAGGTCCAGCGACAGACCCGCGTCCTGCGGCACCACGTCCACCTCGACCGGCTCGGCCGGCTCCCCCTGCGCACCGTCGGCCTCGAGCTCCAGCAGCAGCGGCTCGGTGGTGCGGCTCGCGAACTCCCGCTCCAGCTCGGCGCGGGCCTCGTCCTCGGTGAGCGAGCCGATGTCCACCCCGGCGACGCTGACCCCGGCGGCGGGCCGGTCCTTGAAGTAGAAGGCCGCCCCGACGTAGATCACCGCGAGCACGAGCAGGGCCGCGGCGAAGCGGCCCAGGACGGCCCACCAGCCACGGCGGTCGCTCTCCTCCCGCAGGCTCCCCGGTCGGTCGGTGGCGTCGGCCATCAGCTCTCCGTCTCCTCGTGGTGCGTCCGCCCGGTCACGGCGGGCCGGCAACAGCATGCGCGGCGGCGGCGTGGTGCGGCACCGCCTACCGCAGCTCTCCCAGCCGTCCACGGTAGTGCACGAGCGCACCGTTGTCGGTGGGGCGCGCCTCCAGCGCGACCACCTCGCCGAGCACGAGGTGGTGGTCGCCCGCCTCCCGCACGTCGACGGTCCGGCACTCGAAGGTGGCGAGCGCGTCGTCCACCAGGGCGGTGCCCGTCGCGGGGCCGTGGTGGTGCGGCACCCGCCCGAGCTGGTCGTGCAGCGGGCGCCCCACCTCGCCCAGCCACTCGGCCACCCAGCGCTGCCGGGAGGTGAGGACGCTGATCCCCAGGGGGGAGCCGTCCTCGACCGCCTCGAGCACGCGGGCCTCGGGGTGCAGGCTCACGAGCAGGAGCACGGGGTCGAGCGAGACGCTGGTCAGCGTGTCCACGGTGAGCGCCACGTCGTGCCCGCGCAGCCGCGCCGTGACCACCGCGACCCCGCTGGCGAAGCGCCCCATCGCCAGGCGGTAGACCGCGGGGTCGACCGGCTCGGGGGTCGGTCCGCCCGGCGTCACGAGGGCACCCCCTGGAGCTCGGCGAGCCGGTCCCGGGCGTCCGGCCACACGGCATACGCCTCCCGCCCCGGCAGCCGGGCGGCGATGTCGTTGGACAGGGTGTACCACCCGTCGTGCAGGGTGACCTGGGTCGGGTGCTCGCGCAGCGCGGCGCGCTGGCGCGGCAGCGCTCCGGTGTCCATGACGGTATGCGTGACCGCCGCGTCGTCGACGACGCCCGGGGGGTAGGGGTCGTCGGGAGAGAGGACCCGGGCCACCCCGCCGGCCGGGCTGCGCACCCCCTCGGGGACGTGCCCGGCCAGCCAGGCGCGGTCCTCGCGCGCCCAGCTCGCGGGCACGAGGACGACCATGAGGCGCGGGGCGACGGCTCCCTGAGCGCCCAGCAGCTCGACGGCACGCGCCGTCACCCGGTGGGTCTGGACGTGGTCCGGGTGGCCGTAGCCGCCCCACGGGTCGTAGGTCAGCACCAGGTCCGGGGCGAGGGCGGTGAGCTGCTGGGCGAGCACCGCCGCCGCCTCCTCCGGGTCGGCACCGGCGAAGGCGCGCGGGTGCTGCACCGCCGCGGAGCCGGCCATCCCGCTGTCCCGCCAGCGCGGCCGACCTCCCCCGAGGAGGTGGTGCCGCACCCCGAGCGCCCGCATGGCCCGGTCCAGCTCCCCCCTCCGGTGCTCGGCGAGGTCCTCGCCCCGACCCTCGAGGTGCGCCAGCTCGGGGGTGATGACCTCGCCCTCCTCCCCCAGCGTGCAGGTGACCACGTGGACCTCGTCGCCCGCCTCGACGTGGTGCGCGAGGGTCAGCCCGGTGGCGAGCGTCTCGTCGTCCGGGTGGGCGTGCACGGCGACCACGCGCAGCGGCCGGTCCGCGGGCATCCCGTCACGCAGGTCGGGGCGCGGGTCCACGGCTCAGCCCCGGGACCGGGCGGCCTTCGCCCGCTGGTTGGCGTCGAGGATGACCTTGCGCACCCGCACCGCCTCCGGCGTCACCTCGACGCACTCGTCCTCGCGGCAGAACTCCAGCGACTGCTCCAGCGAGAGCACCCGCGGCGGGACGAGCCGCTCCAGCACGTCGGCGCCGGCCGAGCGGACGTTGGTGAGCTTGCGCTCCTTGGTGATGTTGACGTCCATGTCGTCGGCGCGCGAGTTCTCCCCGACGATCATGCCCTCGTAGACCTCGGTGGTCGGCTCCAGGAACATCGTGCCCCGCTCCTGGAGGTTGAACATCGCGTAGGAGGTCGCGGCGCCGGACCGGTCCGAGACGAGCGACCCGGACTGGCGGGTGCGGATGTCGCCGAACCACGGGGCATACCCGTCGAAGACGTGGTGCGCGATGCCGGTGCCCCGGGTCTCGGTGAGGAACTCGGTGCGGAAGCCGATGAGCCCGCGGGAGGGCACGACGTACTCCATCCGGATCCAGCCGGTCCCGTGGTTGGTCATCTGCTCCATGCGCCCCTTGCGGGAGGCCATGAGCTGGGTGATCGTGCCGAGGTGCTCCTCGGGGGTGTCGATCGTCAGCCGCTCGACCGGCTCCTGCAGCTTGCCGTCGACCTCGCGGGTCACGACCTGCGGCTTGCCGACGGTCAGCTCGTAGCCCTCGCGGCGCATCTGCTCGACCAGGATGGCCAGCGCCAGCTCGCCGCGGCCCTGGACCTCCCAGGCGTCCGGGCGCTCGGTGGGCAGCACCCGCAGCGAGACGTTGCCGACGAGCTCCTTGTCGAGCCGGTCCTTGACCAGCCGGGCGGTGACCTTGGCGCCCTTGACCCGGCCCGCCAGCGGGCTGGTGTTGGTGCCGATGGTCATGGAGATGGCCGGCTCGTCCACCGTGATGAGCGGCAGCGGCACCGGGTCGGTGGGGTCGGCCAGCGTCTCGCCGATGGTGATCTCGGGTATGCCGGCGATGGCGATGATGTCGCCGGGGCCGGCCTGCTCGGCCGGCTTGCGCTCCAGCGCCTCGGTGAGCAGCAGCTCGGTGATCTTCACCGAGGTGACCGAGCCGTCACGACGGCACCAGGCCACCTGCTGGCCCTTCCGGATCTCGCCGGAACGGACGCGGCACAGCGCCAGCCGCCCGAGGAAGGGGCTGGAGTCGAGGTTGGTCACGTGCGCCTGCAACGGCGCGCCCGGGGTGTAGGTCGGCGCCGGCACCGTCTCCAGGATGGTGGCGAAGAGCGGCTCCAGGTCGGCGCTGTCCGGCAGCTCGCCGTCGGCGGGCGCCTCCAGGCTGGCCCGCCCGGCCTTGGCCGAGGCATACACCACCGGGAAGTCGAGGGCGGCCTCGACCTGGGCGGCGTCGTGCTCGTCCAGCAGGTCCATGAAGAGGGCGTAGACCTCGTCCACCACCTCGCTGATCCGGCTGTCGGGGCGGTCCACCTTGTTGATGCACAGGACCACGGGAAGGTGGGCGGCCAGCGCCTTGCGCAGCACGAAGCGGGTCTGCGGCAGCGGGCCCTCGGAGGCGTCGACGAGGAGCACCACGCCGTCCACCATGGACAGGCCGCGCTCGACCTCGCCGCCGAAGTCGGCGTGCCCGGGGGTGTCGATGATGTTGATCGTCATCCCGCCCTCGGGGGCCGAGGCGCCGGTGTAGCGGATGGCCGTGTTCTTGGCCAGGATCGTGATGCCCTTCTCCCGCTCCAGGTCGCCGGAGTCCATCACCCGCTCGACGTCCGAGGAGTCGCCGCGGTGGTCCGCGAAGGCGCCTCCCTGGGTGAGCATGGCGTCGACGAGGGTGGTCTTGCCGTGGTCGACGTGCGCCACGATGGCGACGTTGCGGATGTCGGCGCGGGACGCGGCGGGCACGCCGGAGGAGGAGGAGTCGTCATGGGGCATGCCGCCAGTGTCTCACCCCCGGCGGGGCCGGACGCACCGTCCGAGGGCGCCTCAGGGGTGCAGCAGCGTCGCCAGGTGACGGACGATCGGCAGGTCGTGCTCCAGCCACGCCACCTGCCCCAGCTCGTGCCGGCCCAGCCAGCGCAGCTCGTCGTGGTCCTCCAGCGGTCGGGGGTCGTCCTGGCCCGGCTCGAGCACCGCCCACCACAGCCACATCTGCCACGGTGCCGCCAGCGGCCACTCCCCGCCGACCCGCCCGCCCAGGAGCACCCGCACCCCGAGCTCCTCCTGGGCCTCCCGCACCGCGGCGTGCGCCGGGTCCTCCCCCTCCTCGACCTTGCCGCCCGGGAACTCCCAGCCCCCGGCCAGACGCGGCGGTGCGCTGCGGCGCCCGGCGAGCACCCGTCGGGGACGGTCGAGGTCGTCGCAGAGGGCGACGGCGGCGACGACGGGCATACCCCCATCCTCGCAGGAGCAGGTTACCGCAGGGGCAGGTCACGGTCCCGTCACGAAGCGCCCGTCACCCTTGGCAACCGGCCCGGGGTGTGGTGTCCTCACCCCTGAGACCGGGTCCCGTGCCCGGGACACCCCCATGACGTAGGAGGCACGATGAAGAACCGCAGGGTCGCGATCGCCGCGACCAGTGCAGCTCTGGCCCTCGTCCTGAGCTCGTGCGCCGAGTCCGAGCGCGACTCGGGCTCGGACGCGGGCGGCGACGACCAGGGCGGATCGTCGGAGGAGGCCGGTTCCGGCAACTCCGACGCGACCTTCGTCTTCGGCGCGGCAGGCGCCCCGGCGACGTTCGACCCGTTCTACGCCAGCGACGGCGAGACCTTCCGGGTGACCCGGCAGATCTACCAGAACCTCATCGGCATCGAGCCCGGCGGCACCGAGGGCGTCCCCGAGCTCGCGACCTCCTGGGAGAGCGAGGACGGCCTCACCTGGACCTTCGAGCTTCAGGACGGCGTCACCTTCCACGACGGCACCGACTTCGACGCCGAAGCGGTCTGCGCCAACTTCGAGCGCTGGGCGGACCAGAACGAGACCGGCCAGCTCCCGGCCGCGGCGTACTACTACGGCAACGACTTCGGCTTCGGCGAGGACAGCCTCTACGACTCCTGCGAGGCGACCGACGAGCTCACCGCCACGGTCACCGTCAACCGGGTCACGGGCAAGTTCCCCATGGTGCTCTCACAGTCCTCCTACGGCATCCAGTCCCCGAGCGCGATGGAGGAGTACGACGCCAACGGCATCGAGGCCGAGGGCGACGCGCTGGTCTTCCCGGAGTATGCCCAGGAGCACCCGACCGGGACCGGCCCCTTCACCTTCGAGTCCTACGACAACGCCGGCGGCACCGTGACGCTGGCCCGCAACGACGACTTCTGGGGCGAGACCGCCGGGGTCGCCAACCTCGTCTTCAACATCATCCCGGACGAGAACGCCCGCCGGCAGGAGCTGGAGGCCGGCACCATCAACGGCTACGACCTGCCCAACCCGGTCGACTGGCAGGCCCTCGAGGACGCCGGTCAGCAGGTGCTCATCCGTGACCCGTTCAACGTGCTCTACCTCGCGCTGAACCCGGTCGCCGACGAGCAGCTCGAGGACCCGCTGATCCGCCAGGCGCTCTACCACGCCATCAAACGCGAGCAGCTCGTCGCGAGCCAGCTCCCGGAGGGCGCCTCGGTGGCCACCCAGTTCATGCCGGACACGGTCAGCGGCTGGAACGGCGACATCGCGCCGTACGAGTACGACGTGGACCGCGCCCGCGAGCTGTTGGAGGAGGCCGGAGCCTCCGACCTCACGATCGAGCTGTGGTACCCCTCCGAGGTGACCCGGCCCTACATGCCGGACCCCCAGCGCATCTTCGACGCGGTGCGCACGGACTGGGAGGCCGCCGGCATCACCGTCGAGCCGGTCACGAAGCCGTGGAACGGTGGATACATCGACGACGTGACGAGCTCGCGGTCCGCGGCCTACTTCCTGGGCTGGACCGGTGACCTCAACTCGGCGGACAACTTCCTCTGCGCCTTCTTCTGCGGCGACGACAACCAGTTCGGCACCAGTGCCTACGACTGGAACGACGACCTGCAGGAGCAGCTGCAGGCCGCCGACGCCGAGCCCGACGAGGCGACGCGCGAGGGGCTCTACCAGGAGCTCAACGCCAACATCATGAGCGAGGACTGGCTGCCCGGCCTGCCGCTGTCGCACAGCCCGCCCGCGATCGTGGTCGGTCCGAACGTCGAGGGGCTGGTGCCCAGCCCGCTGACGGCCGAGGACTTCTCCACCATCACCCTCACCGAGTGACCCAGGCACCCCTGCGATGACACGCGTGGCGGGTCGAGCCCTTGGGGTTCGGCCCGCCACGCGTCTAGTCTCGACCCGACCGTGACCACCCCCTGCCCCCCAGGGGCCGACGTCGTCCGCCGGACGGCACGCACAGATGCGGAGCAGCCACCGTGCTCAGATTCATCGTCCGCCGGATGCTGCAGGCGGTCCTCGCGCTCTTCGTGCTGAGCGTCCTGCTCTTCGCCTGGCTGCGGTCGCTGCCGGGCGGGGTCGTGAGCGCGCTCCTCGGCGAGCGCGGCACCCCGGAGTCCCAGGCGGCGCTGCGCGCCGCCCTGGGTCTCGACCAGCCCCTCCCGGTGCAGTACTGGCGCTTCCTGCAGCGCGCGGTCCAGGGCGACTTCGGCATCTCCAACGGCGTCTACCGCGGGCAGCCGGCGCTCGACGTCTTCACCGAGCGCTTCCCGGCCACCGTCGAGCTGGCCATCTTCGCCATGGTGCTCGCCCTGGTCTTCGCCCTCCCGCTGGGCTACCTCGCGGCACGCCGCCGGGGCGGGGCCTTCGACACCGGCAGCATCGTCTTCTCGCTCGTGGGCGTCGCGGTGCCGGTCTTCTTCCTGGCCTACGTGCTGAAGTACATCTTCGCCGTGCAGCTCGGCTGGCTGCCGCCCTCGGGCCGGCAGGACGTCACCATCAACGCCACGCACATCACCAACTTCTACGTCCTCGACGGGCTCCTCACCCGGGAGTGGGACGCCGCGTGGGACGCCTTCAAGCACCTCATCCTGCCCGCCATCGCGCTGAGCTCCATCCCCTTCGCGATCATCTTCCGGATCACCCGGGCCGCCGTCATCGACGTCATGGACGAGGACTACGTCCGCACCGCCCGGGCCAAGGGGCTGCGGCGGCAGACGATCCGCCTCCGGCACGTCATGCGGAACGCGCTCATCCCGGTGGTCACCATCATCGGCCTGCAGATCGGCGCCCTGCTCGCCGGAGCCGTCCTCACCGAGAAGGTCTTCGCCTTCACCGGCATCGGGCAGGCGCTGGCCCTGGGCTTCGAGCTGCGCGACTACCCCGTGCTGCAGGTCCTCATCATGATGGCCGCCCTCATCTACATCGTCGTCAACCTCATCGTCGACGTGACCTACGCCATCATCGACCCGCGCGTGCGGACCTGAGGAGCCTCCCGTGACCGACACGCACGACACCACCTCCCGGCCCGGCGACACCAAGCAGGGCTCCTCACGGCGCTCCGCGCTGACCGCGCTGGGCGACCGCAAGAAGGAGCGCATCGACGCGCTCGCCGAGGCCGGCAGCCTGTCCAGCGACGAGGGGGTCAGCCTGTGGCAGAGCGCCTGGCGCCGGTTGCGCCGCGACCCGGTCTTCCTCGTCGGGCTGGCGATCATCACCGTCTTCGTCATCATCGCGGCGATCGCCCCCTGGATCGCCCCGCACGACCCCTCGGCGCGCCTGCTCATCGGGCAGGTCAGCCCAGCGACGCCCATCCCCCCGCCGCAGGAGGGCTTCCCGCTCGGCGGCGACAACGCCGGCCGGGACACCCTGTCCCGACTGATCGTCGGCTCCCGGCAGACCCTGATCGTCGGGGTCATGGCCACGCTCGGCGGGCTCGTCGGCGGGATGACGCTGGGCACCATCGCCGGCGGCATCGGCGGGTGGGCGGACAGCCTCGTCATGCGCATCGTAGACGTCATGCTCTCGATCCCCTCGCTGCTCATGGCCTTCTCGATCGCGGCCCTCTTCGCCCGCCCCAGCCAGTGGACCGTCATCGCGGCCATCGCCATCATCCAGGTGCCGATCTTCGCCCGGCTGCTGCGCGGGTCGATGATCTCGCAGCGGCACAGCGACCACGTGCTCGCCGCCCGGGCGCTCGGGGTGAAGCCCGCGGCCATCGTCTTCCGGCACATGCTGCCCAACTCGCTCGGGCCGGTCATCGTCCAGGGCACCCTCGTCCTCGCGGTGTCCATCATCGACGCGGCCGCCCTCTCCTTCCTGGGCCTGGGCAGCCAGGACGACTCGGTCCCCGAGTGGGGGCAGATGCTCGGGCGGGCGCAGGTCTTCTTCAACTCCTACCCGGAGGTGGCGGTCTACCCGGCCGTGTGCATCATCGTGGTCGCCCTGGGCTTCACCCTCATGGGTGAGTCCCTGCGCGAGGCCCTCGACCCCAAGTCCCGCCGCTGAGGAGGCTGACGATGACGCATACCGCGACCAGCTCGAGCACGACCCACCGCGGCTCCGGGGAGCCGCTCCTGAGCGTGCGCGACCTGTCCGTGACCTTCGGCAAGGGCCGCCGCGCCTTCACCGCCGTGGACCAGGTGAGCTTCGACGTCCGCCCCGGACAGACGGTCGGCCTCGTCGGCGAGTCCGGCTGCGGCAAGTCGGTCACCTCGCTGGCGATCATGGGCCTGCTGCCCGACCGGGGCAACACCGTCACCGGCGAGGTCGTCTTCGACGGCCAGGACCTGCTCAAGCTCAGCCAGGACAAGCTGCGCGAGCGTCGCGGCAGCGAGCTGGCGATGATCTTCCAGGACCCGCTGTCCTCGCTCAACCCCGTGGTGCCGCTGGGCGTGCAGGTCGGCGAGGTCCTCCAGGCGCACAAGGGCATGAAGGCCGGCCCGGCGAGCAGGCAGGCCGCCGAGCTCCTCGACCGGGTCGGCATCCCCGACCCGACGCGCCGGCTCAAGGAGTACCCGCACCAGCTCTCCGGCGGCATGCGGCAGCGCGCGCTCATCGCCATGGCGCTGGCCTGCGAGCCCCGGCTGCTCATCGCGGACGAGCCGACGACCGCGCTCGACGTGACCATCCAGGCCCAGATCCTGGCCCTGCTGCGCGAGCTCGTGACCGAGTCCGGCACCGCGCTCATCATGATCACCCACGACCTCGGTGTCGTCGCCGGGCTCTGCGACCAGGTCAACGTGCTCTACGGCGGCAAGGTCGTCGAGCGTGCCGAGCGGCACGACCTCTTCACCCGGCCCCGGCACCCCTACACCGGGGGGCTCCTGGCCTCCATCCCCCGGCTCACCGAGGAGCGCGGGCGCCGGCTCAACCCGGTGCCCGGCTCGGTCGCCGACAACATCCCCTGGGAGGGCGGCTGCGCCTTCGCGCCCCGCTGCGCCTCGGAGGTCGGCGCCTGCCGGACGACCACGCCGGAGCTGGAACCCGACCGCGAGGGGCTGGGACCGGACCGGCTGCTGCGCTGCCACCACCCGCTGGAGGAGAACCCGTTGGACGAGATCCGGACCAGTGACGCCGAGCGTCGCGACGGCACGCAGGAGGACCGGGCATGAGCACCGCCACGCACGAGGAGACGCAGGAGCGGACGGGCTCGGAGGAGGACCTCCTCGTCGACGTCCGCGGGCTCAAGGTGCACTTCCCCATCAAGAAGGGCGTGATCTTCGACCGCACGGTGGGCCACGTCTACGCCGTCGACGGGATGGACGTGCAGATCCGCCGGGGCGAGACCTACGGCCTGGTCGGCGAGTCCGGGTGCGGCAAGTCCACCTTCGGGCGGGCCGTGCTGCAGCTCGAGCCCATCACCGAGGGTGAGGTGCACTTCGACGGCACCGACCTGTCCACCCTCAAGGGCGAGAAGCTGCGCACCCACCGACGGCACATGCAGATGGTCTTCCAGGACCCGCTGGGCAGCCTCGACCCGCGCCAGACGGTGGAGCAGCTGCTGCTCGAGGGCATGCGCGCCCACGGCATGGCCAAGGACTCCAAGGCGGCCCGCAAGCGGCTCTCCGAGCTGCTCACCGCTGTCGGGCTCCCCTCCGCCGCGCTCTCGAAGTACCCGCACGAGTTCTCCGGCGGGCAGCGGCAGCGGGTCGGCATCGCCCGGGCGCTGTCGGTCGACCCCCAGCTCATCGTCGCCGACGAGCCGGTCAGCGCGCTGGACGTCTCGGTGCAGGCCCAGGTCATCAACCTGCTCGGCGACCTGCAGGAGGAGTTCGGGCTCACCTACCTCGTCATCGCGCACGACCTCGCCGTGGTGCGGCACATCAGCGACCGGATCGGCGTGATGTACCTCGGCTCCCTCGTCGAGGAGGCAGACGCGCAGGACCTCTACGACATCCCGCTGCACCCCTACACCCGCGCCCTGCTGTCGGCCGTGCCCGTCCCCGACCCCGCGGTCGAGGACTCCCGCGAGCAGATCCTCCTGGTGGGCGACCTGCCCTCCCCCGCCAACCCGCCCAGCGGCTGCCGCTTCCACACCCGCTGCCCCTGGCGGCAGGAGACCCGCTGCGACGACGAACGCCCCCAGCTGCGCGAGGTGCAGATCGAGGGCGTGCCCGGCAGCCACCGCGTCGCCTGCCACTGGGCCGAGCAGATCGCCTCCGGCGAACTCGAGCGGCATACCTTCGACCCGGACCAGGGCGAGCAGGACGAGCCCTACTGGGCGCAGGAGGAGAAGCAGAAGGCCAAGAAGGAGGACGAGGCCGAGGGAGCGAGCTCCACGGTCCGCGACATGCCGGACACCGGCGGCTGATCCACCCCTCAAAGGTCTAGCCTTGGCCCATGAGCGCACGGGTGCTCGTGGTCCAGCACGAGGACAAGGCCCCTCCGGGCCTCCTGCTGCCCTGGCTGGAGCGCAGCGGGCTCACCTGCGAGGTGCTGCCCGCGCACGAGGGGTATGCCGTCCCCGCCGCGCTCAACGGGCACGCCGCCCTGGTGGTGCTCGGGGGGTCCATGTCCGCCACCGACGACCGGGACCACCGGTGGCTGCTCCCGACCCGGGCGCTCATCACCGCCGCCGTCGTCGGCGGCGTCCCCTTCCTCGGCGTCTGCCTGGGGCACCAGCTCGCGACGGTGGCGCTCGGCGGCGAGGTCGCTCCGCACCCCGGTGGGCGCACGCGGGGGCTGCTGCCCTGGTCGCCCACCCCGGCCGGCCGGGTGGACCCGCTGATGCAGGTGCTCGACGACGGCGACGAGCTGCTGCACTGGAACGGCGACGTGATCACCCGGCTGCCGGAGTCCGCCCAGGTCCTCGCCCACGCCCCGGACGGCACGGTGCAGGCGGTCCGCTTCGGACCCCGGGCCTGGGGGGTGCAGTTCCACCCGGAGGTGGACGCCGACCTCGTCGTGGGCTGGGCCGAGGGCAGGGAGCCGGAGGCCGAGCTCGAGGCGCTGCACACGCTGCGCGCCCGGCAGGACGAGCTGCACCCGGCGTGGGAGCGGCTGCTGCGGCGCTTCGGCGACCTCGCCACCGCGCCCGACGCGCTGCCCGCCTGACGCGGGGGACGGCTGCGGGGCTGCCGGGCGCCCGACGTGGAAAGATGGCCCGCACGAGACGTGGGGCCGCGCCGTCAGGAGTCCACCATGAGCGACGCAGCGATCTTCATCGCCGCCACCTTCCTCGCCGGGCTGCTCGCGACGACCGTCCGGCTCCCCGCGCTGCTCGGCTTCCTGCTCGCCGGCTTCGCCCTCAACTGGCTGCACGTCGACGAGCTCCCCTACCTCGACTTCATCGCCGACCTCGGGGTCACCCTCCTGCTCTTCGGCATCGGGCTGAAGCTCAACGTCCGGAGCCTGCTCTCCCGCGAGGTGTGGGTGACCACGGTCGGCCACATGGCGCTGTCGGTCGCCGTCGGGACCGGGTTCCTGTGGATCGTCGGGCTGCTGGGCTACCCGCTGCTGCGCGGCGTGGACCTGCAGACCCTGGCGCTCGTGGGCTTCGCGCTCTCCTTCTCCTCGACGGTCTTCGTGGTCAAGGTGCTGGAGGAGCATTCCGAGCTGCAGTCCTTCTACGGCCGGGTGGCGATCGGCATCCTCGTCATGCAGGACCTGGCGGCGGTGATCTTCCTCACCGTGTCCGGGGGCCGGATCCCCAGCATCTGGGCGATCCCCGTCGTGCTCGCGCTGGTGCCCGTGACCTGGCTCGGCCGATGGCTGTGGGACCGCATCCCGCACGGCGAGATGCAGGCTCTCTTCGGCCTGGCCATGGCGCTCGGGCCCGGGTATGCCGCCTTCGACGCGGTCGGGCTCAAGGGCGACCTCGGGGCGCTCGTCGTCGGCATGCTGCTGGCCGGGCACAAGGCCGCCAGCGACCTGTCGCACTCGCTGTTCCTGCTCAAGGACCTGCTGCTCATCGGCTTCTTCGTCTCGATCGGCTTCATCGGGACGCCCACGACGTCCTCTGCGGTGCTGGGGCTGATCCTGCTGCTCCTGCTCCCGGCGCAGATCGCGCTCTACGTCTTCCTCCTGGACCGGCAGAAGCTGCGGCGGCGCACCTCGGTGAAGGCCGGCGTGCTGCTCGGCAACTACTCCGAGTTCGGGCTCATCGTCACCTCGGTGGCGGTGTCGAGCGCGCTGCTCGACGAGGAGTGGCTGGTCGTCATGTCCGTGGCGGTCGCGACGAGCTTCGTCGCCGCGACGCTCATCAACGAGAAGTCCGACGCGATCCTGCGCTGGGCCCGCTCGATGATGCCGATGCACCCGCCGAACGACGTGCACCCGCACGAGCTGCCGATCTCCTTCGGTGACGCCCGCGCGGTCATCATGGGCATGGGCCGGATCGGGCGCAGCGCCTACACCGAGCTGTCCGAGGTCTACGGGCTGGACGTGCTGGGGGTGGAGAACCTCCCCAGCCGCGTGGCGCGGCTGAGGGAGCAGGGGATGAGCATCGTCGAGGCGGACGCCGCCGACGGGGACTTCTGGGGGCGCCTCGAGTCGACCCGGCAGGTCGAGATCGTCGTGCTCGCGATGCCCTTCCACGGCGCCAACAAGGTCGCCCTGCAGCAGCTCACCGACAGCGACTACGACGGCGTCATCGCGGTGGTGGCGCAGTACGACGACGAGGTGGGGGACCTCGAGGCGCGCGGGGCCGACGTCGTCGTCAACCTCTACGAGGGCGCAGGTGCCACGATCGCCGAGCGCGCAGCGGAGGCCACGACCGGCGGGCTCTGAACCCTGTGGACAACTCCTGCGGACCGGGACCGGGACACGCCAGGATGAGGTATGACGATCCGCCACCTCTCCGAGGTCCGCCCGGCCGATCCACCGCGACGCAGCGGTGAGCCGTGGACGGACGACGACTACTCCACTCTCGTGACCCTCTGCCGTGAGGGCCTGGACCTGACCGAGACGAGCCATCGGCTGGGCCGCTCACCGCAGTCCGTCCGCGACCGGGCCAGACGGATGCTGCCCCTGGAGCAGCGTGGGGTCCCCGGCGACCGCGTGCTGACCCAGCTGCGCACGAACCTGCTCCCCGACCCCGACTACGACTGGCAGCGACATCTGGCCACGCCCCAGCCGCCGCGCCCGATCATCCGCCAGGTCCTGCCGGCCCCCACCCACGCCGGGTTCCCGGGACTCGAGGACGACGAGCTGCTGGCGACGGCGGACGCGCTGGCGCAGCAGCGCCGGCCGGCCGAGGACTACCTGGCGCAGGCACTGGCGCACGAGGTCCGGCGGCGCGGGCTCGCCGCAGACCTGGGTCGGGCCGGCGAGCTGCACGCCCGGGAGCGGGTCGAGGACTTCCTCGACCGGGCTGACTACCCCTACCGTCCCACGGACTGCTGGGCGATGACCGGCCCCTCGGCCGCGGACACGTCGGGCACCTGGCGGGACGACGAGCCACCCTGGTAGCCACCTGCCCCAGGGCCCGCAGGAGCTCTCAGGGGGCCCGGGAGACGATCACCGGGCAGGGGGCGCTGCGCATGAGCCGCTGGCTGACCGATCCCAGCAGCCATCCGCGGATGCTCCCGCGACCACGGCTGCCGACGACCAGGGCGTCCCACCCCCGGGCCGCCTCCAGCAGCGTCGGCACGACCGCTCCGCGACGCACCTCCCACTCCACCGGGACGTCGGGGTATGCCTCGACCGCCGGCTGCAGCACCCGCACCAGCGCCTCGGCGTGGCGACGCTCCACCGCGGCCCACTCCGGGCTGTCCGGCTCCGTCACGACATACCCGTCGACCACCTCGAGGAACCAGGTGGTGAGCGCGGTCACCGAGGCCCCGGTCAGCTCGCCCAGCGCGAGCGCCGCCCGGGCGGCCCGCGCGCTGTCGTCGCTGCCGTCCAGCCCCAGCCCGACCACGCCGTGGTCGAGCGAGTCGACCTGCACCCCGGCGTTGACGACCGCGACCGGGCGGCGTGCGTGCGCGGCGACGCCGAGCGAGGTGCTGCCGAGCACGAACTCCTCGAGCGCCCCGCGGGCGCCCGTCCCCACGACGAGGAGCGCGGCGTCGTCCTGGTGCGCGAGCAGGGCCGCGGTGGGCGAGCCGCGGGAGACGTCCGTGCGCACGGTGACGCCGAGCCGCTCCCCGAGCGCCGCCGCGTGCTGCTCCAGCTCGGCGACCAGCTCCTCCTCGGCCTCCAGCACCGAGGTGACCGCCACCGCCTCCCCGCCGGCCATCCGCGCCGCGAGCGCCTCCGGCTCGCTCGCGTGCACCACGACCAGCTCGGCGCCGGTGCGCCGGGCGGTGCGTCCCGCCCACTCCAGGGCCACGTCGTCCACGCCCACCCCGGCCACGCCCACGACGACCGGGTGCTCCAGTCGTGCCACCACTGCCATCACCTCAAGCCACGTCGCTGCGAAGAGTGCCTCCAGCCTACCGCCGCCGCGCCCGTAGACTCGGCTCCTGAAACGTCCCGACCGCACCTGACCAGGGAGAAGCATGTCCACGATCATCTACACCCGCACCGACGAGGCCCCGCTGCTGGCGACGTACTCGCTCAAGCCGATCATCGAGGCCTTCGCCGGGGCGGCGGGGATCGAGGTGGAGACGCGCGACATCTCGCTGGCCGGCCGCATCCTGGCCCAGTTCGCCGACCGCCTCCCCGCGGAGCAGCAGGTGGGCGACGCCCTCGCCGAGCTGGGCGAGATGGCGACCACCCCCGAGGCCAACATCATCAAGCTGCCCAACATCTCGGCCTCGGTGCCCCAGCTCAAGGCGGCCATCGCCGAGCTGCAGGGTCAGGGCTACGACCTCCCGGACTACCCCGAGTCCCCGGGGACCGACGACGAGCGCGACGTCCGCGCCCGCTACGACAAGGTCAAGGGCTCGGCCGTCAACCCGGTGCTGCGCGAGGGCAACTCCGACCGGCGCGCCCCCGAGGCGGTCAAGACGTATGCCCGTGCCTACCCCCACTCGATGGGCGAGTGGAGCAGCGACTCCCGGACCCGGGTCGCCACGATGGACGCGGGCGACTTCCGGCACAACGAGTCCTCGGTCGTCGTCGACGCCGAGGACACCCTGAGCATCCGGCACGTGGCCGCCGACGGCACCACGACCGTGCTCAAGGAGTCGGTGCCGGTGCTGGCCGGCGAGGTCGTCGACGCGACCTTCATGTCCGCGACCGCCCTGGAGGACTTCCTCGCGCAGACCGTCACCGCTGCGGCCTCCGACGACGTCCTGTGGTCGCTGCACCTCAAGGCCACGATGATGAAGGTCTCGGACCCGATCGTCTTCGGCCACGCCGTCCGCGTCTTCTTCGCCGACGTCTTCGAGAAGTACGGTGACGACCTCGCCGCCGCCGGACTGTCGCCCAACGACGGGCTGGGCGGCATCCTGTCCGGCCTGGACGCGCTCGGGGACGAGGCCGCCGAGGTCAAGGCGGCGATCGAGGCACGGCTCGTCGAGCTGCCCCGCCTCTCGATGGTCAACTCCCGCAAGGGCATCACCAACCTGCACGTCCCCAGCGACGTCATCATCGACGCCTCCATGCCGGCGATGATCCGCAACGGCGGCCAGCTGTGGGGTCCCTCGGACGAGACCGCCGACACCCTGGCCGTCATCCCCGACTCCTCCTACGCCGGGGTCTACCAGGCGGTCATCGACGACTGCAAGGCCCACGGCGCCTACGACCCGACGACGATGGGCACGGTGCCCAACGTCGGCCTCATGGCCAAGAAGGCCGAGGAGTACGGCTCGCACGACAAGACCTTCGAGATCGCCGGCGACGGCGCCGTCGAGGTGGTCGACGGCTCCGGCGAGGTGCTGCTCCGGCACGAGGTGGCGGCCGGCGACATCTGGCGCGCCTGCCAGACCAAGGACGAGCCGATCCGCGACTGGGTGCACCTCGCGGTCACCCGGGCGCGGGCCACCGGCGACCCCGCCGTCTTCTGGCTGGACGAGGAGCGGGCCCACGACCGCAACCTCATCGACAAGGTCAAGGCATACCTCGAGGAGGAGGACACCGACGGGCTGGACCTGCGCATCCTCTCCCCCGTGGACGCCACCACCCTCTCGGTGCAGCGGATCCGCGAGGGCAAGAACACCATCTCGGTCACCGGCAACGTGCTGCGCGACTACAACACCGACCTCTTCCCCATCCTCGAGGTCGGCACCAGCGCCAAGATGCTGTCGGTCGTGCCGCTGATGAACGGCGGTGGCCTCTTCGAGACCGGCGCCGGCGGCTCGGCCCCCAAGCACGTGCAGCAGCTGCAGGAGGAGAACTACCTGCGCTGGGACAGCCTGGGCGAGTTCCTGGCGCTGGCCGAGTCGCTGCGGCACCTGGCCGACCGGGACGGCAACGACAAGGCCCGCGTCCTCGGTGACGCGCTGGACGTCGCCACCGGGCGGGTGCTCACCGAGGGCAGGTCCCCCGCCCGCAAGCTGGGCGAGATCGACAACCGCGGCAGCCACTTCTACCTCGCGCTCTACTGGGCGCAGGCGCTGGCCGAGCAGACCGAGGACGCCGAGCTGGCGCAGCGCTTCGGCCCGGTCGCGCAGCAGCTGGGCGACCAGGAGACCGAGATCGCCGACGAGCTCGTCGCGGTCCAGGGCAGCCCGGTCGACCTGGGCGGCTACTACCAGCCGGACGACGCCAAGGCCTTCGCCGCGATGCGTCCCTCGGAGACCTTCAACGCCGTGATCGACGCCTTGCGTGACTGAGGGGCCGGGCGGCCGCACCGGGACGTCCGGGCGGCCGCTGCCCCACCTGGGTGCCCTCGCCCTCGTCGCGGTGGCCCTGGTCGCGGTCAACCTGCGTCCGGGGGCCACCTCGATCGGCCCGGTCCTGGCCGAGCTCGAGGCGGGCATCGGCCTGACCCCCACCGTCGCCGGCGTGCTCAGCGCGCTGCCCGGTCTGTGCTTCGGGGCCCTCGGCGCGCTGGCGGTGCCGCTCTCCCGACGCTGCGGCGTGACCGGCAGCATCCTGCTCGGCCTGGTCGTCGTCGTCGCGGGCCTGCTGCTGCGGGTCCTCACCGGGTCCACGGTCCTCTTCGTGGCGCTGTCCGGGCTCGCGCTGGGCGGGATGGCGGTCGGCAACGTGCTCGTGCCCGCGTGGATCAAGCGCCAGCCGGCGGACCGGGTGCGGCTCATGACGGTCTACGGCACCGGTCTCACGGTCGGTGGGGCCTCGGGCGCGGCGCTGGCGGCCCCGGTCGCCGCCGTCGCGGGTGACGGCGGGTGGCGTCCGTCGCTGGGCCTGTGGGGGCTGACGGCCGTCTCCGCGCTGCTGGTCTGGCTCCTCGTCGCGCGCCGGGAGCGTGGCACCGCCCCGGCCCAGGACGGCGGCGGGTCGGCGGGCCGGCTCCTGCGCTCGCCGACGGCGGTCGCGCTCACCGCGATGTTCGGCGTGCAGTCGATGAACGCCTACGTGCAGTTCGGCTGGCTGCCCGAGATCTACCGCGACGCGGGCCTGTCGGCTCCGGCCGCCGGCCTGCTCACCGCCCTGCTCACCGGTCTCGGCGTCGTGGGCGGGCTGGTCATGCCCACCGTCATCGACCGGTCCCGGACGCTGGCGCCGTGGATGGTCGCCTTCGGCGGTCTCGCGGTGCTGGGGTATGCCGGTCTGCTCCTCTCCCCCGCCAGCGTGCCCTGGCTGTGGTCGGGGCTGCTGGGGCTGTCCGGATGGGCCTTCCCCACGGTCATCGCCCTCATCAACGCCCGCAGCCGGCACCCCCAGGTCACGGCGCGGCTGTCGGGCTTCGTGCAGCCGGTCGGCTACCTGCTCGGCGCCGCCGGCCCGTTCCTCGTGGGTCTCATCCACGCCTGGACCGGGGACTGGCGGCTGGTGCTGGTCCTGCTCGCGCTCAGCGGCGTGGCGCTCACGCTCACCGGTCTGCGGGTGTCCCGGCCGGTCTTCGTCGACGACGAGATGGGCCCGGCGGACCCCGGCGGCGCCCCGGCCTGAGCCCCACCGACCCGCTGCGGGTGGCCGTCAGGCTCGCTGCGCCAGGCCCTTGACGTACTCGGCCTGCCCCAGGTGCTTGATCGCGTCCTCGAGCACCGAGAACACCCGCACCCCCACGGTGACCGGCGGGTCGAAGGAGTCGTCGAGCACCCGCTCCATCTCCTGCGCGTCCAGCCCGGCGACCAGGCGACGCGTGAGCTCGTGGACGGCACCGGCATACCCCACGAGCAGGTCCGGGTCGCTCAGCTCGAACCGGCCGACCTCCTCGGGGTCCTGGCCGTAGCCCATCGCGTCCGGCGGGTAGGGCAGGTCGAGACGCTCGCTCCACCCCTGGTCCCACGCCTGGTCCTCGCCCGAGAGCTGGGCGAGCTGCGCGTCCTGCTGCCGGAGCAGGTGCCAGAGCAGCCAGCCCACGGGGTTGGCCTCGTCGTCCGGCCGCCACCGCAGCTGCTCGGGCGACATCCCGTCGAGCACGGCACCCACCCCCTCCTCCACGCGGGAGAAGCCGTCGGCGAGCAGGTCCTGGAAGGTGTCCATAGGCAGCACGGTAGCCCTGCCCCCTGACAGGCTCCGGGTGATCGGCGATGCTGGAGGCATGCAGACCACCACGTTGAACGTCCGGACGGGAGGCGAGGAGGTCGTCCTCGACCTCACCCGTGAGTGCGAGGGCTTCGTGTCGGGACGGGGCGACGGGCTGCTCCACGTCTTCGTCCCGCACGCGACCGCCGGGCTGGCGATCATCGAGACCGGCGCGGGCTCCGACGACGACCTGCTCGCGGCCCTGGGCGACCTGCTGCCGGCCGACGACCGGTGGCGGCACGCGCACGGCGCGCGCGGCCACGGCCGGTCGCACGTCATGCCCGCGGTCGTCCCTCCCTACGCCACCGTCCCCGTCGACGGCGGGCGGCTGGCGCTCGGCACCTGGCAGAGCATCTGCATCGTCGACCTCAACGTCGACAACGCCGAGCGGACGGTCCGGCTGGACTTCCTCGAGGGCTGACCGGGGACGCGCTCCGCGCACCGCCCGGTCACTCGTCCTCCGGGAGGGACAGGTCGACGTCCCCCACCCAGGGCTCGGTGATGGCGTCGTAGGTGCCGTCGCCCTTGGCCATCGTGAGCCACTGGTCGACGTACTCCTTGAGGACGACGTCGCCGCGCGGCAGGAGGTAGGCCTTCTCGAAGTAGTCGAAGGGCTCGTCCGGGTTCGTCGGGCACAGCTCGCCCTCGTACTCGTGCGCGACGTAGAGCACCTCGGAGCGGTCCGTGGTCATGACGTCGGCCCGGCCCTCGACGATCTCGTCGAAGATCGTGAGGTTGTCGTGGGTGACGAGGTCGCCGTCGGGGTAGTTCTCCTGCGCGAAGACCTCGTTGGTGCCGCCGCTGGGCATGATCGAGGTGACGTCGGGGTCGTTGATCTGCTCCACCGTGCGGTACTTGTCGACGTCCTCGCACCGCGCGATGGGGGTCTTGCCGTCGGCCATGACCGCCTCCGAGAAGAAGGCCTGCTGCGCCCGCTCGGTGCTGATCGAGATGCCTCCCACCGCGATGTCGCAGTCCGCGAGGAAGTCCTCCATGAGGGTGTCCCAGCTGGTCTGCACGAACTCCACCTCGACGCCGAGGCTGTCGGCGAGGTCGCGGGCCATGTCGACGTCGATGCCCGAGAACTCGCCGCTGTCCGCGTCCAGCTCGGTGAACGGCGGGTAGTCGCCGGTCGTGCAGACCTGCAGGCTGCCCTCCTCGAGGATCGTGTCGAGCGCCGAGGCGCCGGTGTCCTCGTCCCCGCCCGAGCATCCGGCGAGCGCCAGCGCGGCGACCCCCCAGACCATGACCTGTCCTCGACGTGTGATGCGCATGGGCCGATCCTGGCACGCCCGGGCGGCCGGCCGACGGACGTCGCTTCGCGAAGAACACCGTGCCGACGTGACGTATCGTCCTGCACGATCTCACCCATGGTCTCGATGAGGAGAACGACACATGGCACCGAGACGCCTGCCCTTCATCGTCACGCTCGTGACGGCTGTCGCCCTCGTGACGGGCTGTTCGGACGGGGAGGACTCCGGCACCGCCTCCTCGGCACCGACCGCCGAGGCCGACGCGGCGGTGGACCAGCGCGTGACGGAGGCCGAGCAGCGGGCCTCGGACGCGGAGGCACGTGTCTCCGAGCTCGAGTCCGAACTCGACACCGCTCGGCAACGGGCGGAGGAGGCCGAGACCCGGGCCGACGAGGCCGAGGGACGGGCCGACGACGCGGAGAGCAGGGCCGACGAGGCGGAGGCAGCCGCGCTGGCCGAGGGCGAGGAGGCGGCGGCACAGGCCCAGCAAGAGGCAGAGCAGCAGGAGGACGACCAGGGTTCGGACGATCCCGCCCCAGAGGCGAGCGGTCTGACCACCTCCCAGGAGAGTGCTGTGCGATCGGCGCAGGACTACCTTCAGTTCACGGCGTTCTCACGCACCGGCCTCATCGGACAGCTGGAGTTCGAGGGCTTCTCCACCGAGGACGCCACCTTCGCCGTCGACAGCCTCGACATCGACTACAACGAGCAGGCGGCCGCGGCGGCCGAGTCCTATCTCGAGTTCAGTGGCTTCTCGCGGCAGGGACTCATCGACCAGCTGGTCTTCGAGGGCTACACCCAGGAGCAGGCGACCTACGGGGTGGACCAGACCGGCCTCTGACCGTCGCCGGGCACCGCTAGGCTGACGCGCCATGCAGCAGCGCCTCCCCCGCCCCGTGCTGCTGGGGTATGCCGCCGGCAGCGTGGGCACCGGCGGCTTCAGCACCCTCCCCGGCCTGGTGCTGGCCTACTACCTCACCGACACCCTCGCCGTCCCGGCGCTGCTGGCCACGGTGGTCGTCGTCGTCCCCAAGGCCTGGGACGTCCTCATCGACCCGCTCGTCGGCGCGCACAGCGACCGCGAGGCCGCGGGGCCGGCCGGTCGGACGCGCCTCATGCTCTGGGGCGCGGTGACGCTCCCGCTCGGCTTCGTCGGGATGTTCGCGGTCCCGCCCGGCCTCGGGCCGGTGGGGGCGGGGGTGTGGGTCCTGGCCTGCTTCGTGCTGGCGACGACCTCCTTCTCCTGCTTCCAGGTGCCCTACATCGCGCTCCCGGCCGATCTCACCGACGACTACGGCGAGCGGACGCGGGTCATGGCCTGGCGGATCGCGACCCTCGCGCTGGCGATCCTGCTCGTCGGGGCCGGCGGCCCGGCGCTGCGCGACGCCGCCGGCGGCGGCCACGGGGGCTACCTCGTCATGGCGCTCGGCATCGCCGTGCTGCTCCTCGCCGGCATGCTCGCGACGGTCCTCGGCACCCGCCGCCACCTCAGCGCGACGCAGGCCGGACCGTCCACGTCCGCGCTCGAGGGCTACCGCTCCGGGCTGACCGCGTGGCGGGAGGAGCGGGCATACCGGACCCTGCTCTCGGTCTTCGTGCTCCAGGCGCTCGCGACCGGGGTGATGCTCGCCGCGGCGCAGTACGTCGCGACCTACACCCTCGGCGACCAGACCGCGCTCACCCTCCTCTTCGCGGCGCTCGTGGCTCCTGCGCTGCTGGTCATGCCGCTGTGGACCCGGTATGCCGCCCGTCGCGGCAAGGCGGGGGCGCTGCGGGCCGCGTCGCTCGTCTTCGCCGCCGCGGCCCTGGGTCTGGTGGTCCTGCTCTGGGCACCGGGGTGGTGGGTCTACCCCGTGGTGGGCGTCGCGGGGGTGGCCTACGCCGGGATGCAGCTCTTCCCGCTCGCGATGCTGCCCGACGTCATCAGCGCCGCCGGGCGCGAGCGCGGCGGGGCGATGAGCGGGCTGTGGACCGCCGGGGAGACCACCGGCCTGGCCCTCGGCCCGGTCCTCGTGCTCGTGCTGCTGGGGCTCACCGGCTTCCGCTCCAGCACGGCCGGCGAGCAGCTGGCCCAGCCCGGCTCCGCGACCGCCGCGATCGCCCTGGCCTTCTCGCTCGTCCCGGCGGTGCTCGTCGGGCTGAGCCTGCTGGTCCTGCGGCGCTACCCCGAGCCCGCGAGCCTCGCCCCGGCGACGGCGACCACGACGACGGAAGGACTCCCGTGACCCCTCCCGAACCCGAGGAGATCCTCGCCCGCCTCGACGCCTACCGGCAGGCGGACGCCCCGACCCACGGCGGCCGCGTCCTCAGCTACGTCTACGACAGCGGCCTCGCCGAGCTGGACGAGCTGGCCGCCGCCGCGGCAGCCCGGGTGCAGGCCGTCAACGCACTCGACCCGACGACCTTCCCGTCGGTGGCCCAGCTGCAGGCCGACGTCGTCGCCTTCGCCCGGGACGTCCTGGGCGGCGGCCCGGAGACGTCCGGCGCGGTCACCTCGGGCGGCACCGAGAGCATCCTGCTGGCCGTGCTCGCCGCCCGCAAGCGGTGGCGGGAGCGCCACCCGGGCAGCACCACGACGCCGCGCGTGGTCGCCCCGAGCACCGCCCACGCCGCCTTCCACAAGGCGGCCCACTACCTCGGCCTGGACCTGGTGCCCGTGCCGGTCGACCCCGCCGGCGGCACCCTCCCGGCCGCGCGGGTGGTCGAGCACCTCGACGAGGCGACCGCCCTGGTGGTCGCGAGCGCACCGGCATACCCGCACGGCGTGGTCGACCCGGTCGCGCAGATCGCCGGTGCCGCCGCGGAGCGCGACATCCCCTGCCACGTCGACGCCTGCGTCGGCGGCTTCGTGCTGCCGTGGTGGCCGGAGGCCGGCGCGTGGGACCTGTCCGTGCCGGGCGTGACGAGCATCAGCGCCGACCTGCACAAGTTCGGCTACGCCCCCAAGGGCGCCTCGGTCCTCCTCTTCGCCGACCCCGCGCTGGACCGCGCGCGCTACTACGCGCTCACCGACTGGCCCGGCTACCCCGTGGTCAACCCGACGGCGCTCGGCTCCCGCTCGGCGATGTCGCTGGCGGCGGCCTGGGCGGTCCTCACCCGCCTCGGGACGCAGGGGTATGCCGACCTCACCGACCGCGTGGTCCGCACTACCGCCGTGGTCCGCGAGGTGGTCGACGGCATCCGCGGGCTGCGCGTGCTCGGCGACCCGGTCGGCCCGCTGCTGGCGGTGGTGGCGGACCCCGAGGCCGACCACGCGGACCGGGTCGACCCGCACGCCTGGGCGGGTGCGGTCGCCCGGCGCGGCTTCGTGCTGCAGGGCCAGCCGGGGATGACGCAGACCGACGGCACGACGATCCCGCGATCGACGCACCTGACGATCACGCCGGTGACGTCCGGGGTGGCCGGCGAGCTCGCCGCCGCACTCGTCGCGGGGGCGGAGGACGTCCGCGGTCAGACGGGGGGCGTACCTGGGTCGGCTGCGCAGGGCGAGGTGCCCGTCCCGGACCCCGCCGACCTCGCGCGGCAGGCGCGGGAGACCGGGGAGCTGGACCTGGCCTCGGTGCTGGCGCTCATCGAGGCGCTCCCCCGGGAGCGCAGCGCGGCCCTGCTCGTGGACTTCCTGGCCGAGTTCACCGCGGCGCCACGGGACTGAGCGCCCGGCAGGCTCAGTCCTGGCTCTGCCGGCGCCGCCACCCGTCGAAGAGCGCCGCGCCCAGGGCGAGCAGCAGCAGCGCAAGTGCCGTGCCGATCGCGGCCCGCAACCCGTCGCCGGGGTCCTGGCTCGAGCCCGCGCCGAGCTGGTATGCCGTGACGAGCACCGCGGCGCCGATGGCCGAGCCGACGCGCTGACCGGTCTGCAGCGCCCCGCCGGCGGCGCCACCCATGCGCGGCGGCACCTCGGCCAGGGTGAGCGTGAAGTTGGGCGAGACGACCGCCCCTCCACCGAGGCCGGCGACGAGCAGCGGCAGCGCGAGCGCCGCCCAGAGCCAGGGGCGGTCCTGGGCGACGCCCGCCAGCAGGACCATGAGCACGAGGCCGGACATCATGACGACGAGGGCCCCGATGACCACGACGCGGCCCATGCGGGACACGGCGCGGCCGGCCCACGGCGAGGACACCGCCGAACCGATGGCGAAGGGGGTGAGCAGCAGCCCGGTCACCAGGGTGGAGTAACCCAGGCCGTCCTGCAGGTAGACCGAGAGCACGAGGAAGACCCCGGTGAAGCCGGTGAAGTAGAGCGTGCCGACGACGATGCCGTTGCCGTAGCCGGGCGTGCGGCGCAGCAGCGCCACGTCGAGCAGCGGTGCCCCGCCGGTGCGGGAGAGCCGGCGCTCGTAGGCCAGGAAGCCCCAGGCGAAGAGCGGCACGCCGACGAGCAGGGCCAGCGCCCAGGTGTCCCGCGACTCCAGGGCCACGACGGGCAGGAGCAGGCAGAGCACGGCGGCACCGAGGAGCACTGCACCCAGGAGGTCCAGCCGGGGGTCACGCTCCCCCGGCTCGGGGTCGGGCACCATCCGCGCGATCGCGACCAGCAGGACCAGCCCGATCGGCACGTTGACGAGGAAGATCCAGCGCCAGCCGCCGTCCTCCCCGGCGAGGGAGATGATGATGCCGCCGAGCACCGGACCGATGCCGGAGGCGACCGAGACCACGAGGCCGAAGAGACCGAAGGCCTTCCCGCGCTCGGCGCCGGTGAACAGCTCCTGGATGAGCCCGGTGTTCTGCGGCGCGAGCAGCCCGGCGGACATGCCCTGCACCAGCCGCGCCACCACGAGCACCCCGGCGCTGGGCGCCAGGCCGCACGCGGCGCTGGCGAGCACGAAGCCCGCCAGCCCGATGAGCATGAGCCGGCGCCGGCCCCAGGCGTCCCCGAGCCGGCCGCCGGTGACGAGGACCAGGCCGAAGGTGAGGGCATACCCGGACACGACCCACTGGATCGTGGACGCGGACGTGTCCAGCCCGCTGCGCATCGAGGGGATGGCGACGTTGACGATCGTCACGTCGAGCAGCGACATGAACCCGACGGCGAGGGTGACCGCCAGCATCCGCCAGCGTGCCGGATCCGGCTCGGGTGCGGCGTCGGTCTGGGTCTCCGGCTCAGCCGTCACGTCGCACCTGGGTCACCCGACCATGCTAGGTGGCGCCGCCGCCGACCGCCCGTCGAGCCGAGAATTCTCCCTCCGCCGCCGCCCGTCGCGGACCCGTCCACGAGCCCGTCGTCCTCCTCGAGCCGGTATGTCACTCGTGAGCCTCCTCGAACAGGCTCGCGAGTGACATACCGGCGTGCAGTGGACGACGCGCTCGGAGAACGCCCCGGCAGACCCGGATATCCTGGCCCTTCCCCCATGAGACCACGAAGGAGCACCATGCAGAACTCGTCGATGCCGCGCACCACCGTCGTCCTGGGCGTCCTGCTCATCGCGGTGGGGGTGATCGGCTGGCTCGCCGCCGGGATGTCGAGCTGGACCGCGCTCATACCCGCGATCCTGGGCGTCGTGCTCACGGTCTGCGGCGTGCTGGGCCGCAGCAACCCCAAGGTCTGGATCCACGCCGCGCTGCTGGTGGCGGTCATCGGCGCCCTCGGGACGCTGCGCAACGTGCTGGGTCTCGGCGACCTCGTCACGGGCGAGGCCGAGCGTCCGCTGGCGGTGATCTCCGGCACGATCAGCTTCGTGCTGCTGGTGGGGTATGTCGTGCTCGGCGTGCGCTCCTTCGTCGCCGTGCGCCGTCAGCGCCGGTCAGCCGTCAGCTGATGGTGAGCAACGGGTAGGGCGTCATACGCGGGAGACGTCGGCCGAGGGGGCGGTCACCTGACCCCACACGTCGTCGAGGGAGAGCCCGAGCACGCCCGCGAGGGCGGCGACCGTCGAGAACGCCGGCGTGGCCACCCGGCCCGTCTCGATCTTGCGCAGCGTCTCGGGCGACACGCGGGCGTCCAGCGCGACCTCGAGGATCGAGCGCTCGCCCCGGGCCTGCCGGAGCAGGGCGCCGAGGCGCCTGCCGCGTTCGATCTCCTCGGGCGCGAGCGGAAGTCTCACCATGACCCGGGATTCTAGTACCGGGATGATCTGACCGGTATAGTTATTGGGGTGATCGAGATCCTCACCCCCGCCCAGACGGACCAGGCGCGCCGGACCGGGCGCCTCGTCGGCGAGATCCTTCGGACCGTGAAGGCCCGCACCGACGTCGGCACCAACCTGCTCGACATCGACCGGTGGGCCCGGGAGATGATCCTCGGGGCCGGCGCGGAGTCCTGCTACGTGGACTACGCGCCCTCCTTCGGCAAGGGTCCGTTCGGGCACTGGATCTGCACCTCCGTCAACGACGCCGTCCTGCACGGGCTGCCGCACGACGACCGCCTGGCCGACGGTGACCTCCTCTCCCTCGACCTCGCCGTCAGCCTCCACGGGGTCGCCGCGGACGCTGCCATCAGCTTCGTCGTCGGCCGGCCCCGCTCCCCCGACGACCAGAGGATGATCGACACCACGCAGCGCGCGCTGGCCGCCGGCATCGCCGCCGCGCGACCGGGAGCCCGCGTCGGCGACCTGTCCCACGCCATCGGCACCGTCCTCTCCGGCGCCGGCTGCGTCCACCTGGCCGTCACCGCCGACCCCCTGGACCCCAGGAGGGTCAACAACTCCGAGGTATGGCGGGACCGGGCCGCCCTCGAGGCGTGGCGCCCGCAGGCGCACGCTCCGGAGCAGCCCGCGTTCGAGTCCGTCGAGATGGGCTTCTACGAGGCCCGGGCCGTCGACCCCCTGTGACCCAGTGACGCCGCGACGGCGGACCTACACGTTGAAGCGGAACTCCACGACGTCGCCGTCGGCCATGACGTAGTCCTTGCCCTCCATGCGCACCTTGCCGGCCTCCTTGGCCTTCACCATGGACCCCAGCTCGTCGAGCGCGTCGAAGCTGACGATCTCGGCCTTGATGAAGCCGCGCTCGAAGTCGGTGTGGATGACGCCGGCCGCCTGGGGCGCGGTCGAGCCCTTGCGGATCGTCCACGCCCGCGACTCCTTGGGCCCGGCGGTGAGATAGGTCTGCAGGCCGAGGGTGTCGAAGCCGACCCGGGCCAGCTGGTCCAGCCCCGGCTCCTCGACGCCCACCGACTCCAGCAGCTCGCGGGCCTCGTCCTCCTCGAGCTCGGCGAGGTCGGCCTCGAGCTTGGCATTCAGGTAGATCGCCTCGGCCGGCGCGACGAGCTCGGCCAGGTCGGCGTGCAGCGCCTCGTCGGTGAGCCCGTCCTCGTCGAGGTTGAAGACGTAGAGGAACGGCTTGGTCGTGAGCAGGCCCAGCTGCCGCGCGATCGCGACGTCCACCCCCGCGGCGGCACCCCGAGCATACAGGGTGTCGCCCGCCTCGAGGACCCCCTGCGCGGCGAGCGCGGTGTCGAGGACGGCCTTGTCGGTCCGCTTGCCCTTGACCTCCTTCTCCAGCCGCGGGATGGCGTTCTCCAGCGTCTGCAGGTCGGCGAGGACGAGCTCGGTGTTGATCGTCTCGATGTCGTCGCGCGGGCTGACCTTGCCGTCGACGTGCACGACGTCGTCGTCGCGGAAGGCGCGCACCACCTGGCAGATCGCGTCCGCCTCGCGGATGTTGGCGAGGAACTTGTTGCCCAGCCCCTCCCCCTCGCTCGCGCCGCGGACGATGCCGGCGATGTCGACGAAGCTCACCGTCGCGGGCAGCACCTTGGCGCTGGAGTGGATCTCCGCGAGCCGGTCCAGCCGCCCGTCCTTGAGCGGCACCACGCCGATGTTGGGCTCGATCGTCGCGAACGGGTAGTTCGCCGCGAGCACGGTGTTCTTGGTCAGCGCGTTGAAGAGCGTGGACTTGCCCACGTTGGGCAGGCCGACGATTCCGATGGTGAGTGCCACGGGGTCAGCAGTCTAGTGGTCGCCGGGGATGCGAAGATCGAGGTATGCGTTTCCTCTCGATCCAGAGCCACGTCGCCTACGGCCATGTCGGCAACTCCGCCGCCGTCTTCCCGCTGCAGCGCATCGGGCACGAGGTCTGGCCCGTGCTGACCGTGAACTTCTCCAACCACACCGGCTACGGCGAGTGGGGCGGCCCGCTCATCCCGGCCGACGACGTGCGGGCGGTCGTCTCGGGCATCGAGGACCGCGGCGTGCTGCCCACGGTCGACGGGGTGCTCTCGGGCTACCTGGGCGGCGAGGAGATCGTCGACGTCGTCGTCGACGCGGTGGCCCGGGTCAAGGCGGCCAACCCGGAGGCGACCTACACCTGCGACCCGGTCATGGGCAACGCCACCTCGGGCTGCTTCGTCGCCGACGCGATCCCGCCGCTCATCCGCGAGAAGGTCATCCCGCACGCCGACATCATCACGCCCAACCAGTTCGAGCTGGGCTACATGACGCACACCGAGCCGGAGGACCTGGAGTCCACGCTCGCCTCGGCCGACGCCGCCCGCGACCTCGGCCCGCGCACCGTGCTCGTCACCAGCGTGCTGCGCCCGGACCGCGAGGCGCAGCCGGACGGCGGCGAGACCATCGAGATGCTCGCCGTGGACGACGAGAGCGCGTGGATCGTCGCGACCCCACGGCTGCCGATCAAGGCCAACGGCTCCGGCGACGTCACCAGCGCCCTCTTCACCGCGCACTACCGCGAGACCGGCTCGGCGGCGACCGCGCTGGAGCGCACCGCGTCCAGCGTCTTCGACCTGCTCCAGGCCACCCTCGACTCCGGCGAGCGCGAGCTGCGGCTGGTCCAGGCGCAGGACGCCTTCGCCCAGCCGCGGATGCAGTTCAGCGCGCGGCAGGTGCGCTGAGGGGCATACCCCCTAGAAGGCGCCGAAGGCCGAGCCGAGCGCGACGACCACGGCGAGCGCGACCACGGGGATGACCACGGCCACCATCCCGACGTCCTTGTAGGACTGCTTGTGGGTCAGGCCGCAGATCGCCAGCAGGGTGATGACGGCGCCGTTGTGCGGCAGCGCGTCCATGCCGCCCGAGGCCAGCGTCGTCACCCGGTGCATGAGCTCCATGTCGATCCCGGCCGAGGCCGCCATCGACTGGAAGTCCTGACCGAGCGCCTCCAGAGCGATGCCCATGCCGCCCGAGGCCGAGCCGGTGATGCCGGCCAGCACGCTGACCGCGATCGCGGTCGAGACGACCGGGTTGTCCGAGGAGCCCATGATCGCGTCCCGGACCAGCACGAAGCCGGCGAGCGAGGCGATGACGGCGCCGTAGCCGACCTCGCTGGCGGTGTTCATGATCGGCAGGAAGGAGGCGGTGGTGCCGGAGTTGAAGCTCTTCTTCGGGTTGGCCAGGCGCCGCCAGTTGAGCACGAAGGCGAGAACCACCGCGGTGGCCAGCGCGACGATGAGCCCCCAGTTGCCCTGCACCATGGACAGCTCCGTCGCGCCGTACCGCTCCTCCGCGAGGTAGCTGGTGTCCATCATCGGGAAGACCACCCGCAGCAGGAGCAGGTTGAGCCCGATGACCACGAAGACCGGCAGGAAGGCGACCCACAGCGGCGGGAGGTCGCGCTCGCGGACGGCGGTGAGGGTGCCGCCGGCCTCCGGCTGGGTACCGGTGCCGTCCTCCCCGCGCGGTGCCGCGCCCGGACCCTCGTCGTCGCCGAGGTCGATGGTGAGCGCCGCGGAGTCGGCGCCGGTCGTCATGAGGGGACCGTCGTCATACCCCTCGCCCGCGGCGGCGGCCCTGCGGCTGCGCCAGGTCAGCCAGCCCACGCCGCCGGCGAACATGATGAGGCCGGCGATGATCCCCAGGCCCGGGGCCGCGAAGCCGTCGGTGCCGAAGTAGGGGTTGGGGATGGCGTTCTGGATCGCGGGGGTGCCGGGCAGCGCGGTCATGGTGAAGGTGAACGCGCCCAGCGCGATCGCGCCCGGGATGAGCCGCTTGGGCACCCGCGCCTCGCGGAAGAGCGCCGCCGCGATGGGGAACATCGCGAAGGCCACGACGAAGAGCGAGACGCCGCCGTAGGTGAGGATCGCGCAGGCCAGGACGACCGCGAGGATCGCCTTGTCGCCCCCGACCCGGCGCACCACCCACTCGGCGATCCGCAGCGCGGCGCCGGAGTCCGACATGACCTTGCCGAAGAGGGCACCCAGCAGGAAGAGCGGGAAGAAGCTGACGACGAAGTTGCCCATCGCCGGCATGAAGACCTGGGTGTACGTCGCGAGGATCGGCGCACCCGCGAAGATCACCGCGATGCTCGCCATGATCGGCGCGAGGACGATGACGTTGAGACCCCGGTAGGCCAGGACGATGAGCAGGGCCAGCGACAGCAGGATCCCGATGAGTCCGATCACGCGATCTCCCCTTCCAGGAGCGGCAGCAGCTGCCGCACGCCACGCTGCGCGAGCACGACGGTGTAGTGGTTGACGTCCTCGAGGGCGACCATGCGCAGCCGGGGCAGCCGGGAGGTCCAGTGCTCCCGGGCCGCGTCAGGGTAGAGCGGCGGCACCTCGTCCAGCAAGCCGCGTGGCGCGACGAGCCAGGTCGCCGGGTGCGTGAGGGCGTCGAGGGCGTGCTCCACCGAGGCGCCGTCGACGAGCTCGCGGATGTCCTCGGCCAGCGCCTCGGGCCGCGTGGCGGGCGTGAGCCCGGGCTCCTCACCGACCAGGTCGTAGTCGACGTAGGCGGTCGTGAACTCGTCCCACCCCGGGCCGAGGGCCGGGTGCTCGCGCCAGAACTCGTGGTATGCCTCCCGGCTGGGGAAGGTCATCCGCAGCCGGTCCGCGGCCGGGCCCAGCACCGCGGCCGCCATGTCCTCCGGCGCGACGCCCGGGGGCGGGAGCAGGGGCATACCCCCGTCGACGAGGAGAAGGGAACGCACCAGGTCGGGGTGCCGGTCGGCGAGGACGAGCGAGACGAAGGCGCCCATCGAGTGACCCACCGCGACGGCCTGGTCGACCCCGAGGTGGTGCAGGACCGCGGCGACGTCGTCGGCGTGCCGGGGCATGCCGTAGGGCGCGGGCAGGTCGCGGGAGCGGCCCCGGCCGCGCAGGTCGGGAGCCACGAGGCGCACGCCGGGCAGCGCCTGCGCCAGGGCGGCGAAGGACACATGCGAGGCGGTGATCCCGTGGACGAGGACCACGGTCGGGACCGCACCCTCGCTGTCCTCGGGCTCCCAGACCCCGACGTGGAGGTCTCCCCCGTCGACTGGGACGGCGACGCTGCGGTAGCGCTCGCCGAGGACGGCCTCGACCGAGGAGGGCAGGCTCTCGGTGCTCGCCGCGGTGGTCGTCTCTGGGCTTGTCTCGGCACTCACTGCGCTGTCCACCCGCCGTCCATCGTGTAGGACGTGCCGGTCACCATGCCGGCGTCGTCGGAGGTGAGGAAGGACACCAGGGCGGCGACCTCCTCGGGCTCGACGAGGCGCTTCACGGCGGAGCGGGTGAGCATGATCTTCTCGATCACCTCGTCCTCCCCGATGCCGTGCGTCTTCGCCTGGTCGGCGATCTGCTTCTCGACCAGGGGCGTCCGGACGTAGCCCGGGTTGACGCAGTTGCTCGTCACGCCCTGCTCGGCGCCCTCCAGGGCGATGACCTTGGACAGCCCCTCCAGCCCGTGCTTGGCCGAGACGTAGGCCGACTTGAAGGCCGAGGCGCGCAGGCCGTGCGCGGAGGAGACGTTGATGATCCGGCCCCAGCCACGGGCATACATGTGCGGCAGCGCGGCCCGGGCCAGCAGGAAGGGGGCCTCGAGCATGAGCCGGTGGATGAGCCGGAAGTCGTCGGGGACGAACTCGTGGACCGCGGCCACCCGCTGCACGCCGGCGTTGTTGACGAGGACGTCGCAGTCCACGTCGGCGTCCTCCAGCGCCGCCGTGTCCGACAGGTCCACGGTCCACGCCTCTCCCCCGAGCTCGCTCGCCAGGGACTGCGCGGCGTCCGCGTCCCGGTCGGCCACGACCACGTGCATCCCGTCGGCGGCGAGCCGACGCGCGACCGCGGCCCCGATGCCGCTCGCTCCTCCGGTGACGATCGCCCTGCGTGTCATGTGTGCTCTCCTTCGTCCGTCGTGGTGGGTGCCAGGGCACCCTCGATGAGCAGCATGAGCTGCTCGAAGACCGGTTCGGGGATCTGCCCGCCCTGCTCCCAGAGCACCCAGCGCATCCCGATGAGCTCGCCGGCACCCATGAGCGCCCAGGCCGCGACCATCGGGTCCAGACCACGGATCTGCCCCTGCTCCATCGCGCGGTCCAGGCCCGCGGCATACCCCGAGCAGATGTCGTCGTAGTGCGTGCGCATCACCTCGGGCGAGACGAACTCGGCCTGCCGGATGATGCGGTAGAGCGCGGGGTGCTCGGCGGTGAAGGCGAAGAACGCGCGGAAGCCGTCGCGCTCGGCCGTGAGCCGGTCCGGCGCCGCCGACGAGGCCTCGCTCATCGCCTGCCGCACCCGTCGCGACAGGTCGAGGACGACCTCGTCGAAGATCTCCTTCTTGCCGGTGAAGTGCACGTAGAACGTGCCCAGCGCGACCCCGGCGAGCTCGGTGATCCGCACGATCGAGGCGTCCGGGTAGCCGACGGTCGCGAAGACGTCCTCGGCCGCCTGCAACAGCCTGGCCCGGGTGCGGGCGCCCCGGGCGGTCCGCGGTGCGGGGCGGGCGACCGGGTCCTCGACGCTCATCGTTGCTCCTGCCGCTCGAGACGTTCCCGTGCCAGGGCCCGGACGGCCGGCTGGTCGTTCTTGCCGATCCCCACCTGCGGTATGTCGGGCACGGCCAGGATCCGCTCGGGCACCTTGAAGGCGGCGAGCAGCGCGCGGCAGTGCTCGCGCAGGTCGTGCTCGTCCGTCGCGACGCCGGGCCGCAGCACGACGAGCGCGACCCCGACCTCGCCCCAGCGCTCGTGCGGCAGACCGACGACCGCCGCCGAGGCGACCGCGGGGTGGCGCCGCAGCGCGGCCTCGACCTCCGCGGGGGCGACGTTCTCACCGCCGCTGATGTAGATGTTGCGCAGCCGGTCCACGATCTTGAGGTAGCCCTGCTCGTCGCGGGTGGCGACGTCGCCGGTCCACAGCCAGCCGTCGTGCATCACCTGCGCCGTCGCCTCCTCGTCGTGCAGGTAGCCGGTGAACAGCCCTGGGCCGCGCACCAGCAGCTCGCCGGTCCCGGCGCCCCGGACCCGCTCGCCGGTGGCCGCGTCGGCGAGGGCGACCTCGACGTGCGGGTAGGGCACGCCCGCCCACCCGGCACGGTCGGTGACCTCGTGCGGCGGCAGGCAGAGCACGTTGGGGCCGGCCTCGGTGAGCCCGTAGCCCTGGGTCAGCGCCACCCCGCGGGCGTGGAAGGTGCGCAGCAGGGGCGGCGGCATCGGGGCCCCGCCGACGACGGCGCTGCGCAGGGTGGACAGGTCGGCGTCCACGAAACCCGGGTGCTCGGCCAGCAGGAGGTACTGCGTCGGCACGCCCATCATCGTGCTCACCCGGTGCTCGCGGACCAGGCTCAGCACCCGGCCGGGGTCGAAGGTGCGCTCCAGCACCACGGTCGCACCGGTCCACCACGCGAGCAGCGGCTGGATGTTCCACCCGCCCGCGTGGAACTGCGGCAGCACGGCGAGCACCACGTCGCGCTCGGTGAGCTCCAGGGTCCGCGACAGCGAGAGGTTGGTCCACCAGCAGGTGCGGTGGGACAGGACCGCGGCCTTGGGTGCGCTGAGGCTGCCGGAGGTGAAGACGACGAGCAGGGCGTCCTCGTCGTCGACCGGCTCGGGGTCGACCGGCGCCCGTCCCGTCGCGGCGGACACGGTGCCCGGGCGCCCCAACTCGGTGAGGTATGCCGTCGGCACCGGGCAGGTGAGCCGCGCGGCGACCTCGTCGGCCAGGGCGCCGGTCTCCTCCTCGGTGGCGAGCAGCGCCGGGTCGAGCAGCTGCACCTGGCGCACCAGCTCCGGCGGCGTCAGCCGCCAGGAGAGCGGGCACAGGGCGGCGCCGACGCGGGCGCAGGCGAAGAAGAGCACGACGTGGTCGGCGCTGTTGCCGACCAGGGTGGCCACGCGCATACCCCTGCCGATGCCGGCACCGAGCAGCACCTGCGCCAGCCGCTCCACCCTGGCCTCGAGCTCGCCGTAGCCCAGCGCCACGCCGCGGTCGACGACCGCAGCGTGGTCCGGCGCGATGCGGGCGCGGTCGGCGGGCCACCGGCCGAGCGTGTGCAGCCCGTCCGTCCGCGCACCGGAGACCGGGGCCGTCATGGGCGCGCCGCCCCCACGCCCTCGTCCTGCCGCCGGTCGCCGTCCTCGATGTCGTCCACCTGCTCCACCCTGTCAGCACCCGGGTCCGCGCCGCCACGCGACGGTCGGCGTCCGCGCAGCCGGGTCACCGTCCCGGCGATGCCGCCGGGCAGGAACATGACGACGAGGACGAAGAGGGTGCCGAGGATGAACAGCGGCTCCGACAGCGGGATCCGCAGCACCGCGGGCAGGTCGTGGACCCACTCGGCCTGCGCCAGGACGGTGAGCCGCTGGTTGAGCAGGACGTAGAGCACGGCCCCGGTGACCGCGCCCCAGCGCGAGCCGACGCCGCCGATGACGACCATGAGCAGCAGCGAGATGGTGAACTCGGCGCTGACGATGGTGGGCACGGCGCCCGAGTTGAGCAGCAGGTGGACCATGCCCATCCCGATGGCGATGACCGAGGCGGCGACGAAGATGGCGAGCTTGACGACGAAGGGCCGCATCCCGAGGACCCGGACGCGCAGCTCGTTCTCCCGCACCGCCTCCGCGACGTGCCCGGCCCGGCTGCGCTGCACCCAGCTGGTCAGCAGGAAGGCCAGCACGAGGGCCGCGAGCGCCAGCCAGTAGAGGTTGCGGGTGTTGGCGACCCCGATGAGCGCGTCGGGCACGTGCTCGGTCGGCAGCCGCAGCCCCTCCTCGCCACCGGTGACCCGGCCCGGGTCGCGGCGGACCAGCACCGAGCCGGCCTGGGCGAAGGCCAGGGTGACCATCGCGAAGGGTATGCCGGTGACCCGCAGGCTGATCGCCCCGAGCAGGGTGGAGAAGACCACGCCGGCCACGAGCACGACGAGCACCGAGGGCACCAGCCCCAGGTCGAGCTCGGACATGACGATGCCGAGCACGTAGGCGCCGAAGCCGAAGTAGAGCGCGTGCCCGAAGGACAGCAGCCCGGCCACCCCGAGGAGCAGGTGGTAGGACAGCGCCAGCGCGGCCATGACCATGGCGAGCGCCATCAGGTGCAGCGAGCCGGGGGTGTAGGTCGGCCCCGGCAGCACCCCGGGCAGGTGGAGGTTGAGCAGCGGCAGGCAGGCCAGCAGCACCACGAGGGCGAGCGGCACCGCGGTGCCGACCCAGCTGCGGCGGGGCGTGGGTGTCGTCGGGCTGCTCATGCGCGCCTCCCCATGAGTCCGGAGGGTCGGGTGAGCAGCACCACGGCGAGCAGCACGACGACGGCGAGGTCACCGGTGCCCCAGAGGTAGTAGTTGGCGAACTGCTGCAGCAGCGCCACGAGGACCGACGCGATCGCCGCACCGGTGAGCGAGCCGAGGCCGCCGATGACGGTGACGATGAAGGCGAAGATGAGCAGCGTCTGGCCCAGCAGCGGGGAGACGTAGCCGAAGTAGTGGCTGGCCAGGACGCCGCCGAGCCCGGCCGCGATCCCCCCGATGGTGAAGACGAGGGTGAAGGCGGTGCGCACGTCGATGCCGAGCGCGGTGACCATGGCCCGGTTCTCCACCCCGGCGCGGATGATCATGCCGTAGCGGGTGCGCTGCAGGAAGAGCACCATGCCGAGCAGCACCAGGGCGGCGACGAGGATCGCCACGAAGCGGTCGTTGGGCACGTTGGCGCCGAGGATGTGCGTGGTCCGTCCCAGCCACGCCGGGCCGGAGATGAACTGCGGGTCGGTGCCCCAGATGCCGTCGAAGAGGGCGACGGCCGCAAGGCCGAGGCCGACGGTGACGAGCACCTGCTCGATGTGCCGCTCGTAGAGGCGCTGCACGAGCACCCGCTCGGTGAGCGCCGCGAAGACCGCCCCGGCGAGCGCGCCGACGAGCAGCGAGGCCGCGAAGCCGGTCCACGTCGTGGCACCGAGCCGGCTCGCCACCTCGAAGCCGAGGAAGGCCCCGAGCGACAGGAAGACGCCGTGCGCGAAGTTGAGGACGTGCATGAGGCCGTAGATGAGGGACAGGCCCGAGGCGACCAGGAAGTAGATCGCCCCCAGCCCGACCCCGGTGAACAGGAGCAGGACGACGGTGCTCACTCGGTGTGCTCCTCTCGGGTATGCCCGGCGCCGGCCTGGTCCCGGTCCTGGTCGTGGTCCTCGGTGGGGTCCGACCCGCCCTCGCCGTGGACCCCCAGCAGGCGCTGGGTGAGGGCGTCGTCGGCGAGGAACTCCTGCGCGGGGCCGTGGTGGACGCTGCGTCCGTCGGTGAGGACGACCGCGTGGTGGGCGAGCTCGCGGACGACCTGGAGGTTCTGCTCGACCAGGAGGATGGGGGCGACCTGCGCCGCGCGGGCGAGCACCTGGCTCACCTCCTGCACGAGCTTGGGGGCGAGCCCCTTGGTCGGCTCGTCCACGAGGAGCACCTGGTTGTCGTTGAGCAGGGCCCGGGCGAGGGAGACCATCTGCTGCTGCCCGCCGGAGAGCGTCCCGGCGGCCTGGGCGCCGCGCTGCTTCAGCTCCGGGAAGAGGTCGTAGACGAGGTCGTAGCGGTGCTCGCTGCCACGCCGCTCGGCCAGCCGCAGGTTGTCGGTCACGGTGAGGCCGGCGAAGACCTCGCGGTCCTCCGGCACGTAGCCGATCCCGAGCCGCACGATCTGGTGGGTGGGCAGGGGCACGAGGTCGGTGCCGGCGAGCTCGACCTCGCCCGCCCGGCCGATGAGGCCGAGGACGGCCTTGATCGTCGAGGTCTTCCCCACGCCGTTGCGCCCCAGGAGGGCGGTGACGCCGACGGGTGCGACGTCGAGGTCGACGTGCTCCACGACCTGCTGGCCGGCGACGTGGGCGGACAGCCCGCGCACGTGCAGGACGGGGTCGACGTCCTCGCTCCGCGCCGGTGCCTCGGTGAGGTCGCCGGTGGGCTGGGCGGGCGTCATACCGTCTCCCCCAGGTAGGCGCTCTGGACGGTCGGGTCGGCCATGACCGCCTCCGGGGTGTCCATCGCGAGCAGGTGGCCGAAGTGGAGCACGGCCACCCGCTCGACGACGCCGAGCAGGACCTCCATGTGGTGCTCCACCATGAGCACGGTGCATCCGTGGTCGCGGTGCAGGCCGCGGATGACCTCGGTGAGACCCGGGACGTCGCCCGAGGCGACGCCCGCCATGGGCTCGTCCAGGAGGACGACCTCCGGGTCGGTCGCGAGGAGCATGGCGATCTCCAGCTTGCGCTTGTCGCCGTGCGGCAGGTCCCCGGCGCGGTGCTCCGCACGGTGGCCGAGGCCGACCTCCTCGAGCAGCGCGGTGGCGCGGCGGGACGCGGCGTCACCGCGTCGCGGGAAGGAGAAGAGGGAGATGGCGCGGCCCTCGGTGACCTGGGCGGCCAGCCGGGCGTTCTCGTGCACGCTGAGCCCGGGGAAGAGCGAGGAGGTCTGGAAGGTCCGGCCCAGGCCGGCCACCGCGCGCTGGGTGATGCCCGACCGGGTGAGGTCCCGGCCGCCGAGCAGCACCTGGCCCGAGGTGGGCGCGAGCACGCCGGAGATGAGGTTGAACAGCGTGGTCTTGCCGGCGCCGTTCGGGCCGATGACGCCGACGATCTGGCCGCGCGGCACGGTGAGGCTGATGTCCTCCAGGATCTGGGCGCCGCCGATGCGCAGCGAGAGATCCCGGACCTCCAGGGCGGGGGCGGGGGCGGAGCTCTCCGCCCCCGCGTCCCGGCCCTGGACCGGGCTGTGCTGCTCCGTCACTCGCCCGAGGCCTCCGGCGGGGCGACCTCGTCCGCGGGGACCGTGTCGATGACCTCGGGGACCCAGGTGTCGCCGTCCTGCACCAGGCGGGCGGTGAACATGTCCTGCACCAGCGCGTGGTCGCCCTCGCGGACGGTCGTCGTGCCCTTCGGCCCCTCGAACTCCCAGCCCTCGAGCGCGTCGATCATGCCGTCGACGTCGTCGCCGCCCTCGGCCACGGCGTGCACGATCATCTGCCCGGCGACGAAGCCGTCGACGGTGAACAGGTCGGGGGTGCCGCCCGCCTCGGTGACCGAGTCGACGAGGGCCTGGTTGACCTCGTTGTCGGTGGCGCCGGGGAAGTAGTGCGAGAGGAAGGAGATCTGCTCGCCGGCGTCGCCGTAGGCGGCGAAGGTCGCCGAGTCGGCGAGCCCGGTGACCACCGGGGCCGCGTCGAAGACGTTCTGCTGGGTGAGCGACTGCCACATGTTGCCGGCGGTGGCCCCGGCCCAGGCGACGAAGATGAGGTCCGGCTCCTCGTCGACCACCTGGCGGGCGAAGCCGGTGAACTCGGTGGCGTCCTCGGGCACCAGCACGCTGGCGACCTCCGCGCCCTCGGCGCCCAGGACCGCCTCGACGGCGGCCAGGTTGCCCTGCCCGAAGGCGTTGTCCTGGGCCAGGACCACGACCTTGCCCGAGCTGTCGTCCAGCATCGCGCCGGCGGTCGCGACGTCCTGGTAGGACTGGCGGCCGGAGCGGAAGGTGAACTCGTTGGTGCCGGTGATTGCGTCCGTCGCGGCCGGGCCGGAGATGTAGAGGACCTCGTTCTGCGCGGCCTGCTCGGCCATGGCGGTGGCGATGCCGGAGACGACCGTCCCGCCGAGGATCCGGTAGTCCTGACCGATGAGGTCCTTGGCCGCGGCCACGGCCGTGTCCGGGTTGCCCGCGTCGTCGCGGTACTCCACCTCGATGGTGGTGCCGTCGACCTCGCCGGTGCCGTCCGTGGCGTAGTCGATGCCGGCCTCCAGGCCCTGGCGGTACTGCTCGCCGTAGGCCGCGAGCGGCCCGGTCTCGGAGTAGATGATGCCGACCTGGGCGGTGCCGCCGCCCTCGCCGCCGTCGTCGCCGCCACCGCCGCTGTCGTCGCCACCCCCGTCCGTGCTCGGGGCGCAGGCCGAGAGGGTCAGCGCCGCAGTGGCGGTGAGGACGGTGAGCAGGCGGACGGGCCGTGCGTTCACGGGAACACTCCTTCGTGCGGTCCAACATGAAAGGTGATTCATGTTTCGCCCTCGAAGGTAGATCAGGCCCTCCGGCGGTGTCAACGCGGGACCCGCCGCGTGTCCGCGCTCGTGACCGGATCGTGACCGGACACCCTTTCTGTCCGCGCCCAGCCCGACCGGACACCCCCCGGTGACGTGTGGACCGAGGTATGTCGGTGGCTGGCGCGAGGGTGTCGTCCATGAACGAGCAACTGACCTTGGGCGCGGTCCTGCCCCTGCTGCTGGCGCTGCTGCTCGGCCTGCTCCTTGGCTGGCTGCTGGCCCGCAGCGCCGCGGCGGCCCGGTCGGCCCGGAGCGAGACCGAGATGGCGCTGGTGCGCTCCTCGAGGGACCGGGCCCACGCAGAAGCCGCCGAGCTGCGGCAGGAGGTCGAGGGGCTGATGTCGCGCGAGAACCACGACACGCGCACCGCTGCCGAGCTCGCGCCGTTGCGCTCCGCCCTGGACCGGGTCGAGCAGCAGGTGCGGAGCCTGGAGCGCGACCGGGTCGAGCACTTCGGCCAGGTCGGCGAGCACCTGGACCAGGTCGCCGCCCAGACGCGGGCCCTGCGCGAGCAGACCGCCGCGCTCTCCGGCGCCCTGTCCGCCTCGGGGACGCGCGGGACCTGGGGGGAGGTGCAGCTGCGCCGGGTCATGGAGCACGCGGGCATGCTGGCCCGCTGCGACTTCGACGAGCAGGTGAGCGCGATCAGCCGGCACGACGCGCGGGTCCGGCCGGACGCCGTGGTCCGGCTGCCGGGCGACAAGGTGCTCGTGGTGGACAGCAAGGCGCCGTTGTCGGCCTTCCTGCGCGCGCAGGCCCCGGACCTGACCGGCGACGAGGTCGACCGGCTGCTGCGCGATCACGCCGGCGCGCTGCGGACGCACGTGGACGCCCTGGCCGGCAAGGACTACTGGTCCGCCTTCACCACGTCCCCGGAGCTCGTCGTCTGCTTCGTCCCGAGCGACGCCGTGCTCGCCGCGGCTCTGCGGGCCGCACCGGACCTCTACGACCACGCGCAGTCGCGCAAGGTGGTCCTCGCCTCCCCCGCGACGCTGCTGGCGGTGCTGCGGGCGACGGCCCTCGCCTGGCAGCAGGACTCGCTGGCCGGCAACGCCCGCGAGCTGCTCGCCCTCGGCACCGAGCTGCACCAGCGGCTCGGCACGGTCGGGCGGCACACCCGGGCCCTGGGGTCGGCGCTGCGCCGCTCGGTCGAGACCTACAACCAGCTCGTCGGCACCCTGGAGTCCCGGGTCATGGTGACCTCACGACGGATGAGCGAGCTCGGGCTCACCGAGTCCGCGCCCGAGGCCCTGCCGACCCTCGAGACCGCTCCGCGCCCGGTCGCGCAGGACTGGCTGGCCGTCGAGCTCGACGAGGGGACCCCGGGGCGCCCGGCGGAGGTCGACGTCACCGACGAGCCCCCGGCCACGAGGAGCCGGCGGGCCGGCTGACCCGCGGGGCTGCGCCGACCACCGGCGTCGGGGCTCAGCCCTCCTCGAGCTCGCGGAGGAAGGCGCGGCCCCGCTCGCTGGTGGGTCGCTGCAGGACCTGGGCCGGGGGCCCCTGCTCCGCGATGCCGCCGTCGGCCAGGAGCACGACGCGGTCGGCCGCCTGCCGGGCGAAGCGCATCTCGTGCGTGACCACGACCATGGTCATGCCCTCCGACGCGAGGTCCCGCATGACGCCGAGCACCTCGCCCACGAGCTCGGGGTCCAGCGCGGAGGTCGGCTCGTCGAAGAGCATGACGGTGGGATCCATCGCGAGGGCGCGGGCGATGGCCACCCGCTGCTGCTGGCCGCCGGAGAGGCTGTCCGGATAGGCGTCGATCTTGTGCGCCAGCCCCACCCGCTCCAGCAGGTCCTGGGCGCGCTGCGCGGCGTCGCCGCGCGAGCGGCCCAGCACGTCGCGCTGGGCGACCGCGATGTTGTCGCGGACCGTCATGTGCGGGAAGAGGTTGAAGGCCTGGAAGACCATGCCGATACGGGCACGGAGCTGGTTGAGGTGCTTCTCGTCGTAGCGCAGCGGCTGGCCGCCGACCTCGATCGAGCCCTCGCTCACCCGCTCCAGTCCGTTGATGCACCGCAGCAGCGTGGACTTGCCCGCCCCGGAGGGGCCGATGAGGGTGACCACCTCGCCGCGGGCGACGTCCAGGTCGATGCCGTCGAGCACCGCGGTGTCGCCGAAGCGCTTGACGATGCCGCGCATCCGGACCACCGGCGCGCCGTCGGTCCCGCTCTGCGTGCTGCTCATGTCTGCTCCGCTCATGCCGCCCTCCGGTGCCTGCCCAGCCGGTGCTCCAGCGCGTTGACGACGACCGTGAGCACCAGCACGATCGCGAGGTAGTAGATCGCGACGATGACGTAGGCGGTCAGCGGCTGGTAGGTGGATGCCGCCATGTTCTGCGAGGTCCGGAAGAGCTCGGTCATCCCGATGAAGGCGACCAGGGAGGAGTCCTTCACCGCGATGATGTACTGGTTACCGAGCACCGGCAGCATCGTCCGCAGCGCGAGCGGCGCCTGGACCCTGCGCAGCGTCGTCGTCCGGGACATCCCGACGGACCGGGCGGCCTCGGTGAGCCCGCGCGGGACCGAGAGGAAGCCGGACCGGATGATCTCAGCGATGTAGGCCGAGTTGTGGAAGGCCAGCGCGAAGGCGCCCGCCCAGAAGGCCGGCAGGGTGACCAGGTAGGCCAGGCCGAAGTAGATGATGAAGATCTGGGTGATGAGCGGCGTGCCACGCACCAGCCCGATGTAGGCCGTGGCCAGCCACCGCAGCGGGCGCACCCGGCTCATCGCCAGCGCCGCCACACCGGCCCCGACGACCATGGCCATGACCAGGGCCGCGGCGGTCAGGCTGAGGGTGACCCAGGTCGCCTCGAGGAAGAGCGGGGCATACTCCGCGAAGAGCTCGACGAACTGCACGTCCGCAGGCCTCAGCCCTCGTCGGTGGACCCGGACCCGGCGGCGTCGCCGGAGATGTCCTGGCCGAAGTACTTCTCGCTGATCTCGCCGTAGGTGCCGTCCTCGACGATCGTCGCCAGGGCCCCGTTGAGGTCGTCGACCAGCCCGGAGTTGCCCTCCTTGACGGCGAAGGCCGGGGACTCGGTGTAGAGCGGGTCACCGCACTCGACGACGTCCAGGCCGGCCTGCTCGATCTGGTACAGCCCGACGAGGCGGTCGGTCATGACCGCGTCCAGGCGGCCGGTGCCCAGGTCGCGCAGGGCCACGACGTCGGAGTCGAAGGTGCGGACCTCACCGACCCAGTCGCCACCCTCCTCCTCGAGGTAGTCCTGGTAGGTGGTGCCGGTCGCGACGCCGACGGTGGGGCTGTCGAGCTCGGAGACGTCGGTGCAGTCGGTGCCCGAGGCGACGAAGGCCTGGGCGCCGGAGCTGTAGTAGCCGTCGGTGAAGTCCACCGCCTCGTCCCGCTCCTCGGTGGGCGTCATGGAGGCGATGAGGACGTCGTAGCGGTTGGCCTGGACGCCCCCGATGAGCGAGGCGAAGGCGGCGGTCTCGCTCTGCATCTCCAGCCCCAGCTCGTCGGCGACGGCCGCGCCGATCTCGTAGTCGAAGCCGGTCAGCTCGTTGCCGTCGAAGTAGCTGAACGGCTGGAACTCACCGCTCATGGCGACGACCAGCGTGCCGTCGTCGATGAGGTCCCCGGAGACCCCTCCGGCCTCGCCGGAGCCCCCCGGCTCCCCGGAGCCGGTGTCCGACCCGCAGGCGGACAGGGTCAGGGCGGTCACGGCCGCCAGGACCAGGCTGGTGCGCGAAGCAGTCATCTGCAGAACATCTCCGTTTCCTCGAGCGGGAGCCGCCGGACTGCAGGCTCCCTCGACGGCCGCCTGCCCTCCCCCGGGCGGCGCGGCCGGAGCCACCATAGCCACGCGTCGAGGTCCGTCCGTCCGCCTTGTGGGCGACGCCGAAGTCTGCTAACGCACGCGCGCATGGTCGACGCCCGGGGCGGTCCCGGGCGTCGGGCATACCGTGACCGAACTGTGACCTTGAGTGCGCGGCGTCAGCGCAGCGAGCCCTCCCGGCCGCTCGGGATGGAGCTCGGGTCGTGCTGCACCTTCTTGACGTCCTGGCCGGCCGCCTTGAGGTCACGCCGGATCTCGGTGGGCAGCGCGAAGAGCAGCGACTCCTCCGCCGCCGTCACCGCCTGGACGTCCTCGAAGCCCCGCTCGGCCAGCCAGTCGAGCACGTCGCGCACGAGCACCTCCGGCACGCTGGCACCGCTGGTCACGCCGACCGTGGCCACGTCCTCGAGCCAGGCCTCGTCGATCTCGTCGGCGTAGTCGACGAGGTGCCCGTCCCGGGTGCCGTACTCCAGCGCGACCTCCACCAGGCGCTTGGAGTTGGAGGAGTTCTGCGAGCCGACGACGATCATGAGGTCGCAGTCGGTGGCCATCTGCTTGACCGCGACCTGACGGTTCTGGGTCGCGTAGCAGATGTCGTCGCTGGGCGGGTCCTGCAGCTTGGGGAACTTCTCCCGCAGCCTGCGGACGGTCTCCATGGTCTCGTCGACGCTGAGCGTGGTCTGCGAGAGCCACACGACCTTCTCCGGGTCCCGCACCTCCACGTGGTCGACGTCCTCGGGGCTCTCGACCAGGGTGATGTGGTCCGGGGCCTCGCCCGCGGTGCCCTCCACCTCCTCGTGGCCCTCGTGGCCGACGAGGAGGATGTCGTAGTCTCCGTCGGCGAAGCGCACGGCCTCCCGGTGCACCTTGGTCACCAGCGGGCAGGTCGCGTCGATGGTCTGCAGGGAGAGCCGGCGGGCCTCGTCGTGCACGGCCGGGCTCACGCCGTGCGCGGAGAAGATGACGCGAGCCCCCTCGGGCACCTCGTCGGTCTCCTCGACGAAGATCGCGCCGCGCTTCTCCAGGGTCCGCACCACGTGCTTGTTGTGCACGATCTCCTTGCGCACGTAGACCGGCGCGCCGTAGAGCTCCAGCGCCTTCTCCACCGTCACCACGGCGCGGTCGACGCCGGCGCAGTAGCCGCGCGGGGCGGCGAGCAGGACTCGGCGGGCGACGTCCGCGTCCGCGCTCGGCACGTCCACGGTCTCGGTCGGTCGGGTCGAGGGTGTAGCAGAAGTCACGCAGCCAAGTCTAGGTGGTATGCCTGGGCGCCCGGTGAACGCCGAGGACCGCCTCGCGCAGCACGGCGGCCACCTGCTGCGGGTGCGTGGACGGCATGAGGTGCGAGGCACCGGGGATGGTGACCACCTGCGCGTCCCGCGCCGCGGCGGCGAACCTGCGCACGTGGATCCGCATCTGGTCGAGCTGGCCGTTGACGAGCACCACCGGGCACTCCACAACGCGCAGCAGGTCCGGCGTCACCTCCGACATGACCAGGTCCCACGCGGCCGGGAGCGCCGCGTAGGCCGCGCCGTCCGGGAGGGCGGCGGCGTGCTCGCCCCGCGCCCCGAGAGCCCGCATCAGCGCGTTGGCCACCCGGGCCGTGCGGTCGGTGCCCAGCGCCGGCAGCGCCCGCGCGAACCCCCGGTACACCCCGGTGAGCGGACCCCGAGGGTCGGCCGTGGCCCCGATGAGCACGAGCCCGCGCAGGGCGCCGGTATGCCCGGCCGCCCACATCATCGCCAGGTATCCCCCGAGCGAGTGGCCGGCGAGGACGGGACCCCCGCCGTCCTCGTCGCCGGCGAGGTCACGGGCCTGCGCGACCGCCGCGTCGATGGTCGCGAGCGCCGCCTCGCGGGTGAACGCCTCCCCCACCCGTGCACCGTGCCCCGGCAGGTCCACCGTGACCAGGTCGACGTCCGGCAGCAGCGCCCGGTAGGGCTCCCACTGCGCGCGGCTCATCCGGGTCCCGTGCACCAGGACCAGGACCGGTCGACGCGCCGCACCCTCGTTCGGCATACCGAGGAGTCTGCCCCGCCCGACCGCCCCGGGCCACACGGCGGCAGCGCGCCCCGGCCGGACCTCCCCGGTCGGTGACGCGGGCGGCATACCCTGACGGGGTGCCGACGCCCTCGTTGCCCCCGACCGCCCGGGAGACCACGGCCTCCTCGCCGTGGCCGGTGCGCACGCTGTCCATGAAGATCAGCGACTACGTCGACAAGATGTCGCCGCTGTGGGTCGAGGGCCAGATCGTGCAGCTCAACCGGCGCCCGGGGATGTCGACCGCCTTCCTCACCCTGCGCGACACCGACGTCGACATGTCCCTGTCGGTGGCGATCCCCACCGGGGCCCTGGACGCGATGCCCGCGCCCCCGGAGACCGGTGCCCGCGTCGTGGTCCACGCCAAGCCGACCTTCTGGGCCAAGCGCGGCACGCTGCAGCTCGAGGCGCGGCAGATGCGCCACGTCGGAGTCGGCGAGCTGCTGGCGCGGCTGGAGCACCTCAAGCAGCTGCTGCGCAGCGAGGGGCTCTTCGAGCCGGGGCGCAAGCGGGCGCTGCCCTTCCTCCCCCGCCGGGTCGGGCTCATCACGGGCCGCGCCACCGCGGCCGAGCGGGACGTCCTCGCGGGTGTCGCCCGTCGGTGGCCCGCGGCGGTGGTCGAGGTGCGGCAGGTGGCGGTGCAGGGCACCGACACGGTGTCCGCGGTCACCGCGGCCCTGCGCGAGCTGGACGAGATGCCGGAGGTGGAGGTCGTCGTCATCGCGCGCGGTGGCGGCTCCTTCGAGGACCTGCTGCCCTTCTCCAACGAGACCCTGGTGCGGGCGGTGTCCGCCGCGCGGACCCCCGTCGTCTCGGCGATCGGGCACGAGAGCGACAGCCCGCTGCTCGACTTCGTCGCCGACCTGCGTGCGTCCACCCCCACCCACGCGGCGGCGGCCGTCGTCCCCGACGTCGCCGACGAGCTGCGCGGGCTGACCACCGTGCGCGGCCGGGCCCGCCGCGCGCTCGACACCCGGGTCGCGCGCGAGCGGGAGCGGCTGCGCGAGCTCATGGCGCGCCCGGTCATGGCCGACCGCGCCGCGATCGTCGCCCAGCACCGGCGGGAGGTGACCGAGGCCCACCGCCGGGGCCGCTCGGTCCTGCAGGGTCGCCTCGACCTGGAGCGCGACCGCAGCGACCAGCTGCTCCGGCACCTGCGGGCGGTCTCCCCCCAGCACACGCTGCAGCGGGGGTATGCCGTCGTGCGCCACGCCGACGGCGTCATCGTCCGCGACCGGGACGAGGTCGACGCCGACGAGCTGCTGCGGGTCACCGTGGCGCACGGGGACTTCGCCGTCCGGCCGGTCGGCCGCTGACGCGACGAGCAGCCGGTCGGGCCCACGCCCGGATCCGGGTCAGGCGTCGGTGGGCGGTCCCTCCGGCGCGGGATCGGGCGCGGGCTCGGGCTCCATGGGACCCGGCCCGGGCGGGGCGGGCTCCGACGGGCCCGGTTCGGAGGGTCGTGGCTCGTCGGGACCCGGCTCGGAGGGCCGCGGCTCGGACGGGGTTGGCTCGGGCGGGCTGGGCTCGGACGTCTGCGGTTGGTCGCTCATCGCACGCTCCTGCTCCTCGATCGGATGTCTCGCACCGTACCCCCGAGCATGGTCGGCGGCTCGCCGGAGCGCCCGAGGCGCCGGATACCCTGGCCCGATGAGCGAGTCCAGGGACGACACCACGCCCGCCGACACCCCCGTGGCCGACCTCAGCTACGAGCAGGCCCGCGACGAGCTGGTGGCCCTGGTCGCCCGGATCGAGTCGGGCCAGGTGCCGCTCGAGGAGGCCATGACGCTCTGGGAGCGCGGCGAGGAGCTCGCCGCGCACTGCCAGACCAAGCTCGACGCGGCGCAGGAGACCCTCGACCGGTCCACCCAGGACGGCGGACCGCTGGGCGGGACGGCCCCGGAGGACGCCGGCGACGACTAGTCGCGCGCCTGGACCGTCTCCAGCAGGGCCCGCGCCTCGTCCTCCTGCGCGGTCCCGTGGACGATCACGGTGCCGGCGTCCTGCGTCTCGAGGACCCAGGCGTTCTGCGCGTTGCCGGACTCGGCCTGCCACGTCTGCCACTGCTGCTCGCCGTCGGGCCCGGGCAGGACGGCCTCCCCGGTCCGCTGGCCACCGGCGAGGACCGCGTCCCGCCAGGCCTGGGTGACGTCGTCGGCCTGGTGGATCGCGAGGTACTCCCCCTGCGGCGTGACGTAGGAGACGTGCCAGGTCGTCACGTCCTCCAGCGGCTCGAACCACACGACCGTGGGCGACCACGCATCGTCCGGCTCGGGCACCCAGACCGGCCAGTCCGCCTGCTCCTGCGCGTAGGTCGCGGTCGAGGCCACCTCCACCCGGCGCGGCTCCGGCTCGCTGGGGTTGTAGGTGAGGGACCACCACACGAGGACCAGGGCCAGCACGAGCAGGGTGGAGTAGACCATGTTCCGCACCGTGTAGGAGGCCAGCCGCTGGCGCCGCCGGTCGGGCGCGGGGGTCGGTGCCGCCGGGCCGGCGCTGGGGTGCGGACGCTCGCTCACCCCTCCATGGTCGCACCCGAGCGGCCCCGGCCCGCGCGGGGCGGACCCGATAGGGTGACGGTCAGCAGCGTTCCGACGAAGGAGGGCCCATGGCCGACCGCTCACCGAAGACGACCGACCAGGTCCTCCCGGACCGCAACCTCGCCCTGGAGCTGGTGCGGGTCACCGAGGCCGCGGCGCTGGCCGCCGGCCGCTGGGTGGGGCGCGGCGACAAGATCTTGGCCGACAACGCCGCCGTCGAGGCGATGCGCAAGGTCATCTCCCAGGTCGCCATGGACGGCGTGGTCGTCATCGGCGAGGGCGAGAAGGACGAGGCGCCCATGCTGTTCAACGGCGAGGCGGTGGGCGACGGCAACGGTCCTGCCGTCGACGTGGCCGTCGACCCCATCGACGGCACCACGCCGACGGCGAAGGGCATGGACAACTCGATCGCGGTCATGGCGGTCTCCGAGCGGGGGACGATGTACGACCCGTCGGCGGTGTTCTACATGGACAAGCTCGTCGTCGGGGCCGACGTGGCGGACCGGGTGGACATCCGGCTCCCGGTGCAGGAGAACCTGCGCCGCATCGCCCGCGCCAAGAAGAGGTATGTCGAGGACCTCACCGTCATCATGCTCGACCGCCCCCGCCACGACCGCTACACCCACGAGGTGCGCGAGGCGGGGGCGCGGCTGCGCTTCATCACCGACGGCGACGTCGCCGCGGCCATCGCGGCGGCCCGGGAGGGATCCTCGGTCGACATGCTCATCGGCATCGGCGGCACCCCCGAGGGGATCATCACCGCGTGCGCCATGAAGGCCATGGGCGGGGTCATCCAGGGCCGGCTGTGGCCCAAGGACGACGACGAGCGGCAGCGGGCCATCGACGCCGGACACGACCTGGACCGCGTGCTGTCCACCGACGACCTGGTCACCGGTGACAACTGCTTCTTCGTCGCGACCGGCATCACCACTGGCGAGCTGCTCCACGGCGTCCGCTACGGCTCGGGCACGGCGGTCACCCAGTCGCTGGTCATGCGCTCCCGCTCCGGCACGATCCGGGAGATCACCTCCCACCACCGGCTGGACAAGGTCGCCGCGATCGCCGACTCCCTCTCCCCGGACGCCGTCTGATGGCCGCCGTCCTCACCGTCGGCGAGGCGCTCATCGACATCGTCGTCCCGCACGGGGACGGCGAGCGCAGCGAGCACGTCGGGGGCTCCCCCGCCAACGTCGCCATCGGCGTCTCCGCCCTCGACCACGACAGCCGGCTCACGGCATACCTCGCGCCGGACGAGCACGGCGACCGGGTCCGCGAGCACCTCGAGCGGCACGACGTGCAGCTCACCGAGGGCTCGACCGCAGCCGACCACACCTCCACCGCGACCGCTCACCTCGACGCCGACGCCGTCGCGACCTACGACTTCGACCTGGCCTGGGAGGTCGGGCCGCAGGACCTCTCCGGCGTCGGCCACGTGCACACCGGCTCCATCGCCGCGACCCTGGAGCCGGGCGGGTCCGAGGTGGTCCGGCTCATCGAGCGGGCGCGGGAGACGGCGACCGTCTCCTACGACCCCAACGCGCGACCCTCCATCATGGGCAGCCCGCGCGACGCGCAGCAGCGGATCGAGGAGTGCATCGGTCGTAGCGACGTCGTCAAGGCGAGCCTGGAGGACGTCGAGTGGCTCTACGGCGAGGACGTCGACGTGGTGCAGGTCGTCCACGAGTGGGGCCAGCTGGGACCCGAGCTCGTGGTCGTGACCCGCGGCGGCGACGGCGCCGTCGTCCACCTCTCGCGCGACGACACGACGCTCGAGCTGCCCTCGCTCACCGTGCAGGTGGTGGACACCGTCGGCGCCGGCGACTCGTTCATGTCCGGGCTGCTGAGCGGGCTGCTGGACGCCCGGCTGCTCGGGTCCCCCGAGGCGCGTGCACGGCTGGCGCACGCCGAGCTCGAGGACATCGCGCCCGCGCTGGAGCGGGCGGTGGCCTGCGCCGGCTTCACCGTGGCGCGCGCCGGGGCGGCGGCACCCACGCGCGCCGACCTGGGGCTCGACTGACGGCGGACCCGGATAGGCTCTTGCACCATGAGCACGAGCACCGCCTTCGAGGACCTGCTGCGCGCCAACGAGGAGTATGCCTCCACCCACGCCGATGAGCTCCAGGGCTTCGACGGGGTGGCGCACGCCGGCGTCGCGATCGTCACCTGCATGGACTCCCGGATCGAGCCGCTGCAGATGCTCGGCCTGACCCACGGGGACGCCAAGATCTTCCGCAACCCCGGTGGTCGCGTCACCGACGCGGCCCTGGAGGCCCTGGTGCTGGGCGTGCACCTGCTCGGGGTCGAGCGCATCCTCGTCGTCCCGCATACCCGCTGCGCGATGACGTCGAAGAGCGAGAACGAGCTGCGCGAGACGATCTCGGAGCTGACCGGCATCGACGCGTGGTTCCAGCGCTTCCACGTCGTGCCGGACCAGGAGGCCGCCCTCGCCGAGGACGTGCACCGGGTCACCTCGCACCCGCTCATCCAGGGGCGGGCCGAGGTCGGCGGGTTCCGCTACGACGTCGACACCGGCCGGCTGACGCAGCTGGTCTGAGCCCGTGGTGAGCGCCCTGTCGCTGGCGCCGGTGACGCTGGCCGTGCTGCTGGGCTGGTCCGGGGCCGCCAAGCTGCGCGAGCCGTCGGCCACGGCCGACATGGTCCGCGAGCTGCGGCTCCCCCGCCGGCTCGCCCCTGCAGCGGTGTCCCGGGTCCTGCCCCTGGCAGAGCTGCTGACCGCGCTGCTCCTGCTCACCCCGTGGACCTGGACGTATGCCCTCGGCGCGGTCGCGGCGCTCGCGCTCTGCACCGCCTTCCTCGTGGTCGTGGCGCGCGCCATGGGCTTCGACCCGCGGCCGGTGTGCGCCTGCTTCGGCCGGGTGGGCCACCACGAGATCGCGGGCCGCACCGTCGTGCGCAACGCGCTGCTGGTCGGCCTCGCCGTCGTGGCGGTCGGGATCGCGGTCGCGGGGTCCAGCACGGGCCGGCTGGTGGCGGACTACCGCTGGGCCGACTGCGTCTGGCTGGCGCTGGCCGCCACGGCGGCGGTGGTGATCGCCCTCGTCGCCGGCGGGGCGGGCCGGACGCCCGACCCCCGTGCTGACCGCGACGCCGTCGACGACGCAGGGCGGGACGGCGGCACGCTGCTCGGCTCGGTGCTCGTCGACCCCGACCTGGGGACGACCACGCTCCTCACCCTGGTGCTGCCGCGCCCGCAGGTCGTCGTGGTCGTCGACTGCTGGTGCGGGTCCACCTTCACGGTGCTGGAGCGGCTGCCCGCCTGGCGCTCGCGGGCGCCCGAGCTCGGGGTGCACCTCGTGCACACCCAGCCGCCCTTCGCCGAGCCTCGCGCCCAGGGTCTGGCGGACGTGTGGTGGGACCCTGGCGACCGGCTCCTCACGGCCCTGGGCACCGGGCGCGGACCCTGCGCCGTCCTCGTCGACGAGGGCGGGGTGCTCGCCGGCCCGGTGACCGGCGTCGAGGAGGTCGAGCGGCTGGTGGGCTACAGCGCGAGCCGGTCGCGCACCACCTGAGCCAGCCGGTCGGCATACCCCGCGGCGCGCTCCTGGGTGTCCGCCTCGACCATGACCCGCACCAGGGGCTCGGTGCCGGACTTGCGCAGGAGCACCCGGCCCTGGTCGCCGAGCTCGGCCTCGATGTCGCGCACCGCCGCGGTGACGCCCTCGTCCTGGCCGACGCGGTCCTTGTCGACGTCCTTGACGTTGACGAGGATCTGCGGCAGCCGGGTCATGACCCCGGCGAGCTCGTGCAGCGCCTGCCCGGAGGACACGACCCGCTGGGCGAGGGCGAGCGCGGTGAGCACGCCGTCGCCGGTCGTCCCGTGCTCGAGCATGATGACGTGCCCCGACTGCTCCCCGCCGAGGGAGTAGCCCTTCGCCCGCATCTCCTCCAGGACGTAGCGGTCCCCCACGGCCGTCTGCACGACGGTGATGCCCTCGCGCTCCATCGCCTGCAGCAGCCCGAGGTTGCTCATGACCGTCGCCACGAGGGTGTCGTCGCGCAGCTCGCCCCGGTCGTGCAGGCTCAGCGCGAGGATGGCCATGATCTGGTCGCCGTCGACCTGCTGGCCGCGGGCGTCGACCGCGAGGCACCGGTCGGCGTCCCCGTCGAAGGCCACCCCCATGTCCGCACCGCGGAGCACCACCGCCTCCTGCAGCTGGTCCAGGTGGGTGGAGCCCGCGCCGTCGTTGATGTTGAGGCCGTTGGGGTCGGCGCCGATGAGGTCGACCGTGGCACCGGCGCGCCGGAAGACCTCCGGGCCGACCTCGGAGGCCGCGCCGTGGGCGGCGTCGATGACGATGCGCAGCCCGTCCAGCCGGCCGGGGGCCGCGCTCAGGAGGTGCTCGATGTAGAACTCCGCGCCGCGCTGGAAGGGCCGGATGCGTCCCACGCCGGCGCCGGTGGGGCGCTGCCAGTCGCCGCCGACGCGCTCGGAGATCCGGTCCTCGATCTCGTCCGCCAGCTTGTGCCCGCCCCGGGCGAAGAACTTCAGCCCGTTGTCCGGCATGGCGTTGTGCGAGGCGGAGAGCATGGCGCCCATCTCGGCGTTCATCCGCTGCGTGAGGTAGGCGATCGCCGGGGTCGGCAGCACCCCGGCGTCGAGGACGTCGACCCCGGCCGAGGCCAGGCCGGCCATGACGGCCGCCGAGAGGAACTCGCCGGAGGCGCGGGGGTCGCGGCCCACGACCGCCGTGGCCCGGTTGCCGCCGTAGACGCTCTGTCCGCCCAGCTCGTGCGCGACGGCCACGGACAGGTCCAGCGCCAGCTCGGCGGTGATGTCCTTGTTGGCCAGGCCGCGCACCCCGTCGGTGCCGAAGATCCGTCCCATTCGTCGTCCTCGTCCTCGTCCTCGTCCCGTTCGGGCTGACACGGCAGTATGCCGCACCGCCGCGCACCCGCGGCGCAGGCGGGCCGGGCACCGACCCCCGCGGGGACGCCGACGGCCCGCCCGGAGCCGTGCTCCGGACGGGCCGTGGGCCCTGCTCGACCGGTCGGGGCGCCGGTCGGCGCGCAGGGTCAGCGCTTGCTGTACTGCGGCGCCTTGCGCGCCTTCTTCAGGCCGGCCTTCTTGCGCTCGGGCACGCGGGCGTCACGCGTGAGCAGACCGGCACGCTTGAGGGCGGGACGGTTGAGCTCGGTGTCCACGCCGTTGAGCGAGCGGGCCACGCCCAGGCGCACGGCACCGGCCTGGCCCGAGGGGCCACCGCCGTGCACGCGCACGAGGACGTCGTAGGCGCCGTCGAGCTCCAGCAGGGTGAGGGCCTCGGCGGCGATCTGCTGGTGCACCTTGTTCGGGAAGTACTCGGCCAGGGTCCGGCCGTTGATCCGCCACTGGCCGCTGCCCGGGACGATCCGCACGCGGGCGACGGCCTGCTTGCGACGGCCGGTGCCGGCGCCGGGGGCCGAGGCGCTCGGACGCTCGGCGGAGGCGCCCTCCGCGCCGCGGGCCGACTCGGTGGTGTACTCGGAGACGGCGTTCTCGTCGAAGTCGCCGTCGGTGGTGTCGATGTCGTTGACAGTCATGGGTCCTTCGGCTTCCTTACTGGGCGACCTGGGAGATCTCGAACGGGACGGGCTTCTGCGCGGCGTGCGGGTGCGCGTCGCCGGCATACACCTTGAGCTTGGAGAGCATCTGGCGGCCCAGGGCGTTCTTGGGGAGCATGCCGCGCACGGCCTTCTCCACCGCCCGGGTCGGGTGCTTCTCGAGCATCTGCTCATAGCTCTGCGCCTTGAGCCCACCGGGGTAGCCGGAGTGGCGGTAGGCCTTCTTCTGCTCCAGCTTGGAGCCGGTCAGGGCCACCTTGTCGGCGTTGATGATGATGACGAAGTCACCGGTGTCGACGTGCGGGGCGAAGATCGTCTTGTGCTTGCCACGCAGCAGCGTCGCGGTCTGGGACGCGAGCCGGCCGAGGACGACGTCGGTGGCGTCGATCACGTGCCAGGCGCGGGTGATGTCACCGGCCTTCGGGGAGTAGGTGCGCATTCGCCTACCTTCTTTGCGGAATCGGGTTCTGGGCAACTGTTCCAGTCTAGCCGCGGCCACGAGGCTCCCCAAACTCACCATCGTCGCAGGTCAGCGCGGGTATGCGCGGTCACGGGCAGGTGCATACAGCGCTTCTGTGCACAGAAACTGTGCACGCAGCGCGGCCATGCACTAGCCTTCTCGTCGTCGAGAGGAGCACGCCGTGCCCATCCTGCCCTCCCTGCGCCGACGCGAGCCCGAGCGCCGCTCCCCCGCCGAGGCCGTCCCGCCCGCCCCTGCGCCTCTCGCACCCCGTCCCTGGCCGCGGGCGGTGCTCGTGCTGCTCGGCATCGCGCTGACCTTCGCGGTGCTGCTCGGCCTGCACCAGCTGCGCGACTACGTCGCCCCCGTCTTCCTCGCGCTGAACCTCGTGCTGGCCGCCTTCCCGCTGCAGCGCTGGCTCATCCGCCTCCGGGTCCCCGGGCCGCTCGCCGCGCTGGTGACCGGCACCGCCATCTTCGCCTTCCTCATCGGCTTCTTCACCGCCCTGGGCTGGTCCGCGGCGGCCATGGTGGAGGAGCTGAGCTCGCGCGAGTACCGCCAGCGCTACACCGAGATCTACACCGACGTCGTCACCTGGCTCGAGCGCTACGGCCTGGAGCAGGACACGCTCACCGAGCAGCTGGAGTCGGCGCTCGACCCGAGCCGTCTCATCGGTGCCCTCGGCGGCGTCCTCAGCAACCTCGGTGGGATCCTCGGCCTGCTCACGACCACCGCCATCGTCATCTTCTTCCTCATGATCGACACGCTGAGCGCCGGGCGCCGCCTGTCGCTGGTCAAGGACCAGCACCCCAACGTCGCCCACGCGCTGGTGAGCTTCGCCCGCGGGGTGCGGCGCTACTGGGTCGTCACGACGGTCTTCGGCCTCATGGTGGCCCTGTTCGACGTGATCGCCCTGGTCTGGCTGGGCGTGCCGCTGGCCCTGGCCTGGGGCGTGCTGTCCTTCCTCACCAACTACATCCCCAACATCGGCTTCGTCATCGGCCTCGTGCCGCCCGCGATCGTGGCCCTGCTCGCCAACGGCCCGGTCAACGCCCTGCTCGTCGTCGCCGTCTACAGCGTGCTGAACTTCGTCATGCAGTCCCTCATCCAGCCCAAGTTCACCGGCGACGCGGTCGGGGTCACCCCCACGATCACCTTCATCTCCCTCGTCGTCTGGGCCTGGGTGCTCGGCCCGGTCGGCGCCCTGCTCGCCCTCCCGGCCACCCTCCTGGTCAAGGCCCTGCTCATCGACGCCGACCCCGCCGCCCGCTGGGTCAACGCCTTCCTCGCCTCCAACCCGGACACCGCGACCGCGGAGACCACGCGGGAGAGCTTCGAGCAGGGGACCTGAGGTGGTGCAGAGGTCGGCGCTGCGGACGCTCGCGCACCCGCTGCGCAGCCGGCTCCTGGCCGAGCTGCGGGTCCACGGCCGGGCGACCGGGACCGAGCTGGCGACGGCGCTCGGCACGCACACCGGCGCCACGTCCTACCACCTGCGCAAGCTCGCCGAGGTCGGTCTCGTCGAGGACACCGGGACGGGCACCGGGCGGCGCCGGGTCTGGCGCGCGGTCGAGACCGTGCCCACCGACCCGGTCGACGACGAACCCGTCGACGAGGACGACGCCGAGGCCGCGGACTGGCTGGCGCTGGACTACCTCGCCCACTTCGGGGACCGCGCCCGGGACTGGCTGGGCGAGCAGCACCGGTGGGACCCGCTCTGGCGGCAGACGTGCGGCCTGGAGGACCACACGGTGCAGGTCACGACCGAGCAGCTGACCGCCCTGCGCGCCGAGCTGCTCGAGGTGCTCGAGCGCTACCGCCGGGTGGGGCAGGGCAACCCGAGCGCCAAGCGGGTCGTCGTCTACACCTGCGCCCTGCCGGTGGACCCCCGCTCCCCCGGCGCGGCCGGCTGAGGCAGGCCGCTACCGCGCCGCCGGCCGCACCAGGACGGCGGCGGTCAGCCCCGGCGCGACCACCTCCCCCTGGCCCGCCCGCCACCGCGTGGCCTTGACCTGCTCGTCGGCGCCGTCGCGCTGGACGGGCGAGAGCTCCCAGTGCTCGCCGGCCAGGCCGGGGACCGTGATGCCGACGGTGTCGGCGGCGGCGTTGAGCACGACCAGGACCCCGTCCTCGCGGCTCCGCCCCGGGGTGGTGCACCGGCGCCCGTCGACGAGCATGACCACGCGGTCCGCGCCGCCCTGATCGGTGCCCGACACCGGGAAGGACACGGCCTGCTCGATGGCCTCCGCCCGGCCCAGCCGGAGCAGCGGGTGGCGGGCCCGCAGCCGCAGCAGGTCCAGGGCGCAGTCCCGTGCCCGCGCCATGTCCTCCGGGGTCGGCACCAGGGCAGGGTCGGCCAGCAGCGGCCGCATGAGGTCCCACCGGGCACCGTTGTCCGGCTCCGACGGCAGGCCCCGGGCGAAGCCGTTGTCGCGCAGCCCCGGGTCGTAGTGGTTGAACCAGTCGCCCGAGGCGTAGCTGTTGCGGTCCAGGCTCTTGCTGCGCAGCAGCTCGGCCCCCGCGTGCCAGAAGCTGACCCCCTGCGACAGGGTGACGGTCGCGAGCGCCAGCGTGTTGCGCCGGACCCGTTCGGCCATGCCGGTCGTGGGCGGCAGCTTGAGCAGCAGGGTGTCCCACAGCGTCTCGTTGTCGTGCGCGTCGACGTAGCTGACGCTCTCCTCCGGGGACGAGGCATACCCTCCGGGCGACCCGCCGTAGGGCACCTGCTCCCCGCGCACCGGCTCCCCCGTCTCCTGGCTGCGCAGCGTGATCCCGCGCAGCCCCCCGGCCAGGCCCACCTGCAGCAGATCGGTATGCCGGGGGTCCCGCCCGCCGGTGGCGAACCCGAGCCCGGAGCTCGGGTCGGCGTCGTGCACGCTGCCGCCGCGGACCGCGTCGCGCAGCCGGTCGTTGAAGGTGCCGACGCCGGTGCCGTCCAGCTCGCCCTGCCGCGCCTGGCGGAAGCGCGCACCGTGGGCGACCTCGCCGAAGTCCCAGCCCTCGCCGTAGAGGTGGACGGCGCTCCCGTCCACCCCGTGCTCCTCCACCGTCAGCGCGTCCAGCGCGGCGCGCACCGCCTCGAGGTTGGCGCGGGTGTGGTGGCCCATGAGGTCGAAGCGGAAGCCGTCGACACGGTAGTGCCGGACCCACAGCACGCAGCCGTCGACCATGAGCTTGCCGGCCACCGCGTGCTCGGTCGCGACGTTCTGGCAGCAGGTGGAGGTCTCGACCAGACCCTCGGCGTCGAGCCGGTGGTAGTAGCCCGGGACAACCCGGTCCAGCACCGAGGCGCGGTGCAGCCCGGAGTCGGTGGTGTGGTTGTAGACCTGGTCCAGGACCACCCGCAGCCCGAGCTCGTGCAGCCCGGCCACCATCGTGCGGAACTCGGCGACGCGGGCTCCGCCGTGCGCCTGGCCGGGGCTGGAGGTGTAGGACCCCTCGGGCGCGAGGAAGTGCCACGGGTCGTATCCCCAGTTGAAGGCGTCGCGCAGCGCGTGGGACCGCACCCGCCGCTGCTGCTCGGCGCTGTCAGGCGGCAGCGCCGCCAGGGCGTCGACCGGCTCGTGCGCCCGCTGCGCCGGGTCCTCGGGGACCGAGGTGAGGTCGTAGGTCGGCAGCAGGTGGACCGAGGTCAGCCCGGCCTGCGCCAGCCGACGCAGGTGCCGGGTCCCGAGGCCGTCGGCGCCGAAGGCGAGGTAGGAGCCGCGCTCGGCCTCCGGCACCTCCGGGTCGTCGCGGGAGAAGTCGCGGACGTGCAGCTCGTAGACGGACTGGTCCACCGCACGGATCGGCGGCGGCACCGGCGCGTCCACCCACCGGCGCGGGGCGTGCGCCGGGTCGGCGAGGTCGACCAGCACCGAGTGGCGGGAGTCCAGCGACAGGCCGACCGACCAGGGGTCGGTGCTGCGCACCCGCTTCCGCTCCCCCGTCCGGGGCAGCACGTGGTCGAGCTCGAGCAGGTAGCAGCGGTCGGCCCAGGAGGCCCTCCCCGTGACCGTCCACGTGCCGTCGGGCTCGCGCCCCATGGGCACCCGCATCGGCTCGCCCACCGGTGACCACGCGCGCTCCCGTCCGGGCTCCGGACGCCCCTCCCAGAGCAGCAGCTGCACGTCCCGGGCGGTCGGTGCCCACACCTGGACGGTGGGCCGCCGCTCCCCGCCCTCGCCGCGCCAGCTGACGCCCAGGTCGCGGGTCAGGACGGATGCGGCATACAGCTCGTCCAGCACCCCGGGCACCTGCACCGACGTCGCCAGCCGCGCCTGGCCGCTCCCGTCGCGGCCGACCACCGCGACCTGCCCGGTGAGCAGCTCCTCCGCGCGACCGGCGTCGGTCGCCCCGAGCCGCAGCGCGAGGTATGCCGCCAGGTGCGGCCGGCGGCCCGTCACCTCGGGCGGCAGCGACCCCTCGCCGAGCTCGAGCCCGCACTCCCCCGCCGGTGACCGCGGGTCGAGACCGCCGTCCGGGGCGACCGCGAGGGTGAAGGTGAGGTCCTGCGCCGCGAGCCCCGGGGGCAGCGCGGCGGCGGGGATCGCCAGGAGCTCGCGGGTCAGCCAGTGCGCGCGGGCGCGGAGCAGGTCGAGGTGGTCCACCCGCCCATCCTGCCTGCCCGCTCAGGGCTGGACGAAGACCGCCACGGTCCGGGCGGGCACCCGGGCGGTGCCGCTCTCGGCGTCCCAGGTGGCCTCCCGCACGACCGGGTCGGCGCCCTGCGCCTGCACCGGCGAGAGCTCCAGCGCGGCACCCTCGAGCCCGGGGACCACCTGGTCCACCGGCTCGTCCTGGGCGTTGAAGACGACGAGGAGGCCGTCCAGGTCCGGGTCGGCGTCGGCACCGACCGTGTCGTCCACCCGCATGACGACGACCTGCTCGTCGCCCAGCTCGGTCCCCGAGACCGGGAAGGTGAGCTTCTGCTCGACGAGCTCGGGGTCGCCGAGCCGGAAGAGCTCGCTCGAGGCGCGCAGCCGCAGCAGGTCGGCGGCCATGGCGGAGGCCTGCTCGATGTCCGCCGGGGCGGGCCGCAGCGCGGGGTCGGCGAGCAGCGGCTGCATGATCGGCCACGTGTCCTCGTTGTCGGCCGCGGGCGGCAGGCCCCGACCGAAGCCGTTCTCCGACATCGTGAAGTCGAGCACGTTGAACCAGTCGCCGCTGTTGTAGGAGTTGCGGTCCAGGCTCTTGCTGCGCAGCAGGTCGGCGCCGGCGTGCCAGAAGCTGATCGACTGGGACAGGGTGGTCGTCGACAGGGCCAGCGTGTTCATCCGCACCCTGTCGGCCATCGTGGTGTCCCGGGGCAGCTTGAGGGTCAGGGCGTCGAAGATCGTCTCGTTGTCGTGCGCGTCGACGTAGTTGACCACCTCGTCCGGGTCCTCGGCATACCCGGCGGGCGAACCGTTGTAGGAGATCTCCTCGCCGGTGACCTCCTCCCCGGTCTCCTGGCTGCGCAGCACGACGTCGCGCAGGTTGCCGGCCAGCCCCAGCTGGACCAGGTCGGTGTCGTTGCCGCTCGTGCCGCCGGTGGCGAAGCCGCGCTCCGCGCGCGGGTCCTCGTCGAAGGGCCCGCCGCCCCGGACGCCGTCGCGCAGCCGGTCGTTGAAGGTCCCGATCGAGGTGCCGTCCAGCTGGCCCTGGGTGGCCTGGTAGAAGCGCGCGTTGTCGGCGACCTCGCCGAAGTTCCAGCCCTCGCCGTAGAGCGTGACCTGCGAGCCGTCGACCCCGTCGCGTCGCAGGGTGAGCTCGTCCAGCCCCTCCCGCACCGCCTCCATGTTGGCCCGGCTGTGGTGCCCCATGAGGTCGAAGCGGAAGCCGTCGACCTTGTAGTCCCGCGCCCACAGCACCACGGCGTCGACCATGAGCTTCTGCGCCATGGCGTGCTCGGTGGCGACGTTCTGGCAGCAGGTGGAGGTCTCCACCTGCCCGACGTCGTTCAGCCGGTGGTAGTAGCCCGGCACCACCTTGTCGAGCACGCTCCGATCGCCCTGGCCCGACTCCGCGGTGTGGTTGAAGACCTGGTCCAGGACCACCCGCAGGCCGGCGTCGTGCAGCCCGCCGACCATGGTGCGGAACTCGGCGACGCGGGCACCGCCGTCGGCGGCCTCCGTGGTAGACGCGTAGGAGCCCTCCGGCGCCATGAAGTGCCACGGGTCGTAGCCCCAGTTGAAGGGGTCGGCGTCGGCCTGCGCCATGACGCACGCCTGCTGCTCGCTGCTGTCCGGCGGGAGCGCGTCCAGGTCGCAGTCCGGCGTGGGAACCGCGTCGGCGTCCGCCGTGGCCTCGGGGATCGAGGCGATGTCGAAGGTGGGCAGCAGGTGCACGGTGTTCATCCCCGCGTCCGCGAGCGCCTCCAGGTGGCGCCGGCCGTAGCCGTCCTCGGCGAAGGCGAGGTATGACCCGCGCAGCTCGGCGGGGACGTCCGGGTCCGCCACGGAGAAGTCGCGCACGTGCAGCTCGTAGATGGTCTGGTCGACCTCGTCCTCGAGGGTCGGGGCCTTCGCCGTGCGCCACACCCGCGGCTGCCAGCGGCGGTCGTCCAGGTCCACGAGCACCGACCGCGCGCTGTCGAGGGTCAGGCCGACCGAGTAGGGGTCGGTGACCCGGTTGGTCTCGACCGCACCCGTCGACGGCACGAGGACGTCCACCTCGTAGAGGTACTCCCGTCCGGACCACGAGGCCTGACCGGCGGCCGACCAGGTCCCGTCGGCGGCACGACGCATCTCCACGCGTCGCGGGTCACCGGAGCCGCCGGCCGGCCAGGTCAGCAGGTCGACGTCCTGCGCCGTCGGGGCCCAGAGCCGCACCGTGGGCCGCGAGCCGCGCCAGCTCACGCCGAGGTCGGCGTCGGCCGCGCGCGCGGCATACAGGTCGTCGAGGACCCCGGGGACCTGCAGCCCGGTCGCGTCGACGAGCCGCCCCAGGTCGTCGTACCTCGCGACCGCCACCTGACCGGTGAGGATGTCCTCCGCGGCGCGGGCGGTCTGCCGGTCCAGGCGCAGCGCCAGGTAGCCCTCGAGGTGCGGGAAGTCCTCCAGCACCGCGGCGGGCAGACCGTCGGGCTCGAAGGTCAGGGCGGAGGAGTCGCCACCGGTGACCGCCTCCGCGTCCACCTCCAGGCCGCCGTCGGCCGCCCAGTGCATCCGCCAGTCGCTCAGCTGCGGGTCGCCGACGCCGTCGGCGGGCCAGGCGACGACGTTGTCGCTCACCCAGTAGGCGCGCTGCGAGGTGAGGTCGGGGGCGACCCCCGCCTCCGAGGTGGACACCGAGAGGACATGGGTCTCCAGCTCGTAGCTGAAGGTGGTCAGCACCCCGTCCGAGGGCACGGAGAAGCCGATGTTGGGCCCGTCCGGCTCACCGCCCTCCCCGTAGCTCTCGTCCCAGCTGAGCCCGTGGGCGGCCTTGACCTCGTAGTTGCCGGCCGGGATGCGGGTCGTCGCGTAGGTGTAGGTGCCGTCGCCGTCCGGGTCGATGAGCCACGGGGCCATGCACGCGGGCGACCAGTCGGCGGGGCAGCCCAGCTCGCTCTGCATGGAGCCGGGCGCGGTGATGATCGGCCCCTCGGCGTCGGAGGTGACGTAGTGCCGGGCGTGCTCGTAGTAGAAGCTCACCGGCCCGCCGTCGGCGGTGTAGGCGATGTTGGCGCCGCCGGGCGCTCCGCCGGCGCCGTAGTTCTCGTCCCAGGAGCGGTCGATCGCGGCCTTGTACTCGTAGTCCCCGGCCGGGATGGTGCCGGCGTCGTAGGTCCGCTTCCACACGCTGTCCGCCGCGTCCAGGGAGAGCTGGGCCTGCTCGCAGTCGGGCTGCCAGTCGCCGGGGCACCCCATGACGGCGTTGTGGCTGCCGGGGACGCTCACCGCGTCGGGCTGCTCGACCGGGCCGATGGGGTCCACCCCGCCGCCCCCGCCGCCGCTGCCCGGCTCGCCCACGATGCCGTAGCTCGAGGACGCGGAGACGTTGCCCGAGTGGTCCCGCAGGATGGTGCGGTACTCCAGCAGGGTGCCCTCCGGCATACCGCTGACGTCGTGGAAGACACGGTAGGGGGCGTTGTCGTCGGTGCCGAGCACGGACCACTCCTGCACGCCCACGGGGCGGTAGGCGTAGGTGACCTGGGCGAAGACGTTCTCCGGCACCGCTGCGCCGATCTCGGCGCGGCCGCCGACCACCTCGCCCGCGGCGGGGCTGGTCAGGGTCACGGCCGGCGCCTCGCGTCGCGGCCGCAGCGCGCTCCCGGCACGGTAGACCTCGACCGAGAGCGGGTCGACCTCCACCGTGAGACGCCCCTCGGAGCCGGTGATGATCCGGCCCCTGTCGCCGTAGAGGGCGTGGAACAGCGTCCTCGGGCTGTAGGTCGACAGCGAGGCCCGCTGGGGCTCCTCGGAGTTGTTGGCGACGACGAGGTACTCCACCTGCTCGTCGGCGTCGATGCGCGAGAAGGCGTAGATCCCGGCCTCGTCGCTGGCGTAGCGGTGGATCTGCGCGCCGTCGGCCAGGGCCGGGTGCGCGGCGACGAGGTCGCTGAGCACGGCGATCTGGCGGTAGAGCGGGTGACGCGTGTCGTAGCGGTCCCTCGAACCGGACGGGGCGCCGATCACCGGCTCCTGCGCATACTGCTCCACCTGGGTGGCGAACATGTCCTGCCGTGCGTCCTTGTCGCCCCCGGCTCCGATGAAGCCCTGCTCGTCGCCGTAGTAGACGACCGGCTGCCCGCGGGTGAGGAACATCAGGGCGTTCGTCAGCTCGACCCGGTCCTGCAGGTCCTGCCCCGAGTAGTCGTCGGCCAGCATCATGGCCGCACGTCCCATGTCGTGGTTGCCGGTGAAGGTCGGCAGCTGGTAGGCGTTGGAGTCGGTGTCGGTGTAGTAGTCGTCCTGGGCGTAGAACGTCCGCAGGTCGGTCGTGGCGGCACCCCGGGCGAAGGCGACCGAGCGGGCCTGGAACCCGAAGTCGATGACGGCCTGCAGCTTGCCCTCGGTCGAGAACGTGGACAGGTACTCCGGGTTGCTGTCGTAGACCTCGCCGAACATGAAGAAGTCCTCGTCGCCCTGCCGGGCCGCCTCGAGCACGCGCGGGCTGAACTCCTGCCAGAACTCGAGGTTGACGTGCTTGACCGTGTCGATCCGGAAGCCGTCGATGCCGAGCTCGGCCCAGGTGGAGTAGATGTCGACCATGCCGTCGACGACCTCGGGGTTCTCGGTGAAGAGGTCGTCGAGGCCGACGAAGTCGCCGTAGGTGCTGGACTCGCCGGCGAAGGTGGAGTCGCCCCGGTTGTGGTAGAGCGTCGGGTCGTTGAGCCAGCCCGGCACCTTGACCTCCGCGTCCTCCTCGCTGCGGAAGACGGGTGTGTAGGGGAAGGAGGTCTCGGGGTCCAGCAGGGGGAACGGCTTGTTGACGTAGTCGCGGTCGTCGAAGGCGTTGCCGGCCGCGTCGCGGTAGGGCTCGGTCTCCTTGTCGACGTAGCCGTACTCCCCTTCGGCGTAGTCGATGACGTCCGCGGTGTGGTTGGTGATGATGTCGAAGTAGACCTTCATGCCGCGGTCGTGCGCCTCGTCGACGAGGGCCCGCATCTCCTCGTTGGTCCCCAGGTGCGGGTCGATCTGGGTGAAGTCGGTGACCCAGTAGCCGTGGTAACCCGCGCTCGCGTCGGCCCCGGAGCCCTGGACCGGGCGGTTCTTGAAGCTGGGGGTCAGCCAGATGGCGGTCGTGCCCAGGCCCTCGATGTAGTCCAGCCGGTCCTGGATCCCGGCGAGGTCGCCGCCGTGGAAGAAGCCCTTGTCGGTGGGGTCGAAGCCGTGCTGCAGCCGGTCGCCCCCGAGATCCGCCCGGTCGTTGCTCGTGTCCCCGTTGGCGAACCGGTCGGCCATGACGAAGTAGAACTGCTCGCGGGTCACCGGGGCGCGCAGGCTCTCCCCCGCGAGGGCGGCGTCCTGCTCCTCGCCCTGCTCGGCGAGCACGGGCACCAGGCCCAGCTCGTCGGCCTCGTCGTCGAAGGAGAACTCCAGCGAGGCCGGCCCCTGCACCTCGAAGGAGAGGTTCTGCTCCGGGTATGCCTCGTCCCACGCCCTGTCGAGCGCCACCTTGTACTCCCACCTCCCCGCCGGAACCTCGAAGGTGCTGCGGTAGAGCGTGTCGCTTCCCTCGACCGCCGCGAGCCGGGTGCTCTCGCAGGCCGGGGCCCAGTCCTCGGCGCAGCCGAGCTCGCTCTGCAGGTCACCGACCAGGGTCACGGTGCGGACGGCGTCCGGTTCGGGCGCCGCCGTCGCGGCGGGCAGGGCCGCGGTCGCCGTGGTGGCGAGCAGGGTGGATCCGAGCAGGGCAGCGAGCAGTGGACGCGTCATTGCGATCTCCAGAGCGGGGCAGGGACGAAGGCCTGCGCCTCAAACTAGAGCGTCCTTGCAGGGAACACAACACCTTCCCGCAAGATTTTGCAGAACTGATGCCTCGTCGGTCAAGCGGTCGACGGCTCGCGCTCGTAGGGCGAGGGAAAGGGGAAGCGGGAGGTGAGGAACTCGCCCAGCATCCGCTGCACCTCCTCCCGGGACTCCGCCCCGGTGTCGAAGTCGTTGAGGCAGAAGGTGTCGACCGGCCGTCCCTCGTCCAGCGCAGCCATGCGCTCCTGCGCGTCGGCCGCGCCGATGTCCACGTAGCGCATGGCGATCTCCCCCGGGACCGCCCGGCCGGTGAAGAGGGCGTAGTGATGGTGCATCGTCGCCGCGAAACCCAGGTCGGCGGGCGAACGGAAGCGCGACCTCGTCGTCGCCGCGACCTCCTCGGGGTAGGCCCGCTCGAGGTCGAGCATCACCTGCCGGATCTGCGGGTGCGGTGCGTGCTTGAACTTGTGCGTGATGCCCCGCCCGAAGTCGGCGGCCAGGAGCGCACGGACGTTCTTGCCGGCGGAGTTGGGCGCCACCTCGCCGTCCAGCAGGCCCCCGACGCCCAGCTGGAAGGGCGAGAATGGGACTCGTGCGATCCCGTTGGCGTGGAAGAACGTCTCTGCCCCGACCGGCCGCGCCAGGAAGACGTCGTCGTTGAGGTAGAGGTAGCGCTCTGAGAGCCCGGCGATGTGGTGCAGCCTGGTACCGATCGCATGCGAGTTGTAGGTGGGCAGAGCCTCCTCGTCGAAGATGTCGCGGTGGTCGACGACGGTGATCCCGGGGGCATCCGGGTCCAGCCAGGAGGGGACCTGGTCGTCGGTCACGACGTAGACGTGGCGCACGAAGGGCGCATACATGTGCAGCGACCGCAGGGAGTAGCGCAGCTCGTCGTGGTCGCTGTAGCGGGAGGCGTTGGCGGCGATCCCCGAGGGCTGCTCGCCGCGGTAGCGGGCCCGCCGGGCGGCGTGCTCCGGGTCGTCGCCGTCGACCCACGTGTAGACCACGTCGACCGGGAAGGCGACCTCGTCCGGCAACGTCCAGGCGAAGGGCTCCACGGTGGGATAGTCGCGGCCCGCGACGGTGCGCGTCGCAGGCTGTCGCGCCGAAGGAGGCAGCACGTCGGCGACCCGGTTGACGCGCGGCGCCACCCACGACGTCGCCAGCGCGTCCGGAGGTGTCTGGCAGCGCAGGCCGGCGAGGCCCTCCCGTCCGGCCTCGTCCGCGAGCAGCTCCTGCCCGTCGCGCCAGAACTCCACGTCACAGCCGTGGTCCAGACCCGCCAGGACCCTCCCCGCGGGTGAGAGCACGGGCTCGGCGAAGCGGATGACCGGTCCCCTCTTGATCCGCCCGTCCAGCGCGCCGTCCACGTAGGCGCTGCGCACCTGGGCCCGTCCCCCCGCGCCCGGCCTGACCGCATGCAGCGCACTCGAACGATAGCGCTCCCGCATCTCCCGCAGCAGCGCTGCGCGATCACGCGCATGGACCCCCACAACGTGGCGCAGCCGCGACCGTCCCCGGACCAGGAAGTAGTCGATCCCAGCGGTCTCGAGCACGTCGACGACGAGGCGCAGGTTGTGCTCGCTCGCCCCCGCGGCGGTGAACTCGGTCACCTCACGCGCCGGACCGTCCAGCCCATGACCCTCGACGAACCGGATGCTGGGGTCCTGCGCCTCCAGGGCCTCCCGACGACGCGCGATGGCCGCCAGGCGGCGTTCCTCGCTCACCCGCTCCCGCGCCTCCGCCCGCTCCCTGCGCGCTTGCTCGGCTGCCTCCCGCCTCGCCTCGGCGCGCCGCTCGCGCACCCGTGCCGGCACGAGTGGTCGCGCCAGACGTCGCAGACGGGGCAGGCGCGTCATGGCTCTCCTGGGATTCGGACGACGGGGGAACAGCGAAAGGGCCCACCCTGGTGGGTGGGCCCTTTCGGTGAATAGTGGTCCGGCGGTGTCCTACTCTCCCACACTGTTTCCGGTGCAGTACCATCGGCGCTGTCAGGCTTAGCTTCCGGGTTCGGAATGTGACCGGGCGTTTCCCTGACGCTATGACCGCCGTAACAATATCGACCATGTTCACACACGCGTGGTGGGGGTGTGTTTGTGGGTCGGGAACCGTGCAGTGGACGCGAGCGATCTGGTGTGTCTTTGGGGGTTCACGGGGGGCGAAGCCCCCTGTGGGTGTGTTTTGTTAAGTTGTCGGCTTATTAGTACCGGTCAGCTACGCACATTGCTGTGCTTCCACGTCCGGCCTATCAACCCAGTAGTCTAGCTGGGAGCCTCTCCACCCAATGGGTGTTGGAAACCTCATCTTGAAGTGTGCTTCCCGCTTAGATGCTTTCAGCGGTTATCACGTCCGAACGTAGCTAATCAGCGGTGCTCCTGGCGGAACAACTGACACACCAGTGGTTCGTCCATCCCGGTCCTCTCGTACTAGGGACAGCTCTTCTCAAGTTTCCTGCGCGCGCAGCGGATAGGGACCGAACTGTCTCACGACGTTCTAAACCCAGCTCGCGTACCGCTTTAATGGGCGAACAGCCCAACCCTTGGGACCGACTCCAGCCCCAGGATGCGACGAGCCGACATCGAGGTGCCAAACCATGCCGTCGATATGAGCTCTTGGGCAGGATCAGCCTGTTATCCCCGGGGTACCTTTTATCCGTTGAGCGACGGCGCTTCCACGAGCCACCGTCGGGTCACTAGTCCCGACTTTCGTCTCTGCTCGACATGTCTGTCTCACAGTCAAGCTCCCTTGTGCACTTACACTCGACACCTGATTGCCAACCAGGCTGAGGGAACCTTTGGGCGCCTCCGTTACTTTTTGGGAGGCAACCGCCCCAGTTAAACTACCCACCAGGCACTGTCCCTGATCCGGATCACGGACCGAGGTTAGGAATCCAGAACGACCAGAGTGGTATTTCAACGTTGACTCCACAACCACTGGCGTGGCTGCTTCACAGTCTCCCACCTATCCTACACAAGCCGTACCGAACACCAATACCAAGCTATAGTAAAGGTCCCGGGGTCTTTCCGTCCTGCTGCGCGTAACGAGCATCTTTACTCGTAGTGCAATTTCGCCGAGTTCGCGGTTGAGACAGTGGAGAAGTCGTTACGCCATTCGTGCAGGTCGGAACTTACCCGACAAGGAATTTCGCTACCTTAGGATGGTTATAGTTACCACCGCCGTTTACTGGCGCTTAAGTTCAGAGCTTCACCCACGAATGGGTTGACCCGTCCCCTTAACGTTCCAGCACCGGGCAGGCGTCAGTCCGTATACATCGTCTTGCGACTTCGCACGGACCTGTGTTTTTAGTAAACAGTCGCTTCTCCCTGGTCTCTGCGGCCCTCAACGCTAACCCGCAAGGGGTTTCACGTCTCGGGCCCCCCTTCTCCCGAAGTTACGGGGGCATTTTGCCGAATTCCTTAACCACGATTCACTCGATCGCCTCGGTATTCTCTACCTCACCACCTGAGTCGGTTTGGGGTACGGGCGGCTCGAACCTCGCTAGGAACTTTTCTTGGCAGCATAGGATCACCCTGCTTCCCGCATACGCGGTCACGATCAAGCCTCGGGCACTACTGGGGCGGACTTACCACTCCCCGGCCCTGCGCTCTTCGACGTGGACAACCATCGCCACGCGGAGGCTACCTTCCTGCGTCCTTCCATCGCTTACCTACTACCGGATTGGGTCACGCGTTCCACCACCCGCCCCCGACCGCGAACGGTCAAGGTTGTGGGTGGCTTCAGGCGCTCAGCATCCCCGGCCTCGGTACTGGGCGGTTCTTCGCCGGTTCCGGAATATCAACCGGATGTCCATCGACTACGCCTGTCGGCCTCGCCTTAGGTCCCGACTTACCCAGGGCAGATTAGCTTGACCCTGGAACCCTTGGTGATTCGGCGGAAGAGTTTCTCACTCTTCATTCGCTACTCATGCCTGCATTCTCACTCGTGCCGGATCCACACCTCGATCACTCGGATGCTTCACTCCCGGCACGACGCTCCCCTACCCACCAGCACGCCTGAACACCACCCAGGGTGATGCTGAGCGAAAGTGCTGGTGCCACAGCTTCGGTGGTGTGCTTGAGCCCCGCTACATTGTCGGCGCGGAATCACTTGACCAGTGAGCTATTACGCACTCTTTCAAGGGTGGCTGCTTCTAAGCCAACCTCCTGGTTGTCTTCGCAACTCCACATCCTTTCCCACTTAGCACACGCTTAGGGACCTTAGCTGGTGATCTGGGCTGTTTCCCTCTCGACTACGAAGCTTATCCCCCGCAGTCTCACTGCCATGCTCTCACTTACCGGCATTCGGAGTTTGGCTGACGTCAGTAACCCGGTAAGGCCCATCAGCCATCCAGTAGCTCTACCTCCGGCAAGAAACACATGACGCTGCACCTAAATGCATTTCGGGGAGAACCAGCTATCACGGAGTTTGATTGGCCTTTCACCCCTACCCACAGCTCATCCCCTCAGTTTTCAACCTAAGTGGGTTCGGGCCTCCACGCGGTCTTACCCGCGCTTCACCCTGGCCATGGGTAGATCACTCCGCTTCGGGTCTAGACCCAGCGACTCATACGCCCTGTTCGGACTCGCTTTCGCTACGGCTCCCCCACACGGGTTAACCTCGCCACTGAGCACTAACTCGCAGGCTCATTCTTCAAAAGGCACGCCGTCACCCACACACAAGGTGTGAGCCCCGACGGATTGTAAGCGCACGGTTTCAGGAACTATTTCACTCCCCTCCCGGGGTACTTTTCACCTTTCCCTCACGGTACTTGTCCGCTATCGGTCACGAGGTAATATTTAGGCTTAGCAGGTGGTCCTGCCAGATTCGTACGAGATTTCTCGGGCCCCGTACTACTCGGGAGGCGCAACACGCAGTCGCGGGTGTTTCGGCTACCGGGGTCTCACCGTCTACGCCAGGCCTTTCCAGACCCTTCACCTACACCACACGATTTCTCACTACGCACCAGGATGGTAGTCCCGGTCAGTCACGCTCCCACAACCCCGCAGCTGCAACCCCTACCAGGTATCACACAACTACGGTTTAGCCTCATCCGCTTTCGCTCGCCACTACTCACGGAATCACATGTTGTTTTCTCTTCCTGTGGGTACTGAGATGTTTCACTTCCCCACGTTCCCTCCACACACCCTATACATTCAGGTGCGGGTGACCAGCGATGAAGCTGGCCGGGTTTCCCCATTCGGACACCCTCGGATCACAGTCTGGTTATCGACTCCCCGAGGCTTATCGCAGATTCCTACGTCCTTCTTCGGTTCCTCGTGCCAAGGCATCCACCGTGCGCTCTTAAAAACTTAACAAAAAAGCCACAAAGATACAGATGCTCGCGTCCACTGTACAGTTCTCAACCAACAACCAGCCACCCACCACCACCGGCCGCCACACACCCACCCCCACCCCACACACAACAGCGAGGAGGGAATGAACGGGTACGACCACCAGGGTGAGCCCCAGCCACCAGAAAAACCCAACCCCCCACACCCCGACCACCACCAACAGCGGCGGTCCAGGTGCACAGGGGGTCCGATCCTTCAGGACCCAACAGCGTGCTTGCACCACACCCAGCCACCACCAGCCGGCCTTTCCCCACCACAGCATCCCGGCCCCTCCACCAAGGGAGAAGCAAGGACACGTGGCCGTACTCGACCGATCAGCAGCACACACAGGTGCAGCGACAGTTCTTCGATGTTCCACCCACGAGCAACCCCGGGCACCACACTCGGGTGCACCACGAGGCCACCCACACCCACCACCAGGTGGCGGGTGTGAACGATGCTCCTTAGAAAGGAGGTGATCCAGCCGCACCTTCCGGTACGGCTACCTTGTTACGACTTAGTCCCAATCACCAGTCCCACCTTCGACAGCTCCCTCCCCACAAAGGGGGTTAGGCCACCGGCTTCGGGTGTTACCGACTTTCGTGACTTGACGGGCGGTGTGTACAAGGCCCGGGAACGTATTCACCGCAGCGTTGCTGATCTGCGATTACTAGCGACTCCGACTTCATGGGGTCGAGTTGCAGACCCCAATCCGAACTGAGACCGGCTTTCTGGGATTCGCTCCCCCTCACGGGATCGCAGCCCTTTGTACCGGCCATTGTAGCATGCGTGAAGCCCAAGACGTAAGGGGCATGATGATTTGACGTCATCCCCACCTTCCTCCGAGTTGACCCCGGCAGTCTCCCATGAGTCCCCAACCACCCAAAAGGTGTTGCTGGCAACATGGAACGAGGGTTGCGCTCGTTGCGGGACTTAACCCAACATCTCACGACACGAGCTGACGACAACCATGCACCACCTGTACACCAGCCACAAAGGGAAACCACATCTCTGCAGTCGTCCGGTGTATGTCAAGCCTTGGTAAGGTTCTTCGCGTTGCATCGAATTAATCCGCATGCTCCGCCGCTTGTGCGGGCCCCCGTCAATTCCTTTGAGTTTTAGCCTTGCGGCCGTACTCCCCAGGCGGGGCGCTTAATGCGTTAGCTGCGGCACGGACCCCGTGGAATGGGACCCACACCTAGCGCCCAACGTTTACGGCGTGGACTACCAGGGTATCTAATCCTGTTCGCTCCCCACGCTTTCGCTTCTCAGCGTCAGTAATGGCCCAGAGACCTGCCTTCGCCATCGGTGTTCCTCCTGATATCTGCGCATTCCACCGCTACACCAGGAATTCCAGTCTCCCCTACCACACTCTAGCCTGCCCGTACCCACTGCAGACCCGGAGTTAAGCCCCGGGCTTTCACAGCAGACGCGACAAACCGCCTACAAGCTCTTTACGCCCAATAATTCCGGACAACGCTCGCACCCTACGTATTACCGCGGCTGCTGGCACGTAGTTAGCCGGTGCTTCTTCTGCCCCTACCGTCACCCCAAAAGGGCTTCGTCAAGGCTGAAAGAGGTTTACAACCCGAAGGCCGTCATCCCTCACGCGGCGTCGCTGCATCAGGCTTTCGCCCATTGTGCAATATTCCCCACTGCTGCCTCCCGTAGGAGTCTGGGCCGTGTCTCAGTCCCAGTGTGGCCGGTCACCCTCTCAGGCCGGCTACCCGTCGTCGCCTTGGTAGGCCATTACCCCACCAACAAGCTGATAGGCCGCGAGTCCATCCACCACCAAAAAATCTTTCCACACCAACCCATGCAGGCTGATGTCACATCCAGTATTAGACACCGTTTCCAGTGCTTATCCCGAAGTGGAGGGCAGGTTACTCACGTGTTACTCACCCGTTCGCCACTCATCCACCCCAGCAAGCTGGAGCTTCAGCGTTCGACTTGCATGTGTTAAGCACGCCGCCAGCGTTCGTCCTGAGCCAGGATCAAACTCTCCGAAAAAACCAAAAACCCATAAAATGAGCCTCGGAAAGCCAGACAAACCCGGCAACAAACCACAACCACACCCCACGGGGGTGGGGCAGGCCATGGCAAAACAAAACATGGCATCAAAAAACAAACACGCTGTTGAGTTCTCAAGAATCGGACACACACCGACGAGCCGTCCTTGGTGGGGCGGTCCCGCTGCGGGGCAACCTCTCCAGCCTACCTGACCTGCCGCGCCGGAGCCAAATCCGTGATCTGGACTGCGTCGTGGAGGATGCCGGTGAAGGCTGGGCGACCGCCGCTTCCGCGTCGGCCGCGAAGCACTATTCTACACGGCCGCGCAGGGCGGGTGCAAACCGCGGCAGGACGCTCAGCGGACCTGGATCCCCAGCTGCCCCACGACGTCTCCGTCCCGCATCCGGGCCAGCGCCTGCGCCGTCTGCGACAGGGGATACGTCTCGTCCATCGCCGGCCGGAGACCAGTCCGTGAGACGAAGCGCGCCAGCCGCTCGAGCTCCTCCCGGGTCCCCATCGTCGAGCCGACCACGCGCAGCTGCTTGAAGAAGATCTTGGTCAGCTCGGCCTTCTCGGGTGCGTCGCCGGACGTCGCGCCGCAGACGACGATCGTGCCGCCCGGGCGCAGCGCGTTGACGGAGTGGGACCAGGTGGCCGCGCCCACGCTCTCCAGGACCGCGTCGACCCGTGCCGGCATCCTCTCGCCGGGCTCGAACGTGCGATCTGCGCCGAGTCCCAGCGCACGCTCCCGCTTGGCCTCGCTGCGTCCGGTCACCCAGACCGTCAGCCCCGCGGCGGCCCCCAGCTGGATGAGCGCCGTCGAGACTCCCCCGCCCGCCCCCTGGACGAGGACGGTGTCCCCCGGGAGCACCTGGGCGCGGGAGAAGAGCATGCGGTAGGCGGTCAGCCAGGAGGTCGACAGTGCCGCCGCCTCGGTGGCGCTCAGGTGCTCGGGGCGCTGCACCCACGCACCCTCCGGCACCGCCACGAGCTCCGCGAGCGTCCCCTGGTGCAGCTCGGACAGCAAGGTACGGCGCGGGTCGAGCGTGGGATCCCCCTCCCAGCCCCGTGTGCCCGGGACGACCGGGTAGATGACGACCTCACCGAGGTCAGGGTGCTCCGCCACCGCGTCGCACCCGAGGATCATCGGCAGGCGCTCGGCGGGCAGTCCTACACCGCGCAGCGACCACAGGTCGTGATGGTTGAGCCCGGCAGCCACCACGGGCAGCACCCGCCAGCCGGGCTCGGGGTCCGGGTCCGGTCGTTCGGCGACGACGAGTCCGCGCAGCGGGTCGTCCGGGTCGGTCTCCTGCGCGTAGGCGGCCAGCATGACCCGACCCTAGCTCCCCGGGGACGTGTCGTCGCCCGGGCGGACGGGGGCACGGGTCGTCCGACTCTCCTGCGCCCTGGCCAGCTGCTCGCTGACCTCGCCGGGATAGACGATCTCCTCGAGGCACAGGCCGTGCGCCGGCATGACCCGCACCGCCGGATCTCGTACCCCCGCCTCGAGCACCTCCGCCGGCCACGACACCGGTCGCCGGTCCTCACCCACCGGGACCACGCCCCCGACGAGGGCGCGCACCATGCTGTGGCAGAAGGCGTCGGCGACGACCGTCCCCACGAGCACCCCGTCCTCTCCCCGTGACCAGGTGTAGTCCAGCAGCGTCCGCACGGTGGTGGCCCCCTCGCGCGGCCTGCAGAAGGCGGCGAAGTCGCGCAGCCCGACCAGCGATCGCGCGGCGGAGTCCATGGCTGACTCGTCCAGCTCCCTCCGGACGACGACGGTGTCCCGTCGCCGCAGCGGGTCGGCCAGCTCGGGCCGGTCCAGCAGCCGGTAGCTGTAGCGGCGCCGCAGCGCGGAGAAACGGGCGTCGAAGCCCGCGTCCACCTCCGTCGCGTCCCGGACCACGACGTCGTCGGGCAGCACGCCTCGCAACCGCGTCACGAGCGCCTGCCCCGGCGGGCGGTCCGAGCGGCCGGGGAGCCGGGTCCACGCGGCCTCGTCGACGTCCAGGTGGCACACCGAGCCCCTGGCGTGCACCCCGGCGTCGGTGCGACCGCCGACGGTGAGCCTCGGCGGGTCGCCGCGCAGCACCGTAGCCAGAGCCAGGGCCAGGGTCTCCTCGACGGTACGCAGCCCGGGCTGCCGGGCCCACCCGGAGAAGTCGGTGCCGTCGTAGGCGAGGTCGAGACGGATGCGCACCCGCCCATCCTGCCCTGCGCCGCGGGCGGGGACGACGAGGGCCGCCCACCCCCTGTCAGGGGATGGGCGGCCCACCGGTGCGTCGCAGACGCGGCGACTCACTTCGTGGTGTCGTCGTCCTCCGCCGGCTGCTCGGCGTCGTCGGCACCGCCGGAGACCATCGCGGCCTCGTCGACGTCCAGGTGGCACACCGAGCCCCTGGCGTGCACCCCGGCGTCGGTGCGACCGCCGACGGTGAGCCTCGGCGGGTCGCCGCGCAGCACCGTAGCCAGAGCCAGGGCCAGGGTCTCCTCGACGGTACGCAGCCCGGGCTGCCGGGCCCACCCGGAGAAGTCGGTGCCGTCGTAGGCGAGGTCGAGACGGATGCGCACCCGCCCATCCTGCCCTGCGCCGCGGGCGGGGACGACGAGGGCCGCCCACCCCCTGTCAGGGGATGGGCGGCCCTGCGGTGCGTCGGGGACGCGACGACTCACTTCGTGGTGTCGTCGTCCTCCGCCGGCTGCTCGGCGTCGTCGGCACCGCCGGAGACCATCGCGGCCTCGGTGGTGTCCTCGGCGGCCTCGTTGTCCGCGACCTCCGTGAGCTCGCCGTCGGCGGCCGGCTCGGCGCCCTGCTCGGCGGCGGCGTCGGCGGCCTCGACCTCGGCCTGGGCCTCGTCGACCTCGGCGGCGTCGGTCGTGGTCGGCTCCTCCGCCTCGAGCTCAGGATCGCTGATCGCGGCGGCCTCACGGTCCTTGGCCGAGCGCTTCGTGGCGCCCTCGGCCTGGGTGACGACGGCCTTCTTGGCGACCGGCTCCCGGACCAGCTCGATCACGGCCATGGGGGCGTTGTCGCCCTTGCGCGGCGCGATCTTCGTGATGCGGGTGTAGCCACCCTGACGCTCCGCCACGTCCGGCGCGATCTCGGTGAAGAGCCGGTGCACGACGCCCTTGTCCCGGACGATGGCCAGGACCTTGCGGCGGTTGTGCAGGTCACCGCGCTTGGCGAAGGTCACGAGGCGCTCGGCGAGCGGGCGCAGCCGCTTGGCCTTGGCCTCGGTGGTCGTGATGCGGTCGTGCTCGAAGAGAGCAGTCGCCAGGTTGGATAGGATCAGGCGCTCGTGCGCCGGACCGCCGCCGAGGCGCGGACCCTTCTTGGGGGAAGGCATGAGTTCTCCTTAGTTCTTCGGTCTCAGTACTGCTCGTCCTCGGCGAAGGCGGCGTCGCCCTCGTCCTCGTAGGCGCCGTCCTCGTAGGAGGCGGCACCCTCGAACCCGGGCGGGCTGTCCTTGAGCGCCAGCCCCATCTCGGCCAGCTTGTCCTTGACCTCGTCGATCGACTTCGCGCCGAAGTTGCGGATGTCGAGCAGGTCCGCCTCGCTGCGGCCGACGAGCTCACCCACGCTGTGGATGCCCTCGCGCTTGAGGCAGTTGTAGGACCGCACGGTGAGGTCCAGCTCCTCGATCGGGAGCGCCAGGTCCGAGGCCAGCGCGCCGTCACCGACGGAGGGCCCGATCTCGATGCCCTCGGCCTCGGAGTTGAGCTCACGGGCCAGGCCGAACAGCTCGACGAGGGTGCGCCCGGCCGACGCGACGGCGTCGCGGGGAGCGATCGAGCTCTTCGTCTCGACGTCGATGACGAGGCGGTCGAAGTCGGTGCGCTGCTCGACACGGGTGGCCTCGACCTTGTAGGTCACGGCCAGCACCGGGGAGTAGATCGAGTCGACCGGGATGCGGCCGATCTCCTGCTCACCGGACTTGTTGAGCTGGGCCGAGACGTAGCCGCGGCCGCGCTCGACGGTCATCTCCATCTCGAGGGTGCCGGACTCCCCGAGCGTCGCCAGGTGCAGGTCCGGGTTGTGGACCTCCACACCGGCCGGCGGGGCGATGTCGGCGGCGGTGACCGGGCCGGCACCCTGCTTGCGCAGGTACATGACGACCGGCTCGTCGTGCTCGCTGGAGACGACCAGCGACTTGAGGTTGAGGATGACCTCGGTCACGTCCTCCTTGACCCCGGGGATCGTGGAGAACTCGTGCAGCACGCCGTCGATGCGGATGCTGGTGAGCGAGGCACCCGGGATGCTGGACAGCAGGGTCCGGCGGAGCGAGTTGCCGAGGGTGTAGCCGAAGCCCGGCTCCAGCGGCTCGAGGGCGAACCGCGACCGGGTGTCGGACACGACCTCCTCGGTGAGGGTGGGGCGCTGTGCGATGAGCACTGTTCTGTTCCTTTCCTGCGGCGACCGCTATATGACGCCGCGAGAGAGTGCCGGCCTCGCAGGGCCGGCGCCGGGACCACCTCTGTCCGTGGTCCCGACAGGCGAGGAGCAGGTATGCGGTGGGCACCGCATACCTGCCGCCCGCGGGGATGGCTGGGGGCACGGCCCCCACCCGCTCAGTTCTTCGAGTAGAGCTCGACGATCAGCTGCTCGGTGAGGATCGTGTCGATCTGCTCCCGGGTCGGCAGCTGGTGGATGAGCACCTTGAGCGAGCCGGGCACGACCTTCATCCAGGCCGGGACCGGGCGGTCGCCGTAGGTCTGGCGGGCCAGCTCGAACGGGAAGGTCTCCACCGACTGCGGACGGATCTCGATGATGTCGTACTGCTCGACGCGGTAGCTCGGCACGTCGACGCGCTTGCCGTTGACCAGGAAGTGACCGTGGGTCACCAGCTGACGGGCGGCGCGGCGGGTGCGGGCCAGGCCGGCCCGGTAGACCACGTTGTCGAGGCGGGACTCGAGGATGATGAGCAGGTTCGCGCCGGTCTTGCCGGGGCGACGGGCCGCCTCGGCGTAGTAGCGGCGGAACTGCTTCTCCATGACGCCATAGGTGAAGCGGGCCTTCTGCTTCTCCTGCAGCTGGGTCAGGTACTCCTTCTCCTGGCTGCGGCGGCGACCGTGCTGCCCCGGGGGGAAGGGGCGCAGGTCGAAGTTCTTGTCGCCACCGACGAGGTCGACCTTGAGCCGGCGGGACTTCTTGGTGATGGGTCCGGTGTAACGGGCCATGATGCTTACCTGGTTCCTTCCGGGGCGGTCAGTTGCGACGCTTCTTGGGCGGGCGGACTCCGTTGTGCGCCTGGGGCGTCACGTCGGAGATCGCGCCGACCTCGAGGCCGGCGGCGGTCAGCGAGCGGATCGCGGTCTCGCGGCCCGAGCCCGGGCCCTTGACGAAGACGTCGACCTTCTTCATGCCGTGGTCCATCGCGCGACGCGCGGCGGCCTCGGCGGCCATCTGTGCGGCGTAGGGGGTCGACTTGCGCGACCCCTTGAAGCCGACCTGGCCCGAGGAGGACCAGGCGATGACGGCACCGGTCGGGTCGGTGATCGAGATGATGGTGTTGCTGAACGTGCTCTTGATGTGAGCCTGCCCGAAGGCGACGTTCTTCTTCTCCTTGCGGCGCACCTTGCGGGCGCCGGTGGCCTGACGGCTCTTGGGGGGCATGCATTTCTCCTAGCGGAAGAGCGTGGGCTGCGCGCCCGGGCCGGACGTGAGGTCCGGGCTGGAGCCGCAGCGGGGGGTGGTCGGGGGCGAGGCCCACCGACGTGTGACTACTTGGTGGCCTTCTTCTTGCCGGCGACCGTGCGCTTGGGGCCCTTGCGGCTCCGCGCGTTGGTCTTCGTGCGCTGACCGTGCACCGGGAGACCGCGGCGGTGCCGCAGGCCCTGGTAGCTGCCGATCTCGACCTTGCGGCGGATGTCGGCGGCCACCTCACGGCGCAGGTCACCCTCGAGGCGGAAGCTGCCCTCGAGGTGGTCACGCAGGGCGACCAGCTGCTCTTCCGTCAGGTCCTTGACGCGGATGGAGGGGTCCACTCCGGTGGCCTCCAGCGTCGAGGCGGCGCGGGTGCGTCCCACGCCGAAGATGTAGGTGAGAGCGACCTCGACGCGCTTGTCGCGCGGCAGGTCGACACCGATGAGTCGTGCCATCTGGCAGTGCTCCTTGGAAATCGTGCGAGAGTCTGGTGCAGCACCGGTCCGCATCGTCTGGTGGGCTCGATCGCCCGCGGTCCCCGGCTCTCGCGGCCGGAGGTGACGTCCCGCCGGTCGGCGGGGGTCGGGTACTGCGTCATCTGTGTATTCAGTTGTGGTCGTGCGGACGCATCGAAGCTGCGACGCGCGCGGATCGCTCTCTGCTCAGCCCTGGCGCTGCTTGTGGCGCAGGTTGTCGCAGATCACCATGACCCGGCCGTGACGGCGGATCACCTTGCACTTGTCGCAGATCTTCTTCACGCTCGGCTGAACCTTCATGGCTTCCTGCCTTCGGGTGGAGGGATCTGATCAGGGGATGGTGCCGGGACGGACGGCCCTGGGGCCGTCGCGACTCAGCGGTAACGGAAGACGATGCGACCGCGGGTCAGGTCGTACGGGCTGAGCTCCACCACGACCCGGTCCTCGGGGAGGATCCGGATGTAGTGCTGCCGCATCTTCCCGGAGATGTGAGCCAGCACAACGTGACCGTTGGTCAGCTCGACCCGGAAGTTCGCGTTCGGGAGGGCCTCGACAACCGTGCCCTCGATCTCAATGACGCCGTCCTTCTTCGCCATGTCCTCCACATTCCCTGTATTGCTTGGTCTCGGCCCACGCAGGGCCGACGCACCATCGTACGGGAAGGGCAACCCCCAAGGCCAATCGCCGGCCTCGTCGGACTGCGGTCACCTTCCTGCAACCTCCATCGCGCTGGAGGGTGATGGAGGTTGCAGGAAGGTGACCGCAGTCGGGTCAGTCGGCGAGGGGGGCGAAGCGTGCGCCGACCCGCTCCAGGCCGGCCGCTCCCCCGTCGACGGCCGTGAGCACCCACAGGCCGTCGTCGGTGACCGCCACGGTGTGCTCCCAGTGCGCGGCCCGGCTGCCGTCGCTGGTGACGACGGTCCAGTCGTCCTCCAGCGTCCGTGTCTCGATGCTGCCGAGGGTGACCATCGGCTCGACCGCCAGCGTCGCGCCGGAGGGCACCGTGGGGCCCGGTGCGCTCACGCCGTAGTTCGGCACGTGCGGGTCCATGTGCATCTCGCGGCCGATGCCGTGCCCGGTGTAGTCCTCGAGGATGCCGTAGACGTCCACCCCGGGGACGCCCTCGGCGCGACGGCGCTCGAGCGCGCCGTCGACGCTGGCCTCGACCGCGTCCCCCACGTCGAAGAGCCGGCCGCCGGGACGCAGGGCTGCCATCCCCGCCCAGAGCGAGGCCTCGGTGTCGTCCATGAGGGCCAGGTCCGCCGGGGTGCCGCGGTCCCTGCCCCCGACGACCAGGCTGATCGCCGCGTCACCGTGCCAGCCCTCGACGATGGCCCCGCAGTCGATCGAGACGAGGTCGCCGTCGGCGAGCACCCGCTCCCCCGGTATGCCGTGGACCACCTCGTCGTTGACCGAGATGCACAGGCTGCCGGTGAACCCGTGGTAGCCGAGGAAGCTCGGCACCGCGCCGCTGCTGCGGATGGCGTCCTCGGCCAGCGCGTCCAGCTCACCGGTCGAGACACCGGCCACGGCCCGCTCCGAGGCCAGCGCCAGGGTGTCGGCCACCACCCGGCCGGCGCGCCTCATGGCGAGCAGCTGGTCCGGGGTCTTGGCCTGGATGCGGGACCGGCGACGGAAGATCGACATCAGCGCCCGTCGGCGGGGACGTCGCTCGGGGCGGACCGGGTGACGTCCTCCAGCGCCGCCTCGATGCGGGCGGTCACCTCGGCGACCTCGCCCATGCCGTCGACGCGGCGCAGCAGGCCGCGCTCCTTGTAGCGCGAGGCCAGCGGCGCGGTCTCCTCGGCATACAGGCGCATCCGCTCCCGCACGACCTCCTCGGTGTCGTCGGCGCGACCCTGCTCCTGGGCCCGGGCCAGGAGCCGCTGCACCACCTCGTCGGTGTCGACGGTGAGCTCCACCACGGCGTCCAGCTGGTGCCCGGCGTCGCCGAGCATCTCGTCCAGCGCCTCCACCTGACCGGTGGTGCGCGGGTAGCCGTCGAGGAGGAAGCCCTGCGCGGCGTCGTCCTGGGCGAGACGGTCGCGGACGATGGCGTTGGTGATCTCGTCCGGGACGTAGCCGCCGGAGGACGTGATCTGCTTCACCTGCAGCCCCAGCTCGGTCTCGTCCTTGATGTTGGCGCGGAAGATGTCGCCGGTGGAGATCGCGGGGATGCCGTGGGTGGCCGAGACGTGGACGGCCTGGGTGCCCTTGCCGGCCCCGGGCGGTCCGAGCATGATCAGTCGCATCAGCGGAGGAACCCTTCGTAGTCGTGCTGCTGGAGCTGGGACTCGATCTGCTTCACGGTCTGCAGACCGACACCCACGATGATGAGGATGGACGCGCCGCCCAGCGGGAAGTTGGCCACCCCCATCACGTTGAACGCGATGAGCGGGATGAGCGCCAGGCCGGCGAGGTAGAGCGCGCCAGGGGTGGTGATCCGGTTGATGACGTACTCGAGGTACTCCGCCGTCGGGCGCCCCGCGCGGATGCCCGGGATGAACCCGCCGTAGCGCTTCATGTTGTCCGCCACCTCGGTCGGGTTGAAGGTCACCGAGGTGTAGAAGAAGCAGAAGAAGATGATCATCGCGGCATACAGGATCATGTAGAGCCAGTGCGTCCCGGAGCCGGTCGCCCCCATCGACAGGAAGCGGTCGATGAAGGTCACCCAGCCCGGTGCCGTGGCACCGGCCTCCGTCGGGCGGTTGAAGTTGGCCAGCAGCGAGGGAAGCATGAGGATCGAGCTGGCGAAGATGATCGGGATGACGTTGGCCATGTTGAGCTTGAGCGGGATGTAGGTCGAGGTCCCGCCGTACTGCCGCCGGCCAATCATCCGCTTGGCGTACTGCACCGGGATCCGGCGCTGGCACTGCTCGACGTAGACGACGAGGGTCATGATGACCAGGCCCAGGAGCATCACCAGGACAAAGGTGGTCACCGAGCTCTGGTAGATCGCGCCGAGCGCCGCCGGGAAGCCGGCCGCGATGGAGATGAAGATGAGCAGCGACATACCGTTGCCGACGCCCTTCTCCGTGATGAGCTCCCCCAGCCACATGATGAGGCCGGTGCCGGCGGTCATCGTGAGCACCATGAGGGAGAGGGTCCAGATGCCCTCGTCCGGCATGACCGAAGTGCACGCCGCACCGAAGAGCCGGGCGGGCTCCCGGGCGATCGTCACCAGGGTGGACGCCTGCAGCACCGCGAGCCCGATCGTGAGGTAGCGGGTGTACTGCGTCATCTTGGTCTGCCCGGCCTGCCCCTCCTTCTTCAGCTGCTCGAAGCGTGGGATGACCACGGTGAGCAGCTGGACGATGATGGCCGCGGTGATGTACGGCATGATGCCGAGCGCGAAGACCGACAGCTGCACCATGGCGCCGCCGGAGAAGAGGTTGACCATACCCAGCACGTTGCCCGACAGCTCGGCGGTGTTGAGGCACTGCTGGACCAGGCCGTAGTCCACGCCGGGGGTCGGGATGTGCGTCCCGAGGCGGTAGAGCGCCATGATCGCGAGCGTGAAGAGGATCTTCTTGCGAAGATCCGGCGTCTTGAACGCGCGCACGAAGGCGGAGAGCATTCAGGTCCTCCTGAGGGGCCGGTCGACTCGCGCGGCGCGTCGGGGCGACGGTCAGGCCCGGTGACGAGCCATGGATCGTCGTTGACGATAACACCGGCGGGCGGTGGGTCGGAAAGCACGTGAGGCCCTGCGGTCGCCGTGGCGACGCAGGACCTCACGTGGATTGGCCGTGCGGATGGCTCTGGTCAGGCCTCGGTGGTGGTGCCGCCGGCCGCCTCGATCTTCTCCTTGGCGGAGGCCGAGAACCGGGCGGCGGTCACGTCGAGCTTGACGGAGACCTCGCCGGTGCCCAGGACCTTGACCGGCTGGCCCTTGCGGACCGCGCCCTTGGCCACCAGGTCGGCGGGCCCGACGGTGCCCCCCTCGGGGAAGAGGGAGGCGAGGGTGTCCAGGTTGACCACCTGGTAGCTCACCTTGAACGGGTTCGTGAACCCGCGCAGCTTCGGGAGCCGCATGTGCATCGGGGTCTGTCCACCCTCGAAGGTCTCGGGCACCTGGTAGCGGGCCTTGGTGCCCTTGGTGCCGCGACCCGCGGTCTTGCCCTTGGACGCCTCGCCGCGACCCACGCGGGTCTTGGCGGTCTTCGCCCCGGGGGCCGGACGCAGGTGGTGGACCTTGAGCGCGGCCGCCTCGCGGCGGGCGGTGCTGTCGGCCATATCAGTCAACCTCCTCCACGGTCACCAGGTGGGCGACCGTGCGGACCATGCCCCGGAACTCCGGGCGGTCCTCCTTGACGACGGTGTCACCGATCCGCTTCAGGCCCAGGCTCCGGACGGTCTCCCGGTGCATGTGCTTCGTGCCGACGGTGGACTTGATCTGGGTCACCTTGAGCTTGCTCATCAGGCACCTGCCTTCGCCTCGGCGGCAGCCTCGGCGCGCGCCCGGAGCATCGCGTGCGGGGCGACGTCCTCGAGGGACTTGCCCCGACGGGCCGCGACCGACTCCGGCTGCTCCAGGCCCTGCAGGGCCGCCACGGTGGCGTGGACGATGTTGATGGAGTTGCTCGACCCGAGCGACTTGCTGAGCACGTCGTGGATGCCGGCGCACTCGAGCACGGCGCGCACCGGGCCACCGGCGATGACACCGGTACCGGGGCTCGCCGGCTTCAGCATGACGACGCCCGCGGCGTCCTCGCCCTGGATGGGGTGCGGGATGGTGCCGGCGATGCGGGGCACGCGGAAGAAGTTCTTCTTGGCCTCCTCCACGCCCTTGGAGATCGCCGCGGGCACCTCCTTGGCCTTGCCGTAGCCGACGCCGACGGTGCCGTCGCCGTCACCCACCACGACGAGCGCGGTGAAGCTGAAGCGGCGGCCGCCCTTGACGACCTTGGCCACGCGGTTGATGGTGACGACGCGCTCCAGGTACTGGTTGCGGTCGTCGTCACGCCCGCCACGGCCACCACGGCCGTCACGGTTGTCTCGGTTGTTGTCGCGGCCGCCCCGACGGTTGTCGCGGGCGTCACCGGAGGCAGAGCTGCCACCGGAGCCGCGGCGCTGGAAGTCACCAGCCATAGGAAGGTTCCTCTTTCCTTGCTTGTCTGTCGGGGTCTGTCAGAGCGACAGGCCGCCCTCGCGGGCGCCCTCCGCGATCGCGGCCACCCGGCCGGCGTAACGGCTGCCACCACGGTCGAAGACCGCGGCGTCGACGCCGGCCGCCTTCGCGCGCTCGGCGAGCAGCTCGCCGACCCGCTTGGCCTTGGCGGTCTTGTCGCCCTCCGCGGAGCGCAGGTCTGCCTCCATGGTCGAGGCGGACGCGAGCGTCGCGCTGCGGGTGTCGTCCACCAGCTGCACGAAGACGTGCCGCGAGGAGCGGTTGACCACGATGCGGGGCCGCTGCGCGGTCCCGGTGACCTTCTTGCGCAGCCGCGTGTGGCGGCGGCCCCGCGCGGCGTTCTTGCTCTTGGCGCGCTTGACGATCTGTGCCATGGCTTACTTACCAGCCTTTCCGACCTTGCGGCGGATGCGCTCACCCTCGTAGCGCACGCCCTTGCCCTTGTAGGGGTCGGGGCGGCGCAGCTTGCGGATGTTCGCGGCGACCTCGCCGACCTGCTGCTTGTCGATGCCCGTGACCGAGAACCGGGTGGGGTTCTCGACCTGGAAGGTGATGCCCTCCGGGGCCGTGATGAGGATGGGGTGGCTGTAGCCGAGCGCGAACTCCAGGTCGCTGCCCCGGGCCACCACGCGGTATCCCGTGCCGTGGATCTCCAGCTTCTTGGTGTAGCCGTTGGTCACACCCTCCACCATGTTGGCGATGAGGCTGCGGGTCAGGCCGTGCCGGGACCGCGAGTCACGCTCGTCGTCCGGGCGGGTCACCTCGATGCTGCCGTCCTCGCCGGCGGCGACGGAGATGGGCTCGACCACGTCGAGCGCGAGCTGACCCTTGGGGCCCTTGACCGTGACGGTCGAGCCCTCGATGGCCACGTCCACCCCGGAGGGCACGGTGACGGGGAGTCGTCCGATTCGAGACATTGTTCTCTGCTCCTTACCTTCTGCTCCGGGTCACCAGACGTAGGCGAGCACTTCGCCGCCGACGCCCTTCTCGGCCGCCTGGCGGTCGGTGAGCAGGCCCGAGGACGTGGAGATGATCGCCACGCCCAGGCCGCCCAGCACGCGGGGCAGGTTGGTGGACTTCGCGTAGACGCGCAGGCCCGGCTTGGACACGCGTCGCACACCGGCGATGGAGCGCTCCCGGTTGGGTCCGTACTTGAGGTCGATGATCAGCGTGCTGCCCACCTCGGCCTCCGCAGAGGACCAGGAGGCGATGTACCCCTCGGCCTTGAGGATCTCGGCGATGGTGGCCTTCAGCTTCGAGAACGGCATGGAGACCTGGTCCTTGTGCGCCGAGTTGGCGTTCCGGATCCGGGTCAGCATGTCCGCGATCGGGTCGGTCATGGTCATGGGCTTCGTGCCCTTTCTCATCGCGGTTTCCCCCGGGTGTCCCGGGCGACCTTCGATGTTCCAGGTGGTGGTTTCTCAGGTGCAGGTGGTGCGGTATGCCGTCGGCCGGGGCGGGTGCCCCGCCGTCACCAGCTCGACTTGGTCACGCCGGGGAGCTCGCCCCGGTGCGCCATCTCGCGCAGGCAGATACGGCACAGGCCGAACTTGCGGTAGACCGAGTGCGGGCGGCCACACCGCTGGCAGCGGGTGTAGGCGCGCACCTTGAACTTCGGCTTGCGGTTGGCCTTGTTGATCAGCGCGGTCTTGGCCATCAGTTCTCCTTGAACGGGAAGCCCAGGTGCTTGAGCAGCGCCCGACCCTCGTCGTCGGTCTTGGCGGTGGTCACGACCGTGATGTCCATGCCGCGGACGCGGTCGATCTTGTCCTGGTCGATCTCGTGGAACATGGACTGCTCGTTGAGGCCGAAGGTGTAGTTGCCGTTGCCGTCGAACTGGCGCGGCGACAGGCCGCGGAAGTCGCGGATGCGCGGCAGCGCCAGCGCCAGCAGCCGGTCGAGGAACTCCCACATGCGGTCGCCACGCAGCGTCACGTGGGCGCCGATCGGCATACCCTCGCGCAGCTTGAACTGGGCGATCGACTTGCGGGCCTTGGTGACCGACGGCTTCTGACCGGTGATCGTGGCCAGGTCGCGGATCGCGCCCTCGATGAGCTTGCTGTCCCGGGCCGCCTCGCCCACGCCCATGTTGACCGTGATCTTGACCAGGCCGGGGACCTGCATCGGGTTGGCGTAGCCGAACTGCTCGGACATGGCCGGCACGATGTCCTCGCGGTAGCGGCTCCGGAGCCGCGGCGCGGGGGCAGCGCCCGCCGGGGTCTGCTCGGTCTCGTTGTCGGTGATCGTGTCAGTCATGCTCACAGGTCCTTACCCGAGCGCACCGCGACGCGGGTGCGCACCGTCTTCTCGCGGCCATCCCGGTCGACCGTCTCGACGCGCGTCCTGATCCGGGTCGGCTTCTTGGTCTCCGGGTCGACCACCATCACGTTGGACACGTGGATGGGGGCCTCCTGGACCTGGATGCCACCGGTGTTGACGCCGCGCTGCCCACCGGCACGGGTGTGCTTGGTGATGCGGTTGACGCCCTCGACGAGGACGCGGTCGGTCTCGGTGTGCACGGCGATGACGCGGCCCTGCAGGCCCTTGTCCTTGCCGGCGATGACCTGCACCAGGTCGTTCTTCTTGATCTTCATCTTCGCCATGTCCTCAGATCACCTCCGGCGCGAGCGAGACGATCCGCATGAATCGCTTGTCGCGCAGCTCGCGGCCCACCGGGCCGAAGATGCGGGTACCGCGGGGGTCACCGTCGTTCTTGAGGATGACCGCGGCGTTCTCGTCGAAACGGATGTAGCTGCCGTCGGGGCGACGGCGCTCCTTGCGGGTGCGCACGATGACCGCCTTGACGACGTCGCCCTTCTTGACGTTGCCGCCGGGGATGGCGTCCTTGACGGTGGCCACGATGGTGTCCCCGATGCCTGCGTAGCGGCGCCCGGAGCCACCGAGCACACGGATGCACAGAAGCTCCTTGGCACCGGTGTTGTCGGCGACGCGCAGTCGCGACTCCTGCTGGATCACTGTTCGTTCTCCTACTGCCGGCTGGTTCTCACGCGGTATGCCGTGAGCCTGGCCAGACGTCGTGGTGTGGGGTGTGCACCGGGGGGCGTGAGCCCCCCGGGGGTGTTCTTACTTGGCCTTCTCCAGGATCTCGACCAGACGCCAGCGCTTGGTGGCTGACAGCGGTCGGGTCTCCATGATGAGGACGCGGTCGCCGACGCCGGCGGTGTTGTCCTCGTCGTGCGCCTTGACCTTGTTGGTCGTGCGCAGGACCTTGCCGTAGAGGCCGTGCTTGACGCGGTCCTCGACCTGGACGACGACCGTCTTGTCCATCTTGTCGCTGACGACGTAGCCCTGGCGAACCTTGCGGTAGTTGCGGTCGCCGCCGTGCCCGAGCGAGCTCTCGCTCGGCTCGTGGGCCTCGACACCCTCAGCGGTGGCGTCGGCCTGGGTCTGGGTGCTCTCGCTCATGCTCAGCCCACCTTCTCGTTCTCGTCGGACTCACGGCCGATGCCGAGCTCGCGCTCGCGCATCTCGGTGTAGATGCGGGCGATGTCCTTGCGGACCGCCCGCAGCCGGCCGTGGCTCTCCAGCTGCCCGGTGGCGGACTGGAAGCGCAGGTTGAACAGCTCCTTCTTGGCCTCGGCCAGAGCGTCGGCCAGGGGGCCGTCCTCCAGGCCGCGCAGCTGCTCGGGGGTCAGGTTGTCAGAACCGACAGCCATCAGATGTCACCACCCTCACGGGAGACGAAACGGGTCTTCATGGGCAGCTTGTGCATCGCCAGACGCAACGCCTCGCGGGCGACGTCCTCGGACACACCGGACAGCTCGAACATCACGCGGCCCGGCTTGACGTTGGCCACCCACCACTCGGGCGAGCCCTTGCCGGAACCCATGCGGGTCTCGGCGGGCTTCTTGGTCAGCGGACGGTCGGGGTAGATGTTGATCCACACCTTTCCGCCTCGCTTGATGTAGCGGGTCATGGCGATACGAGCGGACTCGATCTGCCGGTTGGTGACGTAGGCCGGCGCGAGCGCCTGGATGCCGTAGTCACCGAACGCGAGCTGCGTGCCGCCCTTGGCCATGCCGGAGCGGCCGGGGTGGTGCTGCTTGCGGTGCTTGACGCGACGGGGGATCAACATCAGGACTGCCCTCCCTCGGAGGTCGCGGTGGTGGCCGCGGCCGACTCGGTCTGGGGGGCGGACTCCGACGAGGAGGCGGCGGAGGTGATCTCCGCAGCGCTGCTCGCCTCGTCGCGGCGCGGGGCGCGGCCACGGCGCTCGCCGCCGCCGCCGGCACCACCACGGCCGCCACGCCCGCCGCGACGGTCACCGCGACCGCTGGGGGCCTGGGCCTCCTCGCGCGCGAGCTCCTTGGCGGTCAGGTCGCCCTTGTAGATCCAGACCTTGACGCCGATCCGGCCGAAGGTCGTCTTGGCCTCGTAGAGGCCGTAGTCGATGTTCGCGCGCAGCGTGTGCAGCGGCACCCGCCCCTCGCGGTAGAACTCCGAGCGGGACATCTCGGCGCCGCCGAGGCGGCCCGAGCACTGGATCCGGATGCCCTTGGCACCGGCCCGCAGCGCCGACTGCATACCCTTGCGCATCGCGCGACGGAAGGTCACGCGGGCGGCGAGCTGCTCGGCGATGCCCTGGGCGACGAGCTGGGCATCCACCTCGGGGTTCTTGACCTCGAGGATGTTGAGCTGCACCTGCTTGCCGGTCAGCTTCTCCAGCGCGCCGCGCAGGCGGTCGGCCTCGGCGCCGCGGCGACCGATGACGATCCCCGGGCGGGCGGTGTGGATGTCCACGCGGACGCGGTCCCGGGTGCGCTCGATCTCGACCTTGGAGATGCCGGCCCGGTCCATGCCGGTCGACAGCAGCTCACGGATCGCGACGTCTTCCTTCACGTAGTCGCGGTAGCGCTGACCCTCCTTGGTGGAGTCGGCGAACCAGCGGCTGCGGTGGTCGGTCGTGATGCCCAGGCGGTAGCCGTTCGGGTTGATCTTCTGCCCCATCAGCGGGCACCTCCCTTGGTCTGCTCGGCGACAACCACGGTGATGTGGCTGGTGCGCTTGTTGATCCGGCTCGCGCGGCCCTGGGCCCGCGGACGGAAACGCTTCATGGTCGGGCCCTCGTCGACGTAGGCGGAGGCCACGACGAGGCGGGCCTCGTCGATGCCCGAGCCCGCGTTGTCCGCGGCGTGACGGGCGTTGGCGACCGCGCTGTTCAGGACCTTGAGCACCGGCTCGCTGGCGCTCTGCGGCGCGAACCGCATCAGGGCCTGGGCCTCCGGGACGCTCTTGCCCCGGATCAGGTCGACGACACGGCGCGCCTTCATCGGCGTCACGCGGACGAACCGCGCCTGCGCCTTGGCTTCCATGACGAATCCTTCTTCCGTGCTGTTCGTGGTGGTCGTCATCGCCGGCGACCCTTCCTGTCGTCCTTCTCGTGACCCTTGAACGTGCGGGTCGGAGCGAACTCACCGAGCTTGTGGCCGACCATCGACTCGGTCACGAAGACCGGGACGTGCTTGCGGCCGTCGTGGACCGCGAGGGTGTGGCCGAGCATGTCGGGGGTGATCATCGACCGGCGGGACCAGGTCTTGATGACGTTCTTGGTTCCGGCCTCGTTCTGCGCGTCCACCTTCTTGGTGAGGTGGTCGTCGACGAACGGGCCCTTCTTCAGGCTGCGAGGCATTCTTCGGACTGCTCCTAAACTCAGCGCTTCTTGCCGGTCCGGCGACGACGCACGATCATCTTGTCGCTGGGCTTGTTGGGCTTGCGGGTACGACCCTCGGGCTGGCCCCACGGGCTGACCGGGTGACGGCCACCGGAGGTCCGGCCCTCTCCACCACCGTGCGGGTGGTCCACCGGGTTCATGACGACACCGCGGACGGTCGGGCGCTTGCCCTTCCACCGCATGCGGCCGGCCTTGCCCCAGCTGATGTTGCTCTGCTCGGCGTTGCCGACCTCGCCGATCGTCGCGCGGCAGCGCGCGTCGACGTTGCGGATCTCGCCGGAGGGCATCCGGAGCTGGGCCATCGCGCCCTCCTTGGCGACCAGCTGGACGCGGGCGCCGGCGGAGCGGGCGATCTTGGCCCCGCCACCGGGCCGCAGCTCGATGGCGTGGATGACCGTACCGACCGGGATGTTGCGCAGCGGCAGGTTGTTGCCGGGCTTGATGTCCGCGGACGGGCCGTTCTCGACCAGGTCGCCCTGCTTGAGCCGGTTCGGCGCGATGATGTAGCGCTTCTCGCCGTCGGTGTAGTGCAGCAGCGCGATCCGGGCGGTGCGGTTCGGGTCGTACTCGATGTGCGCGACCTTGGCGTTGACGCCGTCCTTGTCCGCCCGGCGGAAGTCGATGACGCGGTATGCCCGCTTGTGGCCGCCACCGATGTGCCGGGTCGTGATGCGACCCGAGGTGTTGCGACCGCCCGTCTTGGCGAGCGGCTTGACCAGCGACTTCTCCGGCGTGGAGCGGGTCACCTCGACGAAGTCCGCCACGCTCGAGCCACGGCGGCCCGGCGTCGTCGGCTTGTACTTGCGAATAGCCATTCTCGAAAGTCCTCTAGCTTCGTATCTATCCCGGCGCCGCTCAGAGCGTGCCGAAGATGTCGATGGAGCCCTCACGGAGCGTGACGATGGCCCGCTTCGTGTCCTTGCGCCGCCCCATGCCGAAGCGGGTGCGACGGGCCTTGCCCTGGCGGTTCATCGTGTGGACCGAGGAGACCTTGACGTCGAAGATCGACTCGACGGCCTTCTTGATCTCCGACTTGTTCGCGCGCGGGTCGACCAGGAAGGTGTACTTGCCCTGGTCGAGCAGCGCGTACGACTTCTCGGACACGACCGGCGAGAGCAGGATGTCCCGCGGGTCCTTCTGGATGCTGGATGCAGTGCTCACTCGGTCTCCTCGGCAGTCGCGGCGCGCACGCCGGAGATGAAGGTGTCCAGGGCGGCCTGGGTGAAGACCACGTCGTCGGCGCACAGCACGTCGTAGGTGTTGAGCTGGTCGACGAAGAGCACGTGGACCTCGGCCATGTTGCGCACGCTGCGCAGACCGGTCTCGTCCGCGCGGTCCAGGACCACGAGGAAGTTCGGACGCTCCGACAGCGCCTGCAGCGCGGTGCGCGCGGTCTTGGTGGAGGGGGTCTCCCCCTCGACCAGCGCGGACAGGACGTGGATGCGGCCGTGCCGGGCCCGGTCGGACAGGGCACCGCGCAGGGCGGCGGCCTTCATCTTCTTGGGCGTCTTCTGGGCGTAGCTGCGCGGCTGCGGACCGTGGACGGTGCCACCGCCGGCGAACTGCGGCGCACGGGTCGAGCCCTGGCGCGCGCGGCCGGTGCCCTTCTGACGGTAGGGCTTGCGGCCACCGCCGCGGACGGCGCCGCGGGTCTTGGTGGCGTGGGTGCCCTGGCGGGCCGCGGCCAGCTGGGCCACGACGACCTGGTGGATCAGCGGCACGTTGGTCTGCACGTCGAAGAGCTCGGCGGGCAGGTCAACGGTGCCGGCGTCACCGCCTGCGGGCTTGGTGATGGTGATGGTGGTCATAGCTGGTTCACGCACCCTTCGCGGCCGTGCGCACGAGGACGACGCCGCCGCGGGGGCCGGGGACGGCACCCTTGATGAGCAGCAGGCCCTTGTCCGCGTCCACGGCGTGGACGGTCAGGTTCGAGGTGGTCTGGCGCTCGCCGCCCATGCGGCCGGCCATGCGCAGGCCCTTGAAGACGCGGCCCGGGGTGGCGCAGCCACCGATGGAGCCCGGCTTGCGGTGGTTGCGGTGCGCACCGTGGGAGGCGCCGACACCGGAGAACCCGTGGCGCTTCATGACGCCGGCGAAGCCCTTGCCCTTGGTGGTGCCGGTGACGTCGACCTTCTGGCCGCCCTCGAAGGCCTCGGCGGTGATCTCCTGGCCGAGCTCGTAGTCGGCGGCGTCGGCGGTGCGCAGCTCGGCGACGTGACGGCGCGGGGTGACACCCGCCTTGGCGAAGTGCCCCTTGAGCGGCTGGGTCACCTTGCGCGGGTCGATCGCACCGAAGGCGATCTGGACCGCGTCGTAGCCGTCGGTCTCGGCGTTGCGCACCTGGGTGACGACGGCCGGACCGGCCTTGATGACCGTGACCGGGACGAGACGGTTCTCGGCGTCCCAGACCTGGGTCATGCCGAGCTTCTCACCGAGGACGCCCTTGAGGGTGCGCGTCGTGGTCGATGCAGTGGTTGCAGTAGTCATCGTGGTCACACTCACAGCTTGATCTCGATGTTGACGTCCGCCGGGAGGTCGAGACGCATCAAGGAGTCGACCGCCTTTGGGGTGGGGTCGACGATGTCGATCAGCCGCTTGTGGGTACGCATCTCGAAGTGCTCGCGGCTGTCCTTGTACTTGTGCGGCGACCGGATGACGCAGAAGACGTTCTTCTCCGTCGGGAGCGGCACCGGGCCGACCACCGTGGCGCCAGCACGGGTCACCGTGTCAACGATCTTGCGCGCCGAGCTGTCGATGACCTCGTGGTCGTACGACTTCAGCCGGATGCGGATCTTCTGTCCCGCCATCGCTTGTCTGACTCTCTCTCGTCGTCCATCTGGAACATTCAGGGTCCGGCCGCTGCCGAGCACCTCACCGACCCCCGCGGTCGGGCGTGTCGCGCCTCCCGCGGACGCGCCCCACTGATCTGTCGATCCTTCGTGGGCGGTGTCCGTGCCCGACGTCGTGCCGCCGGGGCTTGCGCTGCCGCCGCCCGCACCGCTCGCGGTGCGTGCTGGACGGCCGGCGACGCACACATGGGTGTGCACCGCGCGTCAAGCAACCTGTCTAGTGTGCCATGAAGCGCCGCGGCACCTCAAATCGGTGCCCCGCCCCCTCAGGACCCGGCCGGCGCCCCGGTCAGCAGGTCGTGCAGGGCAGTGCGGTCCCACCCGAGCCGCACCTGCGGGTTCGCCCACAGATGGTCCACGACCTCCTCGGTCGACATCCCGTGCGCCTCGGCCCACCCCCGCGCCATGGTCCTCAGGTATGCCCCCACCGGGGGGTTCGCGGGAAGGTCGCCCGGGCGGTCGGCAGTGAAGGTGAGGACCGGGCGGCCCTCCCTCTCGCCGACGTGGTGCAGCGTCTCGTAGCGGCCCGGGCCGTGGGCGTGCCGCCCGGTGCCCAGCACGGTGGCGAGCTCGAGGGCCTCCCCCGGCGCCCGGTGCATCTCCTGGGCGGCGACGTCGGCGAACTGCTCCTCGGTGATGAGGTAGGCGCGGGCGAGGACGCGGTCCTCGGGTGCTGCCGCGTCGGGGTCGTAGAACGCGACCCCGCCGCCCCACGTGAGGGACTCCCCCGCGAAGCGGAGGGAGCCGGGCAGGCTCAGGGCGGCGTCGGCGAGCGGCGCCGCCGCGTCCCGTGCACCGACGTAGGTGCGGCGGGCGCCGTCGGGACGACCGCCCTGCAGGTAGCGCAGGAGCCGGTCGCGGTGCATGTTCGAGCCGTACGCGGCGTACCAGAGGAGCACGGGGACGACGGTACGTGACGGCGCGCCCGCCGGTGCGCGCGCTCAGCTGTGGGCGCGCTCCACCCGCTCCTGCGCGTCCGGCACCCCGTCGTGGTCCAGGTCGTCGAAGTCGATGTCGGAGACGTCGAACTCGCCGGCCGCTGGGTCGTTGAAGACCTCGACGTCCATCTCGCCCTCGCTCTTGGCGACGGCGGTGCTGACCATCGCGTCCCCGGTGACGTTGACGGCGGTGCGGATCATGTCCATGAGCCGGTCGACGCCGATGATGATCGCGATGCCCTCGACCGGCAGCCCGACCTGGTTGAGCACCATGGTCAGCATGATGAGGCCCACCCCGGGCACGCCCGCCGTGCCGATCGAGGCGAGGACGGCCATGCCGATGACGGTGAGGTAGCCACCGAGCCCCAGGTCGATGCCGTAGACGTTGGCGATGAAGACGGTCGCGACGCCCTGCATGATGGCGGTCCCGTCCATGTTGATCGTCGCGCCGAAGGGGACGGTGAAGGACGCCACACCCCGGTCGACCCCCATCCGCTGGTTCACCGCGCGCATCGTCACCGGGATGGTCGCGTTGGACGAGGCGGTCGAGAAGGCGAAGAGCTGCACGGCCCGCATCTTGCGCAGGAACATCATCGGGCTGAGCCGGGTGAAGAGCCAGAAGAGGACCAGGATCGTGACGAAGAGGTGGAAGAAGAGCGCACCCACGAGCGTCACGACGTAGGAGGCCAGCGGCACGAAGAGGTCGTAGCCCTCCCGGGCGAAGGCCCGGGCCAGCAGGGCGAAGACGCCGATCGGCGCGAACATCATGACGATGGTGACGACCTTCATCATCAGCTCGTTCATGTACTCGCAGGCCCTGAGGAAGCCCTCCGAGCGCTCCCCCAGCATGAGCGCCGCGATGCCGACGATGATGACGTAGAAGATGATCTGCAGCATGTCGCCCTCGGCGAAGGCCGCGATGGGGTTGCCGGGGATGATCGAGGCCAGGGTCTGCCAGAAGGTCTCGTCGGTGGCGGCGCCCTCCATCCCGCTGGTGTCCACCCCGGACATGTCGAAGCCCCTGCCGGGGCCGATGAGCAGGGCCAGCAGGATCGCCGTGGTGATGGCGAGGGCGGTCGTGCCGACGTAGAGCGCGAAGGCCTTGCCGCCGACCCGGCCGAGCAGCTTGATGTCCCCGATGCCGGCGACGCCCGTGATGAGCGAGAAGACGACCAGCGGCACGACGAGCATCTGCAGCAGCCGGACGAAGCCGTCCGCGACCAGGCTGAGGATGCCCTCGATGACGTGGTCGGTGACCCAGCCGATGTCGGCGACGGTGTTGAGCAGGCTGCCCACGACGGCCCCGGCGACCAACGCGATCGTGATCTGCGTGGTGAGCGACATCCGCTTCCTGGACGGCTTCTGCGGTGCCTGCGACTCGGTCGTCGATGCCATGGTGAGACCCTTTGCCCTCGCGCCACCCTCCCCGCGAGCGGTGGATCGGCCCAACCTAGCGGTGGGGGTGCCGCGGCGGCAAGCACCCGCGCTGCACGTGCCCGGGGCCCCCTGGACGCACGAGACCCCCGTCACCGGATCGGTGACGGGGGTCCGCTGCCGTGAGGCGGAGGGTCAGATGCTCACTTGAGGATCTTGGTGACCCGACCGGCGCCGACGGTGCGGCCGCCCTCACGGATGTTGAACATGAGGCCCTCCTCCATGGCGATCGGCTGGATCAGCTCGACCTTCATGTCGGTGTTGTCGCCGGGCATGACCATCTCGGTGCCCTCGGGCAGGTGCACGACACCGGTGACGTCCGTGGTCCGGAAGTAGAACTGCGGACGGTAGTTGTCGTAGAACGGCGTGTGCCGGCCACCCTCGTCCTTGGACAGGATGTACGCCTGCGCCTCGAACTCGGTGTGCGGGGTGATCGAGCCCGGCTTGACGATGACCTGGCCGCGCTCGACGTCCTCGCGCTTGGTGCCACGCAGCAGCAGGCCGACGTTCTCGCCCGCACGGCCCTCGTCGAGCAGCTTGCGGAACATCTCGATGCCGGTGACGGTGGTCTTCGAGGACTGCTCGCGGATACCCACGATCTCGATCTCCTCGTTGACCTTGAGGATGCCGCGCTCGATACGACCGGTGACGACGGTGCCACGACCGGTGATCGTGAAGACGTCCTCGACGGGCATCATGAACGGCTTGTCCAGGTCGCGCTCCGGCTCCGGGATGTACTCGTCCACGGAGTCCATGAGCTCGAGGATGGTGTTGGCCCACTCCTCGTCGCCCTCCAGCGCCTTGAGCGCGGAGACCTTGACGACCGGCAGGTCGTCGCCCGGGAACTCGTAGGAGGACAGCAGCTCGCGGACCTCCATCTCGACGAGCTCCATGATCTCCTCGTCGTCGACCATGTCGGCCTTGTTGAGGGCCACGACGATGTAGGGGACGCCGACCTGGCGGGCCAGGAGGACGTGCTCCTTCGTCTGCGGCATCGGGCCGTCGGTGGCGGCGACCACGAGGATCGCGCCGTCCATCTGGGCCGCGCCGGTGATCATGTTCTTGACGTAGTCGGCGTGACCGGGGCAGTCGACGTGCGCGTAGTGGCGCTTCTCCGTCTGGTACTCGATGTGCGCGATCGAGATCGTGATCCCGCGCTGCTTCTCCTCGGGCGCCTTGTCGATGGAGTCGAAGGGCGAGGCCTGGTTCAACTCCGGGTACTTGTCGTGCAGCACCTTGGAGATGGCAGCCGTGAGGGTGGTCTTGCCGTGGTCGATGTGACCGATGGTGCCGATGTTGACGTGCGGCTTGCTCCGCTCGAACTTGGCCTTCGCCACTTTCGTGTCCTCCTGTTGGACTCGGGATGTGCAGTCGTCACCGGCTCGGTGCCGGGGGCGACGTCTGGGATGGGTGTTGCTCGGTCCATCACTCCGCGGACGGAGTGAACGGGCTCACTCGCCGCGGACCTTCTTGATGATCTCCTCGGCGACGTTCTTGGGAACCTCGGCGTAGGAGTCGAACTGCATCGTGTAGTTGGCACGACCCTGGGTCCGGGACCTGAGGTCACCAACGTACCCGAACATCTCGGACAGCGGGACCACGGCCTTGACGACCTTGGCACCGGAGATGTCCTCCATGGACTGGATCTGGCCACGGCGGGAGTTGAGGTCGCCGATGACGTCCCCCATGTAGTCCTCCGGGGTCCGGACCTCGACGGCCATCATCGGCTCGAGCAGCACCGGGTTGGCGCGGCGGGCGGCCTCCTTGAAGGCCATCGAGCCGGCGATCTTGAACGCCATCTCCGAGGAGTCGACGTCGTGGTAGGCGCCGTCCAGCAGGGTGGCCTTGATGCCCACGACCGGGTAGCCGGCCTGGATGCCGACCTGCATGGCGTCCTGGATGCCCTGGTCGACCGAGGGGATGTACTCCTTGGGCACGCGGCCACCGGTCACCGAGTTGGCGAACTCGTAGAGCTCGCCCTCGGCGGTGTCCATCGGCTCGAAGGTCAGCTGGACCTTGGCGAACTGGCCCGACCCACCGGTCTGCTTCTTGTGGGTGTAGTCGTACTTCTCCACGGCCTTCTTGATGGTCTCGCGGTAGGCGACCTGCGGGGCGCCGACGTTGGCCTCGACCTTGAACTCGCGCTTCATGCGGTCGACGAAGACGTCCAGGTGGAGCTCACCCATACCGCCGATGACGGTCTGACCGGTCTCCTCGTCCAGCCGGACGGTGAAGGTCGGGTCCTCCTGGACCAGCTTCTGGATCGCGGTGGACAGCTTCTCCTGGTCGCCCTTGGTCTTGGGCTCGATGGCCACGTGGATGACCGGCTCGGGGAAGCTCATCGACTCCAGCACGATGTGCTGGTTCATGTCCGAGAGCGTGTCACCGGTCGTGGTGTCCTTGAGGCCGATCATCGCGTAGATGTGGCCCGCGGACGCCGTCCCGACCGGGTTCTCCTTGTTGGAGTGCATCTGGAACAGCTTCCCGATGCGCTCCTTCTTGCCCTTGGTCGCGTTGTAGACCGGCTGGCCCGCGTCGATCTTGCCCGAGTAGACGCGGACGTAGGTCAGCGTGCCGAAGAACGGGTGCGTCGCCACCTTGAACGCCAGGCCCGAGAAGGGCTCGGTGGAGTCCGGACGGCGGGTCAGCTCGACGGTCTCGTCGCTCGGGTCGTGGCCGATCATCGGCGGCACGTCCAGCGGCGAGGGCAGGTAGGAGATGACCGCGTCCAGCATCGGCTGGACACCCTTGTTCTTGAAGGCCGAGCCGCAGAGCACGGGGTAGGCCTGGGAGTTGACGGTCATCTCGCGGATGCCGGAGACCAGCTCCTCCTCGGTGAGCTCGCCCTCCTCGAGGTACTTCTCCATGAGCTCGTCGGTGGCCTCGGCGACCTGCTCGACCAGCGTCTCGCGGTACTCCTCGGCCTTGGCCTGGAGGTCCGCCGGGATGTCCTCGACGACGTAGTCCTCACCCTTGGCGACCTCGCCGCGCCAGGTCAGGGCCCGCATCTTGATGAGGTCGACGACACCGATGAAGTCGCTCTCGCTGCCGATGGGCAGCTGGACGACCAGCGGGGTCGCACCGAGGCGGTCCTTGATGGTCTGCACGGTGAAGTAGAAGTCCGCACCGAGCTTGTCCATCTTGTTGACGAAGCAGATGCGGGGGACGTCGTACTTGTCCGCCTGCCGCCACACCGTCTCGGACTGCGGCTCGACGCCCTCCTTGCCGTCGAAGACGGCGACGGCACCGTCGAGCACGCGCAGGGACCGCTCCACCTCGACGGTGAAGTCGACGTGCCCCGGGGTGTCGATGATGTTGATCTGGTTGTCTTTCCAGAACGTCGTCGTCGCGGCGGAGGTGATCGTGATGCCACGCTCCTGCTCCTGCTCCATCCAGTCCATCGTGGAGGCGCCGTCGTGCGTCTCCCCGATCTTGTAGTTGATGCCGGTGTAGAACAGGATCCGCTCGGTGGTCGTCGTCTTGCCGGCATCGATGTGCGCCATGATGCCGATGTTGCGGACCTTGTTGAGGTCCGTGAGGACGTCGAGTGCCACAGTCTCTCTTCTCTGGTCGGGTCTTCGTCAGTACGGGTGAACCGCGGGCTCTACCAGCGGTAGTGGGCGAACGCCTTGTTGGCGTCGGCCATCTTGTGCGTGTCCTCGCGACGCTTGACCGCGGCGCCCAGGCCGTTGCTCGCGTCGAGGATCTCGTTCATGAGCCGCTCGGTCATCGTCTTCTCACGACGCTGCCGGGAGTAGCCGACGAGCCAGCGGAGGGCCAGCGTGGTGCTGCGGCCCGGCTTGACCTCGATCGGGACCTGGTAGGTCGCGCCACCGACGCGGCGCGACTTGACCTCCAGCGCGGGCTTGACGTTGTCCAGCGCGCGCTTGAGCGTCTGCACCGGGTCGGTGCCGGTCTTGGCGCGGCAGCCCTCGAGGGCGCCGTAGACGATGCGCTCGGCGGTCGCCTTCTTGCCGTCCAGCAGGATCTTGTTGACCAGCTGGGTCACCAGCGTCGAGCCGTAGACGGGGTCGTTGATGAGGGGGCGCTTCGGAGCGGGGCCCTTACGAGGCATTACTTCTTCTCCTTCTTCGCGCCGTAGCGGGAGCGGGCCTGGTTGCGGCCACGCACGCCCTGGGTGTCCAGGGACCCGCGGATGATCTTGTAGCGGACACCGGGCAGGTCCTTCACCCGGCCGCCGCGGACGAGCACGATGGAGTGCTCCTGGAGGTTGTGACCGACACCCGGGATGTAGGCCGTGACCTCGACGCCGCTGGTGAGGCGCACGCGGGCGACCTTGCGCAGGGCGGAGTTCGGCTTCTTCGGGGTGGTCGTGTAGACACGGGTGCAGACGCCGCGGCGCTGCGGGTTGCCCTTGAGGGCCGGGGAGTTGGTCTTCTTGACCTTGTCCTGCCGGCCCTTGCGGACAAGCTGGTTGATCGTAGGCACTGATTCTCCGTCAGTCGATGTTGGTCCTCGTGCTCCGCACGGACGTGCTGTCCCTGCGGGTCACGCTCCTTGGGTTGGGCCTGCCCTCGACACCCGAGGTCGGGCGTGTCGGACACGCTGCTCTCCCCTGCACTTCCCGTCCGGCCCACCGCGGAGCACGCGCGTGCGACGTGGGGGGGCCGGGCGGACTGCCCGGCGAGAGGTATTGCGGGCGCGAACACCCGCGCGTGCGCGGGGCCTAGCCCACACACGACTCTCCAGACTACCGGCCGCGCGGCACACGGACAAATCCCGGGAACCGCCACGGGCGGGTATGCCGGTGCTCGGCATACCCGCCCGTGCGCGCTGGCGCGACCGCGAGGGGTGCGTCAGTAACGCGGCTCGTCCATGGGGACGTCGTCGAGGCGGACCGCCTCGCCGCTCCCCTGGCCGAAGGTGCCGGCGTAGTCGAAGTCCTCGTAGTCGGGGACGGCGTACGCGGCGGCCTTGGCCTCCTCGGTCGGCTCCACCGTGAGGTTGCGGTAGCGCGTCAGGCCGGTCCCCGCGGGGATCAGCTTGCCGAGGATGACGTTCTCCTTGAGGCCCAGCAGCGGGTCGCTCTTGGCCTCCATGGCGGCCTCGGTGAGGACGCGCGTGGTCTCCTGGAAGGAGGCCGCGGAGAGCCAGGAGTCGGTCGCCAGCGAGGCCTTGGTGATGCCCATGAGCTCGGGACGACCCGAGGCCGGGCGACCGCCCTCGGAGACGACCCGCCGGTTCTCGGTCTCGAACCGGCCACGCTCGGCGAGGGTGCCCGGCAGCAGCTCGGTGTCGCCGGCCTCGATGATCGTGACGCGGCGCAGCATCTGCCGCACGATGACCTCGATGTGCTTGTCGTGGATCGACACACCCTGCTGGCGGTAGACGCCCTGCACCTGGTCGACCAGGTGCTGCTGGGTGGCACGGGGGCCGAGGATGCGCAGCACCTGCTTGGGGTCGATCGCGCCGACCACGAGCTGGGTGCCGACCTGGACGTGCTCGCCGTCCGAGACCAGCAGGCGCGCGCGCTTGCTGACCGGGTAGGCGTGCTCGTCGCTGCCGTCGTCCGGGGTGAGCAGCAGCCGACGCGTCTTGTCGGTGTCCTCGACCTCGATGCGACCGGTCGCCTCGGCGATCGGGGCGACCGCCTTGGGCGTGCGGGCCTCGAAGAGCTCGACCACACGGGGCAGACCCTGCGTGATGTCGTCACCGGCCACACCACCGGTGTGGAAGGTCCGCATCGTCAGCTGGGTGCCGGGCTCACCGATGGACTGCGCCGCGATGATGCCGACGGCCTCGCCGATGTCGACCAGCTTGCCGGTGGCCAGGGAGCGCCCGTAGCACTTGGCGCAGGTCCCGACCAGGGACTCGCAGGTGAGCACCGAGCGGACCTTGACCTCCTCGACGCCGGCGGCCACGAGCTTGTCGATGACCACGTCGCCGAGGTCGATCCCGGCCTGCGCCAGCACCTCCCCGTCGACCTCCACGTCGGAGGCGAGGGTCCGGGCGTACACCGCGGTCTCGACGTCGTCGTGCTCGCGCAGACCACCCTCGGCCTTGGCCTGGGCGATCGGCATGACGAAGCCGCGGTCGGTGCCGCAGTCGTCCTCGCGGATGATGACGTCCTGGCTGACGTCGACCAGACGCCGCGTGAGGTAGCCCGAGTCGGCGGTCCGCAGCGCGGTGTCCGCCAGACCCTTCCGGGCGCCGTGGGTGGAGATGAAGAACTCCAGCACCGACAGGCCCTCGCGGAAGTTGGACTTGATCGGACGCGGGATGATCTCGCCCTTCGGGTTGGCCATGAGGCCACGCATACCGGCGATCTGCCGCAGCTGGAACCAGTTGCCTCGCGCACCCGAGGTGACCATCCGGTAGATGGTGTTGTCCTTGGGCATCGAGGTCTCGAGCTCCTTGGCGACCTCGTTGGTCGCCTGGGTCCAGATCTCGATGAGCTCCTGACGGCGCTCGTCGTCGGTGATCAGACCACGCTCGTACTGCAGCTGGACCTTGGCGGCCTTCTCCTCGTAGGAGGAGAGGATCTCGGTCTTGCGCTCCGGCGTCTGCACGTCGGAGACCGCCACCGTGGTGCCCGAGCGGGTCGCCCAGTGGTAGCCCGCGTCCTTGAGCGAGTCCAGGCTGGCCGCCACCTGCACCTTGGTGTAGCGCTCGGCGAGGTCGTTGACGATCGCCGAGAGCCGCTTCTTGTCCACCACGTCGTCGACGTAGGCGTAGTTCGGCGGCAGGGCGTCGTTGAACAGCGCCCGGCCCAGCGTCGTCTCCAGGACGAAGGTGTCGACGACACCGTCCTCGGTGACCTGCGCGTCCTCGGGGAGCTCGAAGCCCTCCGGGGTCGCGGTCTGGTTGAGGCGCAGCCGGATCGGGCTGCCCAGCTCGATCTGCCCGGCGTCGAAGGCCATGCGGGCCTCGGCGACGGAGCCGAAGCTGCGCAGGTGCCGGTTGCCGTCCTCGTCGACCAGGTATGCCGATCCGGCCTCGCCCCGGCTGCTCTCCGAGGTGAGGTGGAACAGGCCGATGATCATGTCCTGGGTGGGCATGGTCACCGGACGGCCGTCGGCCGGCTTGAGGATGTTGTTGGAGCTGAGCATGAGGATCCGGGCCTCGGCCTGGGCCTCCGCGGACAGCGGCACGTGGACCGCCATCTGGTCACCGTCGAAGTCGGCGTTGAAGGCGGTGCAGACCAGCGGGTGGATCTGGATCGCCTTGCCCTCGACCAGCTGCGGCTCGAAGGCCTGGATGCCCAGACGGTGCAGCGTGGGGGCGCGGTTGAGCAGCACGGGGTGGTCGGTGATGACCTCCTCGAGCACGTCCCACACGACGCTGCGGCCACGCTCGACCATCCGCTTGGCGGACTTGATGTTCTGCGCGTGGTCCAGGTCGACCAGCCGCTTCATGACGAACGGCTTGAACAGCTCCAGCGCCATCTGCTTGGGCAGGCCGCACTGGTGGAGGCGCAGCTGCGGGCCGACGACGATGACCGAACGGCCGGAGTAGTCGACGCGCTTGCCGAGCAGGTTCTGCCGGAACCGGCCCTGCTTGCCCTTGAGCATGTCGGACAGCGACTTCAGCGGCCGGTTGCCCGGGCCGGTGACCGCGCGGCCACGACGACCGTTGTCGAAGAGGCTGTCGACGGCCTCCTGGAGCATGCGCTTCTCGTTGTTGACGATGATCTCCGGCGCGCCCAGGTCCAGCAGCCGCTTGAGGCGGTTGTTGCGGTTGATGACGCGGCGGTAGAGGTCGTTGAGGTCCGAGGTCGCGAAGCGGCCACCGTCGAGCTGCACCATCGGGCGCAGGTCCGGCGGGATGACCGGGACGCAGTCGAGCACCATGCCGGCCGGCTCGTTCTTCGTCTGCAGGAAGCTGGTGACGACCTTGAGTCGCTTGATGGCACGGGTCTTGCGCTGGCCCTTGCCGGTGGCGATGGTCTCGCGCAGCGACTCGGCCTCGGCGTCGAGGTCGAAGCTCTCCAGCCGCTTCTGCAGCGCGGCGGCGCCCATCCCACCCTCGAAGTACATGCCGAAGCGGTCACGCATCTCGCGGTAGAGGATCTCGTCGCCCTCGAGGTCCTGGACCTTGAGGTTCTTGAACCGGTCCCAGACCTGCTCCAGACGCTCGACCTGGGCGTCGGCCCGGCGGCGGATCTGGTTCATCTCCCGCTCGGCGCCGTCCTTGACCTTGCGCTTGGCGTCGGACTTGGCGCCCTCGGCCTCGAGCTCGGCGAGGTCGCTCTCGAGCTTCTTGGCGCGGGTCTCCACGTCGGAGTCGCGACGGTTCTCCAGCGCCTTCTTCTCGGTCTGGATCTGCGCCTCGAGGCTGGGCAGGTCCTGGTGGCGACCCTCCTCGTCGACCGAGGTGATCATGTAGGCCGCGAAGTAGATGACCTTCTCCAGGTCCTTCGGCGCCAGGTCGAGCAGGTAGCCCAGACGCGACGGCACACCCTTGAAGTACCAGATGTGGGTGACCGGCGCGGCGAGCTCGATGTGGCCCATCCGCTCGCGGCGGACGCCCGCACGGGTCACCTCGACGCCGCAGCGCTCACAGATGATGCCCTTGAAGCGGACCCGCTTGTACTTGCCGCAGTAGCACTCCCAGTCCCGGGTCGGGCCGAAGATCTTCTCGCAGAAGAGGCCGTCCTTCTCGGGCTTGAGGGTGCGGTAGTTGATGGTCTCCGGCTTCTTGACCTCGCCGTGGGACCAGGTGCGGATGTCTTCGGCCGTGGCCAGGCCGATCCGCAGCTCGTCGAAGAAGTTGACGTCTAGCACTTCGTGCTTCCTTCTCTCGTATGCAGAAATCTCACGTTCAATGGGTGGGTCGCCGGGCGTGGCGGTCGGGCTGCGCCCGGCGACCTCGACACTCCGCGGAACCAAGCTCGCTTCGCTCGCGGTTCCCCGGTCAGACTTCTTCGACCGAGCTGGGCTCGCGGCGGCTCAGGTCGATGCCGAGCTCCTCGGCGGCCCGGAAGACCTCGGTGTCGGACTCGCGCAGGTCGATCTGGCTGCCGTCGGAGGAGAGGACCTCGACGTTCAGGCAGAGCGACTGCATCTCCTTGATGAGCACCTTGAAGGACTCGGGGATGCCCGGCTCGGGGACGTTGTCGCCCTTGACGATCGACTCGTAGACCTTCACCCGTCCGGTGACGTCGTCGGACTTGATCGTCAGCAGCTCCTGCAGGGCGTAGGCGGCGCCGTAGGCCTCCAGGGCCCAGACCTCCATCTCGCCGAAGCGCTGGCCACCGAACTGCGCCTTCCCGCCCAGCGGCTGCTGGGTGATCATCGAGTACGGCCCGGTGCTGCGGGCGTGGATCTTGTCGTCCACGAGGTGGTGCAGCTTGAGGACGTACATGTAGCCCACCGAGATCTCGTCCGGGAAGGGCTCGCCGGAGCGGCCGTCGAAGAGCTTCGTCTTGCCGCTGGAGTCGATGAGGCGCTGACCGTCGCGGGTCGGCGTCGTCGAGTCGAGCAGACCGGCGATCTCCTCCTCGCGGGCACCGTCGAAGACCGGGCTGGCCACGCGGGTGCGGGGCTCGGCGCTGCGGGCGTCGTCGGGGATGAGCTCGGCCCACTCCGGCTGGCCCTCGATGTCCCAGCCCTGCGCCGCGGCCCAGCCGAGGTGCAGCTCCAGGATCTGACCGATGTTCATGCGGCCCGGCACACCCAGCGGGTTGAGCACGACGTCGACCGGCGTGCCGTCCTCCAGGAAGGGCATGTCCTCGACCGGGAGGATCTTGGAGATGACGCCCTTGTTGCCGTGCCGGCCGGCGAGCTTGTCGCCGTCGGTGATCTTGCGCTTGTTGGCGACGTAGACGCGCACCAGCTGGTTGACGCCCGGGGGCAGCTCGTCGCCCTCCTCGCGGTCGAAGACCTTGACGCCGATGACCGTGCCGGTCTCGCCGTGCGGCACCTTCATCGAGGTGTCGCGGACCTCGCGCGCCTTCTCGCCGAAGATGGCGCGCAGCAGGCGCTCCTCCGGGGTCAGCTCGGTCTCACCCTTGGGCGTGACCTTGCCGACGAGCAGGTCGCCGTCGCGGACCTCGGCACCGATGCGGATGATGCCGCGCTCATCGAGGTCGGCCAGCACGTCGTCGGAGACGTTCGGGATGTCCCGGGTGATCTCCTCCGGGCCCAGCTTGGTGTCGCGGGCGTCGATCTCGTGCTCCTCGATGTGGATCGAGGAGAGGACGTCGTCCTGCACCAGACGCTGGGAGAGGATGATCGCGTCCTCGTAGTTGTAGCCCTCCCACGGCATGAACGCCACGAGCAGGTTGCGACCCAGCGCCATCTCGCCGCCGTCGGTCGCCGGACCGTCGGCCAGGAGCTGACCGGCCTCCACGTGGTCGCCCGCGTCGACCCGGACCTGCTGGTTGTAGCAGTTGCCCTGGTTGGAGCGGGTGAACTTGTTGATCCGGTAGGACTGGTAGGTCCCGTCGTCGTTCGCGACGGTCACCAGGTCCGCGGAGACCTCCTGGACCGCACCCGCCTTGGCGGCGCGCACGACGTCACCGGAGTCGAGGGCGGCGCGGTGCTCCATACCGGTGCCCACCAGCGGGGCCTCGGCCCGGACCAGCGGCACGGCCTGACGCTGCATGTTGGCGCCCATGAGCGCACGGTTGGCGTCGTCGTGCTCGAGGAACGGGATCATCGCGGTCGCGGCGGAGACCATCTGGCGCGCCGAGACGTCCATGTAGTCCACGTCCGAGGCGGGCACGTCCACGGCCTCGCCCTCACGGGCACGAACCAGCACCCGCTCGTCGAGGAAGGTGCCGTCGTCGTCCAGCTTGGCGTTGGCCTGGGCGATGACGAAACGGTCCTCCTCGCCGGCCGACAGGTAGTCGACGACGTCGGTGACCTTGCCGTCCTTGACCCGCCGGTAGGGGGTCTCGACGAAGCCGAAGGGGTTGATCCGGCCGTAGGAGGCCAGCGAGCCGATGAGACCGATGTTGGGACCCTCGGGGGTCTCGATCGGGCACATGCGGCCGTAGTGGCTGGGGTGCACGTCGCGCACCTCCATGCCGGCCCGGTCACGGGACAGACCACCCGGGCCCAGGGCCGACAGACGCCGCTTGTGCGTCAGCCCGGACAGCGGGTTGTTCTGGTCCATGAACTGGCTCAGCTGGCTGGTCCCGAAGAACTCCTTGATGGAGGCGACGACCGGCCGGATGTTGATGAGGGTCTGCGGCGTGATCGCCTCGACGTCCTGGGTGGTCATCCGCTCGCGCACGACGCGCTCCATCCGGGACAGGCCGGTCCGCACCTGGTTCTGGATGAGCTCGCCGACGCTGCGCAGCCGGCGGTTGCCGAAGTGGTCGATGTCGTCGACCTCGGCCGGCACGTCGCCGGTCGGGCTCGTCACCGACTCCTCGCCAGCGTGCAGAGCGACGAGGTACTTGATCGTGGCGACGATGTCGTCGATGCCCAGCACGGACTCCGACAGCGGCGCCTGCAGCCCCAGCTTCTTGTTGATCTTGTAGCGGCCGACCTTGGCGAGGTCGTAGCGCTTGGGGTTGAAGTAGAGGTTGTTGAGCAGCGCCTCCGCGGCGTCGCGGGTCGGCGGCTCGCCCGGCCGCAGCTTGCGGTAGATGTCGAGCAGCGCCTCGTCCTGGTTGGTGGTGTTGTCCTTCTCCAGGGTGAGGCGGATCGACTCGTAGTCGCCGAACTCCTCGAGGATCTGGTCGTTGGTCCAGCCCAGCGCCTTGAGCAGCACCGTGACGCTCTGCTTGCGCTTGCGGTCGACGCGCACGCCGACCTGGTCGCGCTTGTCGACCTCGAACTCGAGCCACGCGCCACGGCTGGGGATGACCTTGGCGGAGTAGACGTCCTTATCGGAGGTCTTGTCCAGGCTGCGCTCGAAGTAGACGCCCGGGCTGCGCACGAGCTGGGAGACGACGACGCGCTCGGTGCCGTTGACGATGAAGGTGCCGCGCGGCGTCATGAGCGGGAAGTCGCCCATGAAGACCGTCTGGCTCTTGATCTCACCGGTCGAGTTGTTGATGAACTCGGCGGTGACGAAGAGCGGGGCGGAGTAGGTCATGTCCTTCTCCTGGCACTCCTCGACGGAGTACTTCTGCTCCTCGAACCGGTGGTCCCGGAAGCTCAGGGACATGGAGCCGGAGAAGTCCTCGATCGGCGAGATCTCCTCGAAGATCTCCTCCAGACCGGAGGTGGTGGGGATGTCGTCGCGCCCCTCGGCCTGGGCAGCGGCGACCCGCGCCTGCCAGGCCTCGTTGCCGAGCAGCCAGTCGAAGCTGTCGGTCTGGAGGGCGAGAAGGTCCGGGACCTCGAGGGGCTCCCGGATCTTCGCAAAGCTCAGCCGGCCGGAGGGCGTCTGAGCGGTGGACACAGTCTTCTTCGCAGTGCGCGAGGCAGCCAAGGATGGTCCTTCCACGGGCCTAAATGTGTGCGGCGGTCACGCGTCGCCATCTCTGCTCGGGACGCAGCACGAAGTGAAGGTGTCAGTCGCACCGACGGACCGGCCGGAGCGCGCACCGATCTCTTCGGCGGGATCGAGGGCAGATGAAGGGCAGCGCAAAGGACTACGTTACACGCTCCTCCCCCAGGAGTCCAACTCGGGCGCCCACAGAACGCTCAGCGTCGATGGTGCTCCTCGGAGACCCCCTTCGTCAAGCACACAGGCGTCTCACGCGTGTCCGAGCGCCACATCCGCCCCTAACGCACCGCGGGCGGGGCCCCGCATCGATGATGCGCGACCCCGCCCGACGGATGGTGCGGAGTGGAGCGGCCGGGACCCACGGCATACCGTGGGCCCCGCCTGGCTCACTTGAGCGTGACGGTGGCGCCAGCGCCCTCGAGCTGCTCCTTGGCCTTCTCGGCGGCCTCCTTGTCGACCTTCTCCAAGACCGGCTTCGGCGCGCCGTCGACCAGGTCCTTGGCCTCCTTGAGGCCGAGGGAGGTCAGCGCACGGACCTCCTTGATGACCTGGATCTTCTTGTCGCCGGCGGCCTCGAGGACGACGTCGAACTCGTCCTGCTCCTCCTCGGCCGGGGCGTCGCCGCCACCCGCCGGGGCGCCGGCGGCCGCGACGGCGACCGGGGCGGCAGCGGTGACCTCGAAGGTCTCCTCGAAGGCCTTGACGAACTCGGACAGCTCGATGAGGGTCATCTCCTTGAACTGCTCCAGGAGCTCCTCGGTGCTCAGCTTCGCCATGATGGGCGTTCCTTCCTGTTGTGTGCCGTGAGTGGCGTTGGTGAATGTGCTGGGTCGTGGTGGCCGGGTGGCCGCCCGCTCAGCTCTCGTCGCCACCCTCGGCGACGTCGGTGGTCGCCTCGGCAGGCTGGGCTGCCTCGGCGGTGGTGTCGGCCTCGTCGGCGGGTGCCGACGCAGACTCGGCGGCGGGACCGCCCTGCGCCTCGACCTGGGCGCGCAGCGCCTCGACGACCCGGGCGGTCGACGACAGCGGAGCGGCGAACAGGCCGGCGGCCTTGGACAGGTTGCCCTTCATGGCACCTGCCAGCTTGGCCAGCAGGACCTCGCGGGACTCGAGGTCCGCGAGCGTGGTGATCTCGGCGGGGGTCAACGGCTTGCCGTCGAGCACCCCACCCTTGATGACCAGGGCCGGGTTGGCCTTGGCGAAGTCACGCAGCCCCTTGGCCGCCTCGACCGGGTCACCGGTCACGAAGGCGATGGCCGTGGGGCCCTGCAGGTGCTCGTCGAGGCCGTCGATACCGGCCTCGGCAGCAGCACGCCTGGTCAGCGTGTTCTTCACCACGGCGTAGGTGGCGTGCTCCCGCATGGAGGCGCGCAGCTCGGTGATCTGACTCACCCGCAGCCCGCGGTACTCCGTGAGCACGGCCCCGCCGGAGCTGCGGAACTTCTCCGCCAGCTCGGCGATGGCAGCAACCTTCTCGGGCGTTGCCATACTGGCCTCCTTCACGTCGTGGTGCCGGCTACCCCCGGGCCCGGCACGACGAGAGCCCCGGCACAGGTGCACCGGGGCTCGAAGGATCTGGAGGAGAGAGTCCGTCCAGGTCTGCTCGGATCACCTGCGCTGGCGCTCCGAGGTGATCGGAACCTTCGGCCGACGTCTCCGGTGCGCGGTCACGCCCCGGGCACGCCGACAACCGGCGGTCTTGGGTATGCCTCTAGGCTACGGCATACCGTCGGAGGCGGCCAAATCCCCGCAGGCGCGTGCGGCCGCCGCTCCCCCGGGCGGGAGGATGGGGGTATGCCCGACGAACCCGCCCCGCAGCGCGCCTACCACCACCTCGTGCACCGGGACCCCGAGGCGGAGCAGGAGATGGGCGGGCCGGCCCGGGTGGCCTCGGGCGGACTGCGCCTCATCCTCGCCAACGCCCTGCAGAGCATCGGTGATCAGGTGGTCAACGCCAAGACCGTGCTTCCCTGGCTGCTCAGCGTGCTGGGTGCGCCGGCCGCAATGGTCGCGCTGCTGGTGCCGGTCCGCGAGTCGGGGTCGATGCTCCCGCAGGCCGCCCTGACGCCGTGGGTGGTGTCCCGCCCACGACGCACGCGGGTGTGGATGCTCGGCGCCGCCGGGCAGGGGCTCGCGACGGTCGGGATGGCCGGCGCCGCGCTGCTGCTGGAGGGTGCGGCGGCCGGGGTCGCGGTGCTCCTCGCGCTGGCGGTCTTCGCGCTCTCGCGCGCCCTGTGCTCGATGGCGGCCAAGGACGTGCAGGGCCGGACGGTGCCCAAGGGTGAGCGGGGTCAGGTCACCGGCGCCGCGACCATGGTGTCCGGCGCGGCGGCGCTGGTCATCGGGGTCACCCTGGAGCTGCTGGGCCCCGACCTGGGGGCCCCGGTGCTCGCGGCCTTCCTGCTGGGCGCTGCGTTGATGTGGGTGCTCGGGGTCGTCGTCTACGCCGGGATCCCGGAGCGCCCGCGGGAGCCGGAGTCGGCCGGGGAGCCGTGGTGGACCGAGACGGTGGAGCTGCTGCGGGAGGACGCCGACTTCCGTCGGTTCGTGCTGGCCAGGGGGCTGCTGCTCGTCTCCGCGCTCGCGCCGCCCTTCCTCGTGACGCTCGCCGCGAGCACCGAGGGCGCCGGTCTGCTCACCGGGCTGGGGTCCTTCGTCATCGCCCAGGGCGTCGCCTCGGTCGTCGGGGGCCGGGTCTTCGGCGGGCTCGCCGACCGGTCCAGCCGGCTGGTCATGGCGCTCGGCGCCCTCGTGGCCTCGCTTGTCGTGCTCCTCGTCGTCGGCGCGGTGCTCGCGCTGCCCCCGGGCTCCCCCGCGCTCGCCGTGGTGCTGGTCACGGCATACCTGCTGCTCAGCCTCGTCCACGTGGGCGTCCGCGTGGCCCGTAAGACGTATGTCGTCGACGTCGCCGAAGGTGACCGGCGCACGCGCTACGTCGCGGTCTCGAACACCGCGATGGGCGTGATCCTGCTCGTGACGGGGGCGGTGAGCGCCGGGCTGGCAGCCTTCGGGCACGTGCCGGCCCTGGTCTTCCTCGCCGTGCTGGGCCTGCTCGGGGCCTTGCTGTCCTGGCGGCTGCCGGAGGCCTCGCGCGGCTGAGCGCCCCTCAGACCGCGCCGACCCGGCACCCCACCGACCTGGGCAAGGTTGTGCACCGTGTCCGCTGTCGAGAAGGCTGCTTGTGGTGCACAACCTTGCCCAGGTCGTGCTGGAGAAGTGCGAGGAGTCAGCCTGACCCACATGGCTCATCCCGACACGGCCCCTCGCGCCTCGGCGCGGGCGATGGCGGCCAGGATGCGCTGCCGGACCAGGTGCGGACGAGCCAGGTCGGCCCACGTGATCCGGACGACCTCGTAGCCGAGCTCGCGCAGACGGTCCTCGCGTCCCTTCTCGGCCAGCAGGTCATCCAGGCCGGAGTACTTTCCCTGGCCGTCGAACTCGACCAGCACGGACCACCGGTCGAGCTTGACATCGGCATACCCCACGAACACGCTGCCGTCCCGCACGGCGAACTGCGGTGTGCACGGCCCCAGGCCGAGCAGCTCGACGAGCCACCTGCTCCGGCTCTCCCCCGGCGACTCGCTGCGGGCGTCGGCGGCCTCCACGACCTGCTCCACAGCGGGCTGACCCCGCCCGAAGCCGGCGCTCACGGCTGCTTCGATCTGCCGTCGGACCTTTGTCGTCTCCGGACCCGGCGACGCGCGTCCCAGGCGGACCACTTCTATCCCCTGGCCCCGCGCTGCGGCATCGGCGAGCGCCGCCGAGTGGAGCACCCCGTCGAGGCAGATGAGCCCGTTCTCCGGGCCGGACGTGGCGGCCACCTGCAGCGCGGCCAGCGCCGGATGCACCACGAGCAGCCCGTCCTCCACGGCGGCCCAGGTCGACGGCACCGGCGCGTGGACCCAGAGGGAACCGTCGCGTCGACCCCGGTGCCCGTCGATGCGGGAGAGGTGTATGTCCTCACCACCGCCGCCGTAGGCCTGCTCCCGCACCGCGAAGGCACTCTGGTGGCTCAGCGCGTGCACGGCAGGGTCCGAGCCCTCCCGTGGGTGGGCCAGGCTGAACCCCACGGCGCGGGCACGGAGGGCACGGCGTTGCCACGGCGTCATGCCGCGCAGCGCGCTGGCGAGCACGACGGCATCCCGCCGCACCCGCACGACCACCCCGGTGCGGACCAGGCGCTCCACGGTCCGTCGCGAGCATCCCGCCCGGAGCAGCTGGTCCACGGCCCCCGCACCACCCTGGGCCTCGAGCACCGTCACGACATCCCCCTCCATGCGTCGAGTCTGGCCCGCCGCGGCGTTCGGCCGTAGAAGTTGTCCACAGGCTGCGTCGCCCACGGCTGAACCTGGGCAAGGGTATGCACCACAACCTCCCCCGGTGACGACCTGGGCAAGGTTGTGCACCGGAGACGCCGTCGAGAAGGCTGCCTGTGGTGCACAACCTTGCCCAGGTCGGTGGAGGGGCCTGGGAACGACAACGCCCCCGGAGAGCCAGGCTCTCCGGGGGCGTCGTGTGTTAGCGCGCGGTCACTCGGCGGGGACGGTCTCCAGGACGCTGCCCACGCGGGCCGGGTCCATCGGGATGCCCGGGCCCATGGTCGTCGACATGGTCGCCTTGGTGACGTAGCGGCCCTTGGAGCTGGCCGGCTTCAGCCGCAGGATCTCCTCGATCGCCGCGGCGTAGTTGTCGGCCAGGGTCGACTCGTCGAAGGAGGTCTTGCCGATGATGAAGTGGAGGTTGCTGTGCTTGTCCACGCGGAACTCGATCTTGCCGCCCTTGATGTCGGACACGGCCTTGCCCGTGTCCATCGTGACGGTCCCGGTCTTCGGGTTCGGCATGAGGCCGCGGGGGCCGAGCACCTTGCCCAGCCGGCCGACCTTGCCCATGAGGTCCGGGGTGGCGACGACGGCGTCGAAGTCGGTCCAGCCGCCGGACACCTTCTCGATCATGTCGTCCGAGCCGACGTAGTCCGCCCCGGCGTCGAGCGCGGCCTGCGCCTTGTCGCCGTTGGCGAAGACGAGGACGCGGGCGGTCTTGCCGGTGCCGCCGGGCAGGTTGACGGTGCCGCGGACCAGCTGGTCGGCCTTGCGCGGGTCGACGCCCAGGCGCAGGGCGACCTCGACGGTCGCGTCGTACTTCGTGGGGGAGGTCTCCTTGGCCAGGCGGATCGCCTCACGGGGGGCGTAGAACGACCCCTCGGTGAGCTTCTCCGCGGCGGCGCGGTAGGCCTTGCTGCGCTTCATGTGTCACTCCTTGTGGTGATGGTGGAGCTGTGGTCGGACGGGCCGCGCGAGGCCCTGCCACAGGGTTCCGGTATGCCGCGCGCCGGGCGGGCGGCATACCGGGGGGGGGTTCAGCTGGTGGTGATGCCCATCGAGCGGGCGGTGCCCGCGATGATGCGCTTCGCCATGTCGAGGTCGTTGGCGTTGAGGTCGGCCATCTTCATCTCGGCGATCTCGGTGAGCTGGGCGTCGGTCAGCGTGCCGACCTTGGTCTTGTGCGGCTCGCCCGAGCCCTTGCCGACACCGGCGGCCTTCTTGATGAGCTCCGCGGCCGGCGGGGTCTTGGTGATGAAGGTGAACGAGCGGTCCTCGTAGACCGTGATCTCGACCGGGATGACGTTGCCACGCTGGGACTCCGTCGCGGCGTTGTACGCCTTGACGAACTCCATGATGTTGACGCCGTGCTGACCCAGCGCGGGGCCGACGGGCGGGGCCGGGGTGGCGGCGCCGGCCTGGATCTGCAGCTTGATGAAGCCGCTGACCTTCTTCTTGGGGGGCATGTGCTCTCCTTCGTCGTGGGCCGACGCCCTGGGCGATGACCCGGTTGCAGTGTCGGGGCGGTCGACCCCGGCGGGTGGTCGGGCCGTGCGGCCCGAGGTCTGTCAGATCTTGGCGACCTGGTTGAAGGCCAGCTCGACGGGGGTCTCGCGGCCGAAGATCGAGACGAGCACCTTGAGCTTGTTGCTCTCGGGCAGGATCTCGGAGATCGTCGCGGGCAGGGTCTCGAACGGACCCTCCATGACCGTGACGGACTCGCCGACCTCGAAGTCGACCTGCGGCTGGGCCGGACGACCCGTGCCGGTGTCGGCGCCCTCGCCGCCGGTGCCCGCCGCGGCCGCGGCCGCCGGGCTCGGGGTGTCGAAGACCGGGGCGAGCATCGAGACGACCTCGTCGATCGACAGCGGCACCGGCTGGTGCGCGTTGCCGACGAAGCCGGTGACGCCCGGGGTGTGCCGGACGGCGCCCCAGGACTCGTCGGTCAGCTCCATGCGGACCAGCACGTAGCCGGGCATACGCACGCGGCGCACCTGCTTGCGCTGGCCGTTCTTGATCTCGGTCACCTCTTCCATGGGGACCTCCACCTCGAAGATGTAGTCCTCCATGTTGAGGCTGGTGATGCGGGTCTCCAGGTTGTGCTTGACCCGGTTCTCGTAGCCGGCGTAGGAGTGGACGACGAACCAGTCGCCGAACTTGCCGCGCAGCACGGAGGTGAACTCCTCGAGCGGGTCGACGGCCTCCTCCTCGGCGTCCTCGACCGCCTCCTCGGCCAGCTCGGCCTCGGCCTCGGGCGTCTCCACGGCGACGGGAGCGTCCTCGTCCGTGCTCACCTGCTCGTCCTGGCCGTAGACGGCCTCCTCCACGGGGTCGGCAGCGGGCTCGCCGTCGTGACGCTCGGCGGCCTCCATGTCGGCGTCCTGCACGGACTGCTCTGCCGTGACCTCGTCGTGGTCAGGGGTCTGCTCGGACATGCCCTACTTCCTCAATGTCGTTTCTGTGGCCCGGCGCCGTGCGGCACCGGAGGCGGCGGTCAGGCCCCGAAGACCAGACCGACCAGCCACTGGAACAGCTGGTCCAGGCCGAAGACGAAAGCCATCATCACGAGCACGAAGACGAACACGACGATCGTGTAGGTGATGAGCTCGTTGCGCGTCGGCTGGACGACCTTGCGCAGCTCGGCCATGACCTGCTCGACGAAGGTCGCCGGGCGACCGGACTGGCTGTCGCCGGCCTGGTGGCGGGCGGCACCATCGGTGTCGCGGGCGGGATTCGCCACGGGTCGCCTTCCTGTCGCAGGTCTGGGTGGTCGCGGCGGGCAGGCTGCCCACCGGTCACGCAGGGCAAGAGGGACTCGAACCCCCAACCGCCGGTTTTGGAGACCGGTGCTCTACCAATTGAGCTATTGCCCTTCACCGGATGATCGCCGCGACTTCCTGCCGTTGGGGGGCAGGCTGGCGCACGGTGCGAACACCCGAACGCTCAGTCTACGGGACGGCCGACAGGTTGGGCAAAGACGGCCCGTCCCCGGACGGGGGCTGACGTGGCGTGAAGCGGCGGTGACATGATGGGCCGCGTGAGTGAGCAGACCCGCATCAGCACCCGCATCGGATCCATCGCCGAGTCCGCCACCCTGGCGGTCGACGCCAAGGCCAAGGCGCTCAAGGCCGAGGGGCGGCCGGTGATCGGCTTCGGCGCCGGCGAGCCCGACTTCCCCACCCCGGACTACATCGTCCAGGCGGCGGTGGAGGCCTGCTCCGACCCGGTCAACCACCGCTACTCCCCCGCCGGCGGCCTCCCGGCCCTCAAGGCCGCCATCGTGGCCAAGACCCGCCGCGACTCCGGGTATGCCGTGGAGCCGGCGGACGTGCTCGTCACCAACGGCGGCAAGCAGGCGGTCTACAACACCTTCGCCGCCCTGCTGGACCCGGGCGACGAGGTCATCCTGCCGACGCCCTACTGGACGACCTACCCCGAGGCGATCCGGCTGGCCGGGGGCGTCCCGGTCGAGGTCTTCGCCGGCGCGGACGCCGAGCCCGGGGCATACCTCGTCGGCGTGGAGCAGCTGGAGGCCGCGCGGACGGAGAAGACCAAGGCGCTGCTCTTCTGCTCCCCGTCGAACCCCACCGGCGCGGTCTACCCGACCGAGCAGGTCGAGGCGATCGGCCGGTGGGCGCTGGAGCACGGCATCTGGGTCGTCACCGACGAGATCTACGAGCACCTCCTCTACGACGGGGCGCAGGCGCCGTCGATGCCGGTGGTGGTGCCCGAGCTCGCCGACACCTGCGTGGTCCTCAACGGGGTCGCCAAGACCTACGCGATGACCGGCTGGCGGGTCGGCTGGATGATCGGGCCGAAGGACGTCATCAAGGCGGCCACCAACCTGCAGAGCCACGCCACGTCCAACGTCGCCAACGTCTCGCAGCGGGCCGCGATCGCGGCGCTGGAGGGATCGCTGGACGCGGTCGAGGAGATGAAGGTCGCCTTCGACCGGCGCCGCCGCCTCATGGTCGACATGCTCAACGAGATCGACGGCGTCGAGTGCCCGGTCCCCCAGGGCGCCTTCTACGCCTACCCCTCGGTCGAGGGGGTCCTGGGCCGGACCATCCGCGGCCGGACGCCGCAGACCTCGGTGGAGCTGGCCGCCCTCATCCTTGAGGAGGTCGAGGTCGCGGTGGTGCCGGGCGAGGCGTTCGGGCCCAGCGGCTACCTGCGGCTGTCGTATGCCCTCGGTGACGACGACCTCAAGGAGGGCGTCGGCCGCATCCAGGCGCTGCTCGCCGAGGCGCGCTGACCCGTTCGCTATGCTTCGCCGCAGGGAGGTAACGGCGTGGTAGGTGGGGATCCGGCGCGGCTCAACGAGTCCGGCAACACGATGATGACCTGTGCGACCGACGTCCAGGGCGCCGACACGGCCCTGGGCGGGTACCGCAGCTTCGCCTCCTCCGCCCTGGGCCGTGCCGAGGACAGCGGCGTCGCCGCGGCTTTCGACGGAGCCGTCGCCGAGCTGCTGCGGGCCGCCGGACGGCTGGGGTCGACCTGCGCGACCGACGGGCACTACCTGCAGCGCGCCTCCCGGGAGCTCGACGAGGCCACGGCCGACCCTGGCGGCGGTGGCAGTGGCAGCGGGGGCGGTGGCGGCGGTGGCCGTCCCCCTGGCACGGGGGTGCCGCAGTGAGCCCGGGGGGCCGGCGGCTGCCTGCGGCGCTGCTCCTCGCCCTCGCCGTGACCGCCTGCACCAACGAGGGAGAAGAGATGACGCCGACAGGACAGGGGCCGGAGTCCTCCGGCGGCGGCGCGACGTCGTCCGCACCGAGTGCCCCGGTCGAGCTGGTCGCGTCGGTGACCGCGACCGTGGAGCCGGGCAGCGCGCCGGAGGGCTTCACCAGTGGGCTGGAGGGCCTCCTCGTGTCCTACTCCGTGACCAACGAGGGCGCCGAGCCGATCAAGGTGGCCACGGACCGGGCCGCGGCGCAGGCCCGCTCGGCGACGCAGGCACCAGCCGCGGTCTGGACCAGCGCCGGGAGCGAAGAGGACGTGGCGCGGCTGTCCAAGCAGGTCTTCGGCATACCCGACGGGGTGCTGCCGAACGAGGTGCACCGCGCCACCAGCGTGACGGTCGAGCCGGGTGCGACCACCGAGGACTCCGCCTTCCTCCCGCTCCCCCTGCAGCCGGAGCTGCCCAGCGGCGGCGAGACCATCACCGTCACCGAGTCGCCGCTCACCGATCCCGACGCCGTGCGACGCCTCGAGGTCTGCGTCCAGATCGCACCGGGACCGACACCCGGCCAGGAGGAGCCTTTCGCCTCGACCATCGCCGCCGACGCCGGTGACACGGCGCTCGTCTGCAGCGAGCCGATCCCCCTGCCCGGAGACGAGCGATGAGCAGCGTCACCGTCGATGACGTGTGGGACCTCGAGGCCGAGAGCGGCTGGCTCGTCGACGCGCGCGGGCGCCTGCGCTCCCTGGCGACCACCCTCACCGACCAGGCCACGACGGTCGGCACCACCCGGACGGACCTCGCCGAGCACTGGGAGGGAGCGCGGGCGGAGTCCTACCTCGGCTACGCCCCGCGGCTGAAGTCGGCCCTCGACGACGCCGGGACCGAGGCGGGAGCCGTCGAACGGGTGCTGCAGCAGATCGACGACGACCTCGACGGGGCGCAGAACGACCTCGACTCGAGCTACGTCCGGGCCAGCGGTGCCTGCTCCAGCGCCTCCCGCTCGGGCGGGTCGGTCACCTTCACCTGGCCCGACGACGAGGACCAGCCCGACGAGATCGGCACCCAGCAGGGTCGGGCGCAGACCGTCCTGAGCGGCCTGCGCGACACCCTGCGGGCGCGGGCCACGTCGCTGGACGCGATCGCGCAGCGTGCCCTGACGATCGCGGACGCGTGGGCCGGCCCCGCGGAGGGAACACCGGACTGGGACTACCCCAAGGACATCTCCTACGGCGTCATGCAGACGACGCTGGGCAACACGACCACGGTCACCACGGGTGACCTCGGGGACTCGATCGAGGTGACCGTCGACCCGGAGACCGGGGAGACGGTCCTGCGCATCACGCACATCACGGAGACCGACTGCCGCGTCGAGGAGATCCGCATACCCGCCGGACGTGAGGTCGTCATCAACACCGGCGGCGGGAGCGACACGATCACCGTGCCCGCCGGGACGGACGTGGACCTGCGCTTCTCCGGGGGTGAGGGCGAGGACACCGTGTCCGCCCAGGAGGCCGAGGGCGACATCGAGGCCTTCGGAGGGGAGGGTGCTGACACCATCGAGCTCGGCTCCGGCTCCGACACGGTGCACGGAGGGGCCGACGACGACTACATCGACACCGGCGACGGCGACGACCGGGTCTTCGGTGGCCTCGGCAACGACATCCTCTACGGCATGGGCGGCGACGACGTCGTCTCCGGCGGCGAGGGCAACGACTACCTCGAGGGGGCGCGCGGCGACGACACCCTCTTCGCCGGTGACGGGGACGATATCGTGTCCGGCGGCTTCGGGGACGACACCGGGCACGGCGGGCGCGGTGACGACACGCTGTATGCCGGGTCCGGCACCGACTCCTTCACCGGCGGCCAGGGCACCGACAAGGTCACGGGCGAGGACCACGACACCCTCGACGGCGAGCAGCGCATCACCATCGAGATCCCCTCCGAGGAGCACTACACCCGGTGGCTGGAGTTCGAGGTCGACGGCAGCGACGCCTTCAAGGAGCGGATCCTGGCCGACCTGCAGATGATGGCCTCCAGCGAGACCGGGCAGGAGATGCTCGAGGCGCAGGGGCGGCACTACGACGAGTCCGGCTTCCTCGGCATCGGCAAGGACAAGGTCACGATCCGGGAGTTCGACGAGCAGAACGGGTATGCCAGTCCGGACGGCTACATCGTGACCATCAACCCGGACTACCAGGGCAGCATCAACAACAGCACCGACCCGAACGGCTGGACCGGCAAACCCCCCGTCGTCGTGCTCTTCCACGAGCTGGGGCACATCAACCAGTTCCGTTCCCAGGGCGGCGGGTCGGGCCACTGGTGGGATCCGGACGCCACGGCTCCGGACGGAACCCAGGGAGACTGGATCCGGGACGAGAACGGCCAGCCGCTCATCGAGCGGCAGAACGTCGGCCTGCCTTGGGACACCGACGTGGTTCCCGAGGGGAACGGCGAAGACTACGAGTTCGACCTCACGGAGAACGGCTTCCGCGACGAGCTCGGCGTGCCGCGCCGCGAGTGGTACTGAGTCGAGCAGACTCACACTTTCCTCGGGCATCCACGCCGTGAAGGCTAGCGTTGGGTGCCAGGTTTCCTCTCCGCCGGCACTGGAGGTGGTCGTCCGTCTGCGATCGTGAGGACGCGTCCGGCGGCCGTCATGACCCGTTGCACATCCACCATTGGAAGCGGCAGGCCACGCTGCACGTACTGGTAGAGATGTGGAGGCATCTGCACATGCTGGTCCAGTCGTTCGGCCACCAGCAGGGCGACCGCCTCGGCCTCGATCTCCGCGCTCTCGGTGCTGACGGAGACGCGCCGGGGCCATCGGCGTTCGTCCTGCGTCCCGATGTGCCCGCAGTAGACGTGACCCAGCTCGTGGGCCAGCGTGACGAGGCGTTCGGTCGGGCTGAGATGTCCGTTGACCACGATGTCGTAGTGCACCGGGACGGCCTCCACCACAGGCTTAGGCCGCCATTTCACCTGGACGCTCTGCGCCTGCTCCCCGTCCGCGGGCATGGCGCATCCGGCTTGCTGCGAGCCCTGGGGCACGTAGGACACCCGGACGAAGTCCCGTGGTGCACCACGACCAATTCCCTCGAGTGCCTGATCCACGCCGACCATGGCGGGCATCCGGTAGGGCGCCTCGATCGCCCCCGGGAGAGTCGGCGCATCCTCCAAAGGCTCGGTCTGCGTGACGTCGTAGACGAACATGAGGGGAGCAAACGGCCGAAGGATCACGATCGGCTGCGCACCTGGGACGATCCGGCGCCGGTATCGCTGCTCCCAGGTCTGCGGCGGCAGGACATACCTGGCTCCAGGCATCTGCAGCTGCGCGTACATCGCGTTCGTCGGGCTGTACTGCTTGAACCGGGCCACCTGGCGGAGCATGTCGACGAGGTCCTTGCTGGACCCGTGGTCCAGGGCCTGGTCGATGAGGTACTGGATCGAGGCTTTTGCCTCCTCCAGGGTCGGACCGGCGGCTGGGTCGTCCTCGTCGAAGGGCAGCTGCCCCGGCCACTGCAGCGGCAGCTCCTGACGGGTCATGACGCCTTCCTCTCGGCATACCGGGGCGCCATGGCCTCCATCTGGTCGATGACGAGCCGGATGGCTTCGAGCTGCCGGTCCGGCGGGTACCGATGGAGCACCAGCAGGCGCTTGATCGAAGAGCGCAGCTTGGCCCGCACGTCGTCACGGACCGTCCAGTCCGTCTTGACGTCCCGCTGCATGACGCCCAGGAGCTCTCGCGCGATGGCGGCGAGCACGTCGTCCCCCATCAGCTCGACCGCCGACTCGTTCTGGGCCACGGCGTCGTAGAACGCCAGCTCATCCTCGGACAGGGCCGGGTCGAAGGTCTGCCCACGGTCCGCCTCGGCAGCCACCTCCTTGGCCAGGGCGATGAGTTCGGCGATCACCTCGGCGGACGTGAGCTGCTGGTTGGTGTAGCGGTTCATCAGCTCGGTAATCCGTTCGGAGAAGGCGCGCTGCCGCACCAGGTTGTGGCGGCTCACCCGCGTCGACTCCGCGGTCAGCATCGCCCTCAGCGCCTCGATCGCCAGATGCGGGTGCTCGGCCTGCTGCACCTGCGCGACGAAGGACTGGTCGAGGTCGGCCAGGCTCGGTCTCGGTATGCCCGCCGCCTCGTAGATGTCGACGATCTCACCCGTGGCGGTCGAGGCGGCGACGATGTCGCTGAGCAGCCGCTGGATCTCCTCCGGGATCGGTTCTCCCGCCGCCTGTCGCGCCTCGGCGTCCATCTTGGCCATGTAGACCCTGGTCTCCTGGAAGAACAGGATGTCCCCGCGCAGGTGCTCCAGCGCCTGGCTCCCTGAGCTGACCGCCCACGCCCGTGCCAACTGCCCGCTGAGCGCGCGGTAGCGGTCGGCGAGGGTCTGCTCTCCCTCGGGCACGTCATTGCCGGGGGTATGCGGCGAGCGCAGGTGGTTCGCCAGGCCCAGAGCCGCATCCATCCAGGATCGGCGCACTGTCGGGTCGATCTTGTCCCGCCAGGCGTATCCGGCACAGAGCTCACGCAGCTGCGCGACCAAGGTCTCCGAGAGCGCCGCCGCCTCGTCGATGTCCCTGCCCATCGGCCTGCCGCTCTGGTCCTCGGCGGAATACTCGGCCAGGGCCTTGTTGAGGTTCTCCGCCAGCGGGGCGTAGGCGACGAGGAGCCCGTCCTGCTTGCCCCGGAACGTCCGGTTGACCCGGGCCAGGGTCTGCATGAGCAGTGCCCCCTTCAATGGACGGTCGAGATAGAGCGTGTGCAGCGGCTGGGAGTCGTAGCCGGTGAGCATCATGTCCTTGACGATGACGATCTGGAGCTCGTCGTCGACCTGGCGCAGCCGCTCCTTGATCGTGGCGTTCTCCGACTCCCGTCGCACGTGCCGGGCGATGTGCTCGGGGTCCTGCGCGTCCCCGCTGTAAACGACCTTGATGATCCCCTTCTCCAGGTCGTCGCTGTGCCAATCCGGCCGCAGGGCGATGATCTCGTCGTAGAGCGCAGCGCAGATGTGCCGGGTCGCCCCGACGACCATCGACTTGCCCGGCGCCTCGATGAACTGGGCCATCTGGTCGCGCCGCTGCTCCCAGTGGGTCACGATGTCCGCGGCGAGAGCCTGGAGGCGGGCAGGTGCGCCATACACGGCGTTGATGACGGCCACGCTCTTCTCCAGCCTCTCCCGCTCGGCCAGGTCGACTCCGGTGCTGGCCTCGTCGGCGGCTCTGTCGATGTCCTCCTCGCTCACCTGATCGGCGAGGCCCATCTGGATGAGGCGTGCCTCGAAGAGCACGGGCACGGTGGCCTCGTCGGCGACGGCCCGGCTGAGGTCGTAGACGTCGATGTAGTCACCGAAGACGTCCCGGGTGTTGCGGTCCTCGAACGAGACCGGGGTGCCGGTGAAGGCGATGAGCGTGGCGTTGGGCAGGGCGTCCTTGAGGTGGCGGGCATACCCGTCGAGGTCGTCGTAGTGGCTGCGGTGCGCCTCGTCGACGATGACGATGACGTTGCGGCGGTCGGAGAGCAGCGGGTGGTCGATCCCGGACTCGCGCTCGGCCTGGCTACGCCCGAACTTCTGCAGCGTGGTGAAGAGAACTCCCCCGGTGACGCGGCTGGTGAGCTCGTCGCGCAGCTGGGTGCGGGTCTTGATCGTCACGGGCTCCTCCGGCAGCAGGTCGCTGCGCTTGAACCCCTCGAAAAGCTGCCCGTCGAGCTCCTTGCGGTCGGTGATGACGACGACCGTCGGGTTGAGCAGCGCAGGGTGGGTGAGCACCTTGGCGGTGTAGAGCTCCATCTCCATCGACTTGCCCGAGCCCTGGGTGTGCCAGACGACGCCGGCCTTGCCATTGCTGCGGACCGCGTCGATGGTGCTGCCCACCGCCTTGGTGACGGCGAAGTACTGGTGCGGCTTGGCGATCCGCTTCGCCAGCCCGGTATCGCTGTCGTTGTCGAAGGCGGTGAAGTCGCGCAGCAGGTGGCCGAACCGCTCGACGTTGAAGATCCCAGCGATGAGCTGCTCGATCCCCGTCGAGAGATAGCCCTCCTTCCCTTCCTCCGGACGCACCGGCTGCCCCTCGTCGTCGACGTTCCACGGCGAGAAGTGGTTGAGCGGCGTGAACGGCGTGCCGTAGCGGGCGGCCACGCCGTCGCTGGCGACGGTGAGCACGCAGAACCGGAAGGCCATCGGGAGCTCGCGGAGGTATGTCTCCAGCTGGGCATGGGCGTTCGCGACTCCGACGCGGTGGTTGCCCCCCTTCTTCAGCTCGACGATCGCGACGGGCAGACCGTTGAGGTAAAGGACGACGTCGAAGCGCCGCTGGTGGTCGCCCACGCGGACGGTGACCTGGTTGACCGCGAGGTAGTCGTTCTGGGCGGGGTCGTGGCTGACCAGGCGGATCGTCGGGTTCTGCTCCGAACCGTCGGTGTCGACGTAGGAGATCCCGCGGTAGCCGTGGACGAGGTAGCCGTGGATGCGATGGTTCTCGGTGATCGCGTCCTGCGACTTCGGGGCCAGGAGGTCGGCCATCGCCTGCTGCAGGTGCTGCGTCGGCACGTCCGGGTTGAGCCGCGCCAGCGCCTGCTGCAGGCGCGGCTGGATGACCGGGTCGTCCCAGGTCTGCCGCTCCCCAGAACCGGGAGCGATGTCCACACCGGACAGAGGCTTCCACTCGTACTCCGCCAACGTCTCCAGCGCTACCTGCTCCCAGGCGTCCTCGTTGAACCCCATCTCATGCCCCATCACACGACCTCCTCGACCTGCTTCCCGCGTCCTGGATCGTGACCTTGCCCGACATGAGCAGCGGAAGCAGCGCGTCGCGTGCCCGACTCAAGGTCTTGCGCTCCTGCGCTTTCGCGACTCGGAGTCGTGCCAGCGGCTCGGCCCGGCTCTCGAAGGTCGCAAGCGCTTCGCCTTCCGGCAGCATGACTGTTGCTTGCGCGAGGTCTGACTTGTTCAAGTGGATGACGGTCGTACCGGTCTTGGACCGCTCGATCCGAGTCAGAGGTGCCCTTAGCAGCTCGTACACCAGGGCATTTCCCACTCCGCGACCACGAACGCGGCAGACTCGCTGGTTGAGCAGCGATGGCTCCCCCAGCCAGTACTTGGCCCGAAACTCCCCATCCATACCCACCAACACGTCGCCCGGCAGAACCAGAGTCTCCCTTGGGCGCGACTCGGTCGTCCAAGTCTGACACTCAAAGGTCCGCAGATCACGGATTCGAAGGAGTGGCCGGCCATGACCCGGTTCCGAGAAATGTTCTCCTTTGAACGACTCGCCGAAGTCCACTTCAAGAACGTCGAAAAAGGGACGCGGCACTGCTGATTTCTCAACTGCACCAACATAAAGCGCGCGTACTAACTCATCGATGCCGGACTCGCACTGTCGATTAGCTGCGATCTTGTCGTCGAGCGCCCCTAGCACCTCCGCGATCGCCCGCTGCTCTTCCACAGGCACATCTGGTAGATCCAGTGATCCGATATCGGTCAGGTTGATGTAGGCGGCCATATCGGTGTTGTTGGCACGATGTGAGGCTTGGCGCAGGAAATCCTCACTGCGGAACCAATAGCTCAACCAACGCCGATCGATCCGGTCGTCGTCGATCACCCGGAAATAGCAAAGCTGAGGGCTGTAGACAAGTTCCTCCTCAAGGTTCGGCACTATGGCGACTCTGCCTACGGTGCCCTTCGTCGTGAGAATCACGTCATTGGCTCGGGCGAGCTTCTCGCGGATCTGGCCCACGCGGTCCCTCGATACGTAGTCGGATCCGGCTGGTGAGACAACTCCATCCGCAACGTCCGCCACACGGAGAATCCGGTAACCGGGCTGACCGTGCTCCCCCCGCTTCGTGCGGTAGCCGTCGCTATAAGAGAGCACTCCATCGGCTGCAAGCGCACCCATCGTGGTCATGAGAGACGGCCCAACTGCGCCAGAACAGAAGCCTGCAAGCGGTCGCTCTCCTCGAACTGCCTCAGCAATTCGTTTGTGAGCCGCTCGATCTTCTCCTCGATCGGCTCCCCGTCGTCCTGGGCTTCAACCGCCCCAACGTACCGCCCTGGCGTCAGCGCATAGTCCGCAGCCTTGATGTCCGTCAGAGATACCGATGCGCAGAAGCCGGGGACATCGTCATATTCCAGTCCCTTGCCGACCGCCGACTGGGTGCCGCGCCAGGCGTGGAAAGTGTCGCCGATGCGCGCGATGTCCTCCGGCGTGAAGGACCGCTCGGCGCGGTCCACCATGAAACCCAGCTCCCGGGCGTCGATGAAGAGGACTTGCCCGGTCCGGTCGACCGACCCCTGCTCCCCCGCCGTCTTGTCCTTGGCGAAGAACCACAGGCAGACCGGGATACCTGTGCTCCGGAACAGCTGCGTCGGCAGCGCCACCATGCACGACACGAGGTCGGCCTCGACGATGCGGGCCCGGATCTGACCCTCGCCTCCGGAGTTCGAGGACATCGAGCCGTTGGCCATGACGACACCGGCCCGACCGTCCGGCTTGAGCTTGGACAGGATGTGCTGGATCCAGGCGTAGTTGGCGTTTCCGGCGGGCGGCACGCCATAGCGCCAACGCGGGTCCTTCTCGATCCGGTGCCAGTCCTTGATGTTGAACGGCGGGTTGGCCATGACGACGTCCATGTCGGTGTCGACGTGGTAGTCGCGGACGAAGGTGTCACCCCAGCGGCTGCCCAGACCCTTGTTGTCGATGCCGTGGATGGCGAGGTTCATCTTCGCCATGCGCCACGTGCGCTCGTTGAACTCCTGTCCGTAGATCACGACGTCCTTCGGATCGCCGTCGTGCTCGTAGATGAACCTCTCGGTCTGGACGAACATGCCGCCGGAACCGCAGCACGGGTCGTAGACGCGGCCCGACGTGGGTTCGAGCACCTCGACCAGGACCTTGACCACGCTCGGCGGCGTGTAGAACTCCCCACCTCGCTTGCCCTCGGCCTGCGCGAACTTGCCGAGGAAGTACTCATAGACCTCGCCGAGAAGGTCGCGGGCGCGCCCCTCGCCGACGCGGGAGAAGCGCGCGCTGTTGAAGAGGTCGATGAGCTCTCCGAGCCGACGTTGGTCGACGTTGTCGCGGTTGAAAATGCGCGGCAATGTGCCGGCCAGGCTCGGGTTGGCACCCATGACGAGGTCCATCGCCTCGTCGACGAGCTGCCCGACGTTCTGGGCCGACTCCCCCATCGCGGCGGGGAGGCCCTTGGCGTGCTGAGCGAGGTAGGGCCATCGCGCGGTCGGCGGGACGACGAAGACGCCGTAGCCGTTGTATTCCTCCGGGTCGTCGATGAGCATCGCGACCTGGTCGTCGTCCATCCCCGCCTCGCGCAGGTCGGCCTCGATGGCATCGCGACGCTCCTGGTAGGCATCGGAGACGTACTTGAGGAAGACGAGGCCGAGGATGACGTCCTTGTACTGCGAGGCGTCCATCGAGCCGCGCAGCTTGTCGGCGGCCCTCCACAGGGTGTCCTTGAGCTCCTTCATGGTGGACGGAGCAGCAGGCACGGTGGCCTTCTTGGTCGGTGGCATGGGTCAACGTCCTTTCGGGGTCGGGCCGCCGTCGAGGCGGGAGAGCAGGAGAGTGGAGACTCGCTCGGCGGCGGTGTCGGGGTCGTAGGCCAGCGATACCGAACGGATCAGCGGTGCGAGGTCGGAGCGGAAGGTGCGGTCACGCAGCTTGGCAGCGAGGTTCGTCTCGGCACGGGCCTGCGTCATCCCCGACGGGCGGTAGGGCAGGAAGGCCGCAACGATCTCGCCAGGGTCGAGGTCGAGCACGTCGAGCGACAGCCAGAGGTCGAACAGGTCACGGCCCTTGCTGCGTTGGTAGAGCGCGCGGATCTTGGTCGCCATCAGCTCTTCCGGCCGGAAGGTCCGCACCTGCGCCTCGCCGGACCACCAGGCCGAGCGGACGGCATACGGCAGCAGCAGGTGCGGCAGAGCAGGCGAGCGCTCGAAGGTGTTGACCTCGATCTTGAGCCGCAGTGGCGTGCCGGTCTGCGCCGTGGTGCGCCACAGGATCTTGGGATGCTCGCTGACCCGGGTGCTGACCGAGAAGCCCAGCTCGCGACCCAGCTCGGTCAACGCCTGCGTCAGCGGCTTGATCCCACCGGCGGAGGTCCGTACGTAGTCGAGGTCCTCGCTGTATCGCCACGGCTCAGGCAGGTGCAGCTTGTGCAGCGCCGTGCCCCCACGGAAGACCAGCTCCTGACCGAGGTATGCGTCGCTCGCGATGGCGCAGATCGCGCGCGACAGCAACAGGTCCTGCTCGACCTGCTCCCGCGTGGGCCACGGGTGGTCGACACCCCAGGCGGTGACGGCGTTGTAGGGGATCACCAGTCCACCTCCACCTCACGGTTGAGGCGCACCATCCATCTGGGGTCCACAGGTCCTGTAGCGGCTGCCGACGGATCCAGCCGGGCGGGGGTGGGCGGGCCAGCGAGCGCCAGCGCGCGCAGATCGTCCATCCCGCCACGGCCCCCGAGGCGGTCCAGCGTGAAGCCCATGCGCCGGACCGCTGCGGCTGGCACGGTGGCGGCGAGGCGCACCAGCTCGAAGCGATCCAGATCACAGACCTCGTCGAGCTCCAGGATCACGGTGGCTGCGTTGTCGATCCCGCCGGACAGCGTGACATCCGTGGCGATGTCCACGGCCGTGGACTCGGGCGTGGAGACTCGCGCCTGACCCGCCCTGGTTGGGTGATGCACGACAGGGACCTTGGGGATGTCCGATCGCAGACGGAACTGGAAGGCGGTCCGGCCGATCCCGCGGTCGCGCAGCTGTCGCGACACGGCGACCTGGAAGGTCTGCGGCGCCTGGTGCGCTGCCCCGTGCAGCTGCGCAGCCGACAGCCATCCGACGTAGTAGTCGAGGCTCAGGTGCGTGGCGACGAGATCGATCATCTCGACGCCGGGAGGAGCGCCCCACGTCCGGAACTCCGGGGCGACCGGCAGCCACAGGCCGCGGACGGGGCTGACCCACTCATGGCGAGCCGCAGGCGCTGCGAGTCGCGCGCTGACCTGACCCGGCGGGACTCCAAGGGCTTCCGCCATCTCCTGCGTGGTGAGCGCGGCCCGACCGTGGGCCAGTGCCCAGTCGGCGAGCTGCGGTGCCCGAACACGCGAGTCGGCCGCGGTCGTCATGACACCCTCCGCTCTGCATAATGCTGACTCTCATGTTTATCATGCTTTTCGACATTACGCAGAGTCACTGCTGCGCCCCCGTCGGCCACCAAGCCAGCCAGCACGGATCGTGCGTGCCGCAGCGCGGCAGAGCGCCGACGCAGCTCAGACTCCTCGTCCGCCAGACGCCCCAGGACAGCGCCCAGATCGTCGGCCGCAGACGGATCGACCTGCGGCAGAAGCCATCCCCGCCACTGGCGGGCCGTGTCTGGCAAGGCATTGACGACGTCCGCCAGGACGTCGGGCACGAGGCCGGAGCCGGGCGCCGACCGCAGAACGCGTGCGGGGTAGGCAACGACGGACATACCGTCGCGATCCACCATGGCGCGCGGCCGCGGCGAGGTCACGAACACGACATCACCGGGCTCGGTGCGACGACCACCGGCGACCCCCGGGTCGAGAGGGTCCACGTGGAGCGGGTGGGACTGCTCCTGGACGACAGCCGAGGTGATGAGTCGGAGCGACCCCGACCCGAGAGGTTCGGCAGCAAGCCGGACTCCCGGGACGAGGGTGAGAAGTCTCGACCTCAACGCCTGCTCCACCGTGATGCGTCCTCCCGTGGAACCGCCGGACGGATCCAGCGCGACCAGGTCGTCGCACCGAGCACTGCGCAACAGGTCCTGCACGGCGAGCACGTCCTCTGCATCGCTGGTCGCCGCCGGCCGGGGCCGGGACCCGGGCACCACAACGGGCCCTCCGTCGGCCAAGACCTCGACCAAGGGGCGGTAGGTGGCGAAAGCGAAGGCGTGCAGGACCTGGCGAGACTCCAAGGCCGCGACGACATCAGTCGCCAGCTCGCTGACGGCTCTCGGGCTCATCTGGACGTCGGAGAGGTCGGCCGTCATGACGGCGCGCCGGTCAGCGGGTCGCTCCCTCCCCTCCGGCCCCAGGACCCAGACACCGAGATGCTGCCTCGGGTGGTGGACCAGCAGCCCGGCCGGCAGCTTGGCGACCAGGCGCACCCGGCCGAGCCGCAGCACCGCTGCCCGCTGCTTCTCCGCCTCCCCCGGAAGATCGTCGCAGAGGGCCGAGGCTGGACCGACGATGACGACGCGGTCTGCGTCGGTCTGCTCCAGCTGCAGGTTGTCGATGGCATCCAGCACGACGCCGACGTCGGTCGAGCCGTCACTCGGCTGCAGGTTGCCGATCACGAGCCGCTGGGCAGGTGGACTCATCGTGGGGCCTGCTCCGGAGATGACATAGCGCCGGCGTGCCGAGCGCGCCAGCGCATCGTCCCCGGACACCACGACGTCGACCTCGATGCCCTCTCGCAGCGACGCGATGCCTGCGGCCACGATCGCCGCTGCGTGCCCACCAACATCCTCCAGACAGATGGCAGATGCGCCGACGTCGAGGGCTGTGGCGGCCGTCAGCTCGCCGAACAGGTCCTCTGCCTCGGCGGTGAGGGTCGCGGAGTCCCGAGACAGGTGCGCCTGACGGCGATCCAAGATCTCGAGGGCGTTCGCATGCCCGTATGACGCGTCCACCAGCCGACTCAGGTAGCGCATGATGGACGGCGCCCGCTCACCCGCGCGGACCACCTCGGAAAAGAGCAGGTCGTCGTCGGGATCCCTCTCCTCCGCGAGATCCTGGATCTGGTCGGTCGTCGACCCGACTCGCTCTCCAGCCGTCAACCGGAGCAGACACAGGAGGGCCTCCAGCTCGTCCCCGAAGTCGTTGTCGAAGAGCTCTGCCGGCTGCGCGTGCAGCATCACGTCAGCGCGGGCATCGGGGTTGTTGCCACGGCCGCTCGCCTCGAGCCACGACACGATGTCGTCACCGCCGAAGAGCTCGGCGCGACCTCGCTGCGCCACCGGCTCCGGGAACGGCAGCTCAGAGTCGGCGGACCGAGAGCGCCACATCGACACCACGGGTCGCTGCACGTGGGCGAGTGCGGCGACGGCACGCAAGGAGAGCACGGGCTGGTCGGTGGTCACGGTGCTGGCTCTCCCTTCTGGTGTCGGTGTTGATGCGATGAACAGTACTGACCACGCCTTCGCCTATCAAGTGTCTTGCTTGATAACCCTATTTATCAGAATGTGTTGTTGCTCCCACTCTCAGCCAGCGCCAGGGTGGTGGAGTCAGCTACATCCCATTCCCCGAGAGGCACAACCATGAACTCCTCCCCCAACACGACAGTCCGCTTGGACCACGCTGCATCGGCACTCACCATCGACGCCCTGTCGCTCAGCCACCCTGCCGTCACCACGGAAGCACTGCGGTGGACCACGGGCGTGCGCGGCGCGCCGGTCGCGGCCGAGGCCGCCGCCGAGCTCGACCTCACGGCATACGCCGAGCAGGCGCTCATCGTCGGCGCGCAGGCCATCGCCGCAGCGGGCGGAGCACAGGACACCTACAACCTGGAGCAGCTCATCCACGATGTCGGCTCGCGCACCGCCGAGGCGTCGGCCTCTGCGGCCCAGGCCACCGACAAGGTCATCTCCGGAGCGACAGCGACGATGCGACAGATGACGACCGAGGTGAACAAGGCGCTCAAGGAGGCGGGCGAGACCTCGCGCGCAACCTTCACCCAGACGGTGGCCCAGGCGCGCGCGGACCTGCAGAGCCAGGTCCTCGCTCTCGTCGGCGGCGACGATCCGCAGCTCGTGGCCAAGCTGGACTCGCTCCTCGCCACCTTCGGCTCGAACCTGACCGACCACACCGACAAGCGGACGGCAGAACTCTTCGAGAAGGCCACCAAGGCGCTGGACCCCGCCGATCCCACCTCACCCCTGGCTCGTCACCAGCACGAGCTGGCCAAGCAGCAGGCGGACCTGACCAGTCGCCTCGACGAACAGCACGCGGCCCTGGCCAAGGGTGTCGAGGAGATCAAGACCACCTTGGCCAGCCAGAAGGCCGCCGCCGAGGTCGCTGCGCAGCTGGCGTCGGTGACGCCGCTGAAGGGCGGCACCTTCGAGAGCCAGGTGCACGCCGTGATGCACGCGCTCGCGACCGGGCTCAGTGACGAGTATGCCGAGACCGGCACGGTCGTGGGCAACGTCGCGGGCTCCAAGAAGGGTGACGGCGTCCTGACGGTCATGGGCGGGCCGGCTCGCGTGGTCCTGGAGATGTCGGCCACCAAGGCACCTCGGGAGTGGACGGCATACCTGGAGGAGTCAGAGCGGAACAGAGGCGCGACGACCTCCATCGGCGTGGTGCCCAGCCTCGCGCAGAACGCTGACCAGCAGGTGCGGGTGCTGGGGCCCCGCCGGGTCGTGGTCGTCTTCGATCCGCAGACGGACGACCCGGCCATGCTGCGGCTCACCGTTCAGATCCTTCGGGTCGCGGCACTGGCCGCAACGACTGACCAGCGCACCGGCGCCGTGGAGGTCGCTCGGGAGCACATCGCTCAGGCGCTGGCCGAGCTGTCCCGCATCCAGAACATCAGCAGGTTCGCGGGCCTTGCCAAGAGCAACGCACAGAAGGTGGAGACGGAGGCTGAGCGCCTCGCGGCCCACCTGAACCGGCTGTTGCTGCAGGCGCAGACCGCGCTGGTCGAGCCGATACTGGCGACGCCTACCGACGACGGCAACGCCGGGACGGAGGCTTCGGACAGCGGCGCTGCCTGACGTCTCCTACCCGTCGGGCAGGCATACCCCTGTGGCCGACCCCCGACCAGACACCCCTTGCGTCCGTGGTGACGCGGACGCAAGGGGTGTCCGGTCAGTCGGTGCCGAACTCCATGGCCGCCCAGTCCAGCGACTCCTCCTCGTCCTCGGTCGGACCGACGCCGCCGGCGATGCGGTCCGCGCCGCCGGGGGTGAGGTCGCCCACGAGCGAGGTGGAGGCCAGGCCCAGGCCATTGCGGCCCGCGCCTGTGGCCGCACCCTCGGCCAGCCCCTGCGCGTGGGCGGCGGCACCGACGCCGAGCAGGCCCTTGGAGACATACTGCTCCAGCCGCGCGCGCGAGTCGGCGATGTCCAGGTTGCGCATCGTCAGCTGGCCGATCCGGTCCGTGGGACCGAAGGCCGCGTTGGTCACCCGCTCCATCGACAGCTTGTCCGGGTGGTAGCTGAAGGCCGGCCCGTCGGTGGCGACGATCGTGTAGTCCTCGCCGCGCCGCAGCCGGACCGTGACGTCGCCCGTGACCGCGGAGGCGACCCAGCGCTGCAGCGACTCCCGCACCATGAGCGCCTGCGGGTCGAGCCAGCGACCCTCGTACATCAGCCGCCCGAGCGCCCGCCCCTGGTTGTGGTAGGCCGCGATGACGTCCTCGTTGTGGATCGCGTTGACCAGCCGCTCGTAGCCGATGTGCAGCAGCGCCATGCCGGGGGCCTCGTAGATGCCGCGCGACTTGGCCTCGATGATGCGGTTCTCGATCTCGTCGGCCATCCCCAGCCCGTGCCGCCCGCCGATCGCGTTGGCCTCCATGACCAGCGCCACCGCGTCGCCGCCGAAGTCGTCACCGTTGATGGCGACCGGTCGGCCGTCGCGGTAGGACACCGTGACGTCCTCGGTCTCGATCTCGACCGCCGGGTCCCAGAAGCGCACGCCCATGATGGGCTCGACGATCTCCATGCCGACGTCGAGGTGCTCCAGCTTCTTGGCCTCGTGCGTGGCCCCCCAGATGTTGGCGTCGGTGGAGTATGCCTTCTCCTTGCTCGCGCGGTAGGGCAGGTCGCGCTCGGCGAGCCACTGGCTCATCTCGTCACGCCCGCCGAGCTCGTGCACGAAGGCCTCGTCGAGCCAGGGCTTGTAGATCCGCAGCTGGGGGTTGGCCAGCAGCCCGTAGCGGTAGAACCGCTCGATGTCGTTGCCCTTGTAGGTGGAGCCGTCGCCCCAGATGTGGACGTCGTCCTCCTTCATGGCCCGGATGAGCATCGTGCCGGTGACGGCGCGGCCCAGCGGGGTGGTGTTGAAGTAGGTGCGTCCGCCGGAGCGGATGTGGAAGGCCCCGCAGGCCAGCGCCACCAGCCCCTCCTCGACCAGCTCCGGGCGGCAGTCGACCAGCCGGGCGAGCTCGGCGCCGTACTCCTCCGCGCGCCCGGGGACGCCGTCGATGTCGGTCTCGTCGTACTGACCGATGTGGGCCGTGTAGGTGCAGGGCACGGCGCCCTTCTCGCGCATCCACGCCACCGCGACCGAGGTGTCCAGACCGCCGGAGAAGGCGATCCCGACACGTTCACCGACAGGGATGCTCGTCAAGACCTTGGACATGGTGACGAGTGTATGCGCACCTCCGTATATCTATGCAATCCGCAGGTCAGGCGGTTCTTCCACCGACGCAGTGGGCCGTGGTGAGATGGGGCATGAGCAGCAACGGTCTGCGGGCCGCCCGGCAGTGTTCCACCCGGGCCGGCGCCGCGCTGCTCGAGGGCTGGCGCCCGGACCTCGTCAACCTGGTGCGGGTGACCACGGCGGCGGTCCTCGCCTACGTCATCACCCGGCTGGTCACGGTGGGCCCCATCGACCTCACCTGCTCGCTCACCGCGATCCTCGTGACCCAGGCGAGCGCGACGGGCTCGCTGCGGATGGGCATGGTGCGGGTCGGCGCCGTCCTCACCGGCATCGGGGTGGCCCTCGTGGTCTCCATCTGGGTGGGGCTCACCTGGTGGTCGCTGGCCGTGGTCATCTTCGCCTCCCTGCTCCTCGCGAGCCTGCTACGGCTCGGTCCGCAGGCCCTGGAGACCCCGATCAGCGGCATGCTCATCCTCGGCGCCTCGCTGCAGAACACGGCGGCCGAGACGCGCGTCCTCACCACGCTCATCGGGGCCGGCGTCGGCATCGCCCTCCCGCTGCTGTGGCCGCCGGCGATCCCCGTCGGCTCGGCGGCCACCTCGGTGCGCGCCGTCGCCCGGCGGCTGTCGGACGTCTTCACCGCGGCGGCCACCACCCTCGACGAGGGGCCGGTGACCCACGAGCGGCTGGGCGGCCACCTGCGCGCGGCCCGCGACGTCGGCGACGACCTGGGTCGGGCGGGCGAGCTCGTCGGCCAGGTCCAGGAGATGTGGCAGTGGAACACCCGCACCATCGGCCGGGCGGACGTGAGCCCTTTGCTGCGCTCCGGCCTGGACTCGCTGCAGGACTGCGCCTCCGCGACCAGCGCCCTCTTCGTGGCGCTGAGCCACGAGGCACCCGACGAGGAGGGCAGAGGACCCTCGGAGTTCTCCGCCGAGGTGCGGGCCGCGATGGCCGTGGTGCTCCGGGACGTGGGCTCGTGCATCGACTCCTTCGGCCAGCTCGTCGAGGCCGAGACCGTCGGGGACCTCGAGCAGCGGCGTGCCCTGCTCGACGACAACATGGAGCTGCTGCGCGAGACCAGGGCCATCCTCACCGAGCTCATGCTCATGGAGTCCGGCGGTGGCGCGGGGGGCGGTCAGTGGCTGCTGCGGGGCTCGATCCTGCGTGCGGTCGACCGCATCCTGCAGGTGCTCGACGCCCCGGCCCGCGCGGCGGCGCACGCCCGCTGGCGCAGCGAGCAGGGGGAGCGACCGCTACCCGGTCCGACCGTCTCGCACGAGTTCGCGCCGCTGGACCGGGCGCTCCTCATCTCGCTGCGGAGGGCGCGCCGCCCCGGCCGGCGGTGGGGCCGTCGCCCTACTCGTCGCCCCTGAGCTGGAAGCGCGACAGCCGCCACCCGGCGGCCACGACACCCGCGACGAGGAGGACGAGCGAGGCGACGGCGGCATACCCCACGGTCATGTCGGCCACCGGGAGGTCGACGTCCGCCGCGACCTCGCCCAGACGCTCGGCGACGGCCCGCACGGAGACGAAGCGGAAGCCGCCGAGGAAGCGCTGGAGCAGCTGCTCCACGACGAGGACGTAGATGAGCCCGGCGATCATGCCGTGCCGGGTCGCGGCGGCGAGCGCGGTGAAGAGGGCGGCGTAGAGCACCGCTCCCCCGCCGCCGGTCACCAGCGCCACGACGAGCCACCGGTCCGAGAGGCCGCCTGCGAGGGTGGCGCCGAGCAGCCCCGCCACCGAGAGCACGACGGACGTGCCGGCGGCGACGCCGAACTTGGACGCCGCGACGGCATACCGGCTGACCGGTGTGGAGAGGAGGTAGACCACCGAGCCGTCGTCGATCTCCGGGCCCAGGACGCCGTTGGCCGCGAGCAGCGCCACGAGGGGCACCACGAGCGCCAGCCCGATCTCACCGATGACCGCCGAGGCGCTGACCGGCTCCCCGGTGACGGCGCGCAGCACCCCCGCGAAGACGACGAGCAGCACCGGGAGGGCGACGAGGACGACCCCGCGCCAGCCACCGACGATGGAGCGCAGCGCCAACCGCATGATCGTGGGGTTCATGACTGCACCAGGTAGGTGAACACCGACTCCAGGCTCTCGTCCGAGGGTGCGAGCTCGCGCACCGTGATCCCGGCCGAGCGCGCGAGCTGCGGCAGGGCGTGGGTGAACTCACCCATGTCGGTCACCTCCACGGTGATGGCCTCGCCGGACCCGACCCGACCCAGGGCGACGCTGCGCACGCCGGGCTGGCCCATGAGGGCGGCCGCGAGGGCGCGGTCGTCGGTGGACCGGACGACGTAGTGGCTGGGGCGGTCGGTCATGAGCCGCCGGATCGCGCCGAAGTCGCCGCTGGCGGCGTGCCGCCCCGCGACGACCACCTCGATCTGCCGGGCGATCTGCTCGACCTCCTCGAGGATGTGGCTGGAGAAGAGCACGGTCCGGCCCTGCTCGCCCATGCTCGTGAGCAGGTCCATGAGGCGCATCCGCTGCCGCGGGTCGACGCCGTTGAAGGGCTCGTCCAGCAGCAGCACGCCGGGCTCGTGGACGAGCGCCGAGGCGAGCTTGGCCCGCTGCCGCATCCCCTTGGAGTAGGTGCTGATCGCCCGGTCGGCGGCCTCGGTGAGGTCGACCTCGGCGAGCGCCCGCGCGGTCGCGGCGCGCGCGTCGGGCAGCTTGTGCAGCTCGGCGCTGGCCTGCACGAACTGCCGCCCGGTGAGATAGGCGAAGCTCACCTCCCGCTCGGGCACCAGCCCCAGGTCGCGGTATGCCTGCACGTTGCGCCACACGCGCTGGTCGCCGAGGCGGACCTCGCCCGAGGACGGGGCCAGGAAGCCGGCCATGAGGGCGATGAGGGTGGACTTGCCGGCCCCGTTGGGACCGAGCAGGCCGGTCACGCCCGGGCCGATCGTCATGGAGACGTCGTTGACGGCGACGACGTTGCCGTACCACCGTGAGACCTCGCTCAGGGTCAGGTCGGTCATCATGCCCCCTTGCTGCGGTAGCGGCGGACGAGCAGGAGCAGCCCGCCGGCCATGAGGGCCAGGGCGGCGAGCAGCAGCAGCCACCCGGTGAGCGCCGACTCCGGTGCCTGCGAGATCTGGCCGGCGGTGTCGCCGAGCACCGCGGTGACGGCGTCGACGAGGGCGAAGGGCGAGAGCAGCGAGACCCAGTGGGCCGCGGTGTCCATGCCCTCGGCGAACAGCGTCTCCTTGAGGGCCACGGTGACGCCCAACCCGACCATCAGCACCATGATGGTGCCCGCGATCGCGAGGCCGCGCCGCAGCGTCCAGGACGCCACGAGGGCGGAGACCGTGGCGACGAGCAGGGCGAGGACGACGGCCCCGCCCAGCGCCCAGGCGACCGGCCCGATCTCGTCGCGGAAGGAGGCCCCGGCGGTCAGGCCACCGATGAAGAGCACGAGCAGCGGCGTGAGCACGAAGGCGAGGATCGCCAGCACCAGCGAGGCCCACCGGATGAGCGCGAAGGCCGTCGCCCCCAGCGGCCGCGCGAGGTAGAGGCTGATCACCCCCGAGCGCAGGTCCCGGCTGAAGAGCACCGGCGCCTGGGCCGCCACGAAGAGGACGACGAGGAAGGAGCTGCCGGAGTTGTAGCCCGCGTAGTTGAGCAGGTCGGCGTCGAGGCCGATGAAGCTCATGATGCCGACCTGCACGACGGCCGGGACGAGGGTCATGCCCAGGAGCACGAAGGGCAGGATCTTGGCCTTGCCCGACCGGCCGAAGCCGAAGACGGCGAGCACCCCCGAGGCGAGCAGGGAGGCCGCGATGCCGCGACGGCCCACCCGGGTCCCGGCATACCGGCGGTAGCCGATGTCGTGGATCACGCCGGCCCGCTCGGCCGGGGCGCTCATGCCGGCACCTCCTCGCGGAAGACGTCCTCGAGGCGCCCGGTCTGCGGCTGCAGCCGGACCAGCCCCACACCGAGGTCGGCGGCGGCGTCCCGGACGAGGTCCCGGAGCCGGTCGTGGGCGAGGGCGGCCGCCGCGGCGTCGTCGCCTGCGCCCTCGACCTCGACGGGGTCGATCTCGATCATCGTGCCGCGGGGCCGGCAGACCAGGCCGCGTGCGGCCAGCGCCTCGCCCATGCGGGTCTGGGCGTCGTCCTCCCCGAGCACCTCGACGAGCACCACCCCGGTGTCGGCGAGGAAGGCCTGCGTCGCCTCCGAGCGCAGCAGCTGCCCGCCGTCGAGCACGACGACGTGGTCGCTGATCCGCTCCAGCTCGCCCAGCAGGTGCGAGGTGACGAGCACGGGTATGCCGAAGTCGTGGCCGATGCGCTGCACCAGGGCCAGCATGTCGTCGCGGGCCGCCGGGTCCAGGCCGTTGGTGGGCTCGTCGAGCATGACCAGCGCCGGGTCGTGGACCAGGGCCTGCGCGAGCTTGGCGCGCTGCTTCATCCCGGTGGAGTAGCCGCCCATGAGCCGGTAGCGCTCCTCGGCGAGGCCCACGTGGCGGAGCACGTCGGCGGCCCGCTCGCGGGCCGGGGCGGGCGGCAGGCCGGACATCCGGCCCATGTGGACGACGAAGTCGATGCAGCGCATGTCCGGCGGCAGGCAGTCGTGCTCGGGCATGTAGCCCACGACCTGGCGGATCGCCTCACCGTCCGCGCGGATGTCGTGCCCGAGCACGGACGCCGACCCCGAGGTAGGCGCGAGCAGGCCGAGCAGGATCTTGATGAGGGTGGACTTGCCGGCGCCGTTGGCGCCGACGAGGCCGGTGACGCCGTCGCCGACCTCGATCGAGAGGTCGGCGAGCGCCGCGACCTGGCTGGAGCCGTAGCGCTTGGTGAGCGCCTCGGTCTGGATGACTGTCACGGCTCGACCCTAGATCGCTCCCCTGACTCACCCCAGGGGGCTATCCCCCGAGCCCTGCTCCGGTGAGCCCCCGGGAGGGCCCGCGGACGAGCCGCGCACCACGCTCCCCTCGCGCTCGGCCCGGTCGGACCGCGCCGCGGCCAGGACCTCGGGCTCCGTGCAGGCCCGGGCCCACGCGGCGATGCGGGCCCGGATCTCCCGGCCGAGGAGCCACGTCCCGACCCGGTCGGCGACCGGCCGCAGCCAGGCCGGGCGGGTGCTGAAGGTGTACTTCCACACCGCCAGCGTGCCCGCGACCCCGTCCTGCGCCTGCGGGGTGAAGCGCCATCCCCCGCCGAAGGTGTCGAAGAACCACGGGCCCGACTCCATCGTCATGCCGGCCTGCCGCGGCGGCCGGTAGCTGACGTAGCGGCTCACCATGGCCGGGCCGACGCGGGCGCGCGTCCAGGTGCGGACGCCCACCTCGGGCGAGGTGGCCCCGTCGAGGAAGTGCTGCCGGCGGATGAACGGGTCCCAGGCGCGCCGCACCCGACCCGTCGTCTGCGACACCGCGAAGGCGTCGGCCGGCTCCACCCCCACCCAGATGCTGGCGCTGACCTGCGGCATACCGGAAGTCTATCGGCGGCAGCGGGACAGCACGTCTACCCTGAGCAGATGCCTGAGGGGACGCGCTCGCTGCTCGCGCTGCCGAAGGCGCACCTGCACCTGCACTTCACCGGCTCGATGCGGGTGGAGACGGTGCGTGAGCTCGCCGAGAAGCACGACCTGCGGCTGCCGCACGCGCTGACCACGCAGTGGCCGCCGGAGCTGTCCGGGCTGGACGAGCGGGGGTGGTTCCGCTTCCAGCGCCTCTACGACGCCGCGCGGGCGGTGGTGCGTGACGAGGACGACATGCGGCGGATCGTGCGGGAGGCCGCGGAGGACGACGCCGCCGAGGGATCCCGGTGGCTGGAGATCCAGGTCGACCCGACGTCCTACGCCCCCTTCGTCGGCGGGCTCACGCCGGCGCTGGAGATCGTCCTGGACGAGGCTCGCGTCGCGACCGCGGCGACCGGCACCCAGGTCGCCGTCGTCGTCGCCGCGTCCCGGATGAAGCACCCGCTGGACGCCCGCGCGCTGGCCCGGCTGGCGGCGAGGTATGCCGGGGAGGGTGCCGGCACCGTGGTGGGCTTCGGGCTGTCCAACGACGAGCGGCGGGGCTGGACCGGTGACTTCGAGCCGGCCTTCCGGATCGCGACGCGGGCCGGGCTCGCGAGCGTGCCGCACGCCGGCGAGCTGCTCGGAGCCGACCACGTGCAGGTGGCGCTGGACCACCTGCTGCCCGACCGGCTGGGGCACGGGATCCGCGCGGTCGAGGACCCGGCGGTGCTGGACCGCGTGGTCCAGGAGCAGGTGACGCTCGAGGTGTGCCCCGGCAGCAACGTCGCGCTGGGGGTCTACGACTCCCCGGGCGCGGTGCCGCTGCGGCGGCTGCTCGAGGTCGGGGCCCGGGTGGCGCTCGGCGCCGACGACCCGCTGCTCTTCGGCAACCGGCTGGCCGACCAGTACGTCTCGGCCCGCCTCGACCACGGGCTCGACGACGCCGGGCTGGCGCTCCTCGCGCGTGGCTCGATCGAGGGCTCGACCGCTCCCCCGCAGGTGAGGCGCGACCTGCTGGCGCAGGTCGACACCTGGCTCGGGTCGGAGGGCACCTCGTCCTAGATTTGGGTCGTGGGCGCGACCCGGACCGTGCTGCTCTATCCCCGCACGGTGCGCTCGGGGCGGGCGTGGCTCTTCGGTCGCGTGTCACAGATGGGGTTCACCCTCGGGCTGGTGATGCTCTGGGTCGCCCTGAGCCCCAGCCTGCTCCCCCTCATCATCAGCGTCGTCGTGTGGTGGTGGAGCGTGCGCCAGCAGGCGAGCAACGCCGAGCTGGTGGGGCTCGACACCGTCGGCAACGCGGGGATGGCCGTCGGCGTCGCCGGAGGGGTGGGGCTCGGCGTGCTGCTCGTGCTGGCGGTCGAGCTGGTCGGCTCGCTGTGGCGCAGGCTCGCCCGGCTGGGCCGCCGCTGGCTGCCCGGGGTGGTCGCCTCCTTCGTCGCCGCGGCGCTGCTCGTCGTGGGACGACCTGGGGCGCGACGGGCAGGCGATCATGGCGGACGGCCCGAGGGCGGCGGACCTCGAGCGGGTGACCGGCGCCCCGGCGCTCGAGCCCATCCGGCTGTATGCCGGGAAGGAGGACAACGACACGATCGAGGCCGCGGTGGCCGCCGTCATGGCGGAGATCGACCGCACCGGCGCCCTCGACCGGTCCGTGGTACACGTCACCTCGACGGTACCGGTTACGTGCAGGCGTGATCGGTCTCCTCGCTGGAGTACCTCACCGGCGGCGACGTCGCCACCGTGTCCATGCAGTACTCCTTCTTCTCCTCGGCCCTGGCCTACGTCACCGACCGCGAGACGCCGCCAGAAGCCGGTCGGGCGCTCTTCGAGGCGGTGGAGGCGCGGGTCGACGCGCTGCCGGCGGAACAGCGACCGGGCTCGCCGCAGATCGCCCCCGTGGTCGACAACGGTCGCCACGTGCGCTTCGTCACCCGGCGAGAGGTTGACCCAGTTGAGCAGGTGCCTGCTGCCGAGCTGAAGACCATCGCTGACGCCGACGCCTCCGGCGTCCGCGAACGGTAGGCGAGGGCCCGACATACATATGTCAGCCACGGTATGCTCGACCTGTGCGCACGACCATCCGGTTGCCCCAGGACCTCTACGACGAGGTGCGCGAGACGGCGCTCCGCGAGCGCAGGACCGTGACCTCACTCATCGAGGAGTCGCTGCGCGAGGCCCTGGCCTCACGGAGCCACCGGCGCCACGACGCGCCCTTCTCGCTCACGCCGGTCGGCGGGGACGGCGGGCTCCGTCCGGGCGTCGACCTGAGCGACCAGGCCGCCCTGGAAGAGCTCATGACCGATGCTCGCCCTTGACGTCAACGTGCTGGTGGGGGCGCTCCACCGGGGCTCACCCGGCCACACGACACTGCGGCCCTGGCTGGAGCGGGCGGTCGACGGGGAGGAGGTCGTGGGCATCAGCGACGCGGTGCTCACCGGGACCCTGCGCGTCGTGACCCACCCCCGGGTCTTCACGACCCCTGCGACGGTGCCGGAGGCGGCCGCGTCGATCAGCAACCTGCTGAGACACCCCAACGTGCGCACCTTGCGGACGCTGGCGGGGCACTGGCAACTGGTCCTCGACCTGTGCGAGCGGGCCGGCGCCACCGGCAACCTCGTCGCCGACGCGGCTCACGCGGCCACGGCGATGCAACATGGCGCGACGCTCATCAGTGACGACGCCGACTTCGCCCGGTTCCCCGGACTGGCCTGGCGCCGCCCGCTGGACCCACGTCCCTAGAGGCTGAGGCCGACCAGCACCGGCTCGTTGACCAGCCGCACCCCGAAGGACTCCTCCACCCCGTCGCGCACCTCGCGCGCGAGCTCGACGACGTCCTGCGCGCGGGCAGAGCCGCGATTGGTCAGCGCCAGGGTATGCTTGGTCGACAGCCCGGCGGGCCTGCCCTCACGCGTGGCGTAGCCCTTGGTGAAGCCCGCGTGCTCGATGAGCCAGGCGGCGGAGGTCTTGACCAGCTCCTCGGTGTCGGTGGGGTACATCGGCGGGACCGCCGCATCGGCGTCCTCACCGGCTCCCGCCGCCGCCCGGGCACGGACCTCCTCGAGCTGCTCGCGCGGCAGGATCGGGTTGGTGAAGAACGAGCCGCAGGACCAGGTGTCGTGGTCCGGTGCGTCCAGGACCATCCCCCGGCGCCCCCGCTGCTCCAGCACCGCGGCCCGGGCGTCTGCCAACGGGACCCGCTCCCCCAGCTCGACGCCGAGACCGTCGGCGAGCGCGGCATACCTGATCGGCTGGGAGAGCTCGGTCGGGCGCAGCGAGAAGGTGACGTCGAGCACGACGTGCCGTGGGGTGACCGCCCCCGGTGTCGCCTCCGGGCCGACCATGGACTCCTTGAGCACCGAGTGCCGGTAGGCGAAGCCGAGGTCGGCGGAGAAGAGCGTCCGCACCCGGCCCTGGTCGCGGTCCCAGACCCGGACGCTGGCGATGGTCTGGGCGACCTCCTGGCCGTAGGCGCCGACGTTCTGCACGGGCGTGGCGCCGGTGGCGCCGGGGATGCCGGAGAGCGCCTCGATCCCCGACCAGCCCTGCTCGCAGGCGTGGGCCACGACCTCGTCCCAGTTCTCCCCCGCCGCGACGGTGGCGCTCACCCCGCCGCAGGCGGAGTCGTGCGGCACCGCGACGCCGCGCGTCCGGACCAGCACGACGGTGCCCGGGAAGCCCTCGTCGGCCACGACGAGGTTGGACCCGCCACCCACGACGAGCAGCTGCTCACCTGCCTCGTCGGCCTCGCGGACGGCGTCGATGAGCTCGGCCTCGGTGGTGGCTGTGACGAGGCGGCGCGCGGCCCCGCCGACCCGCATCGTCGTGAGCTCGGCGAGCGGTGTCGTCCCGACGTCCGCGGCAGCGGTATGCCCCACGGCTCCGCTCACGCGTCGGCACCGCCCGTGCGCACGACGGCCTGGCAGCGGCCCAGCACCTTCTCGCCGGCGCAGGTGGCGGTGAGCTCGAGAGTCTCGGTGCCCGCCTCGGGGTCGGTCTTCGTCACCACGCCCTCGACGAGCACCTCGACTGATCTGCCCTCGGGCACGACGACCATGCCGGTGAAACGGGTCTGGCAGGACAGGATGCGGCCGGGATCGCCCCCGACGTGGTCCGTGACGAGCTCGAGCGCCGCCCCCATCGTCCACATGCCGTGGGCGATGACGTCGGGCAGGCCGACCGAGCGCGCGACCTCGGCGTCCTGGTGGATGGGGTTCTGGTCGCCGGAGGCCGCGGCATACGCGACGAGCAGGTCCCGGTCGACGGTGACGGTGCGGGTCAGGTCGCTCATCAGCCCTCCCCCCGGACGACGATGGTCGAGGTCACGGTGGTCACCGCGCCGCCCTGGGCGTCGGTGAGCTCGACCCGGGTGGCGACCATGCCGTGCCCTCCCGCCTCGCGGATGGTGTCGACGTGCAGCGTGCCGGTCAGCGCGTCGCCGGCGACGATCGGCCGGTGGTGGACGAAGCCCTCCTGCCCGTGGACGACCCGGGAGAAGTCGATCCCGGCCTGCGGGTCCTGGACCAGTTGCGCCTCGCACTGCTGCGCGAGGCGGACGGCGAATGTCGGAGGTGCCACGACGTCGGCATACCCCAGGTCCTGCGCGGCGGCCGGGTCACGGTGCGCGGCCCCGGTCGCGCCGACCGCGTCGGCGAAGGCGGTGATCTGGTCGGCGGTCACCTCGAACGGGCCGGCCGGGGGGTACTCCCGCCCGGCGAAGTCTGGGTTGACGGACATACCTCCAGCCTAGCGATGCCCTGCCCCTGCGGGACCGAGTGGGAAGGGCGGGCATGACGAAGGCTCCACCCCGCAGGCTGATGGCCCGCGCATGTCGAGCGCGGCTGCGTCGGGACCCGCGTAGTTCACGATCGCAAGCATTCCAGCGATCAGGGCGCGCACCATCACGCTGCCCGCGCGGAGCGGAAGCTGCGCCCGGACGACACTCGAGTCATCGGGCACGGGCGTGGCCACACCGCCGCCGGGACGCAACTTCTCGTCAAGTCGCAGCGGGAGCGCAGGAACTCCCGACGTCTGGCGTCGACCCCGCTTGACACCCTCGATCATCCATGATCGCCTAAGAATACCTAGGAGGTTTCTTCATGAAACGACACTTTGCGCTCTTCTCCATCGTCGGACTGGCAGCGGGGGGGGATACTAGCCACCGCGATTCCCGCTCAGGCATGTGAAGCAAAATCACAACACACGACGGCCGGCGACTACGCATGGGCCGTTCCCGTCGGACTGTGCTCGCCGGTCTTCGTCAGACATCACTATGATCCCGCGTGGAGCAGCCACAATTTCTATACCAATTGGGTGGTTGGCGATTGGGGAGAGCCTGGATACACTCGCCCATCGCCCGAACTGCGCTTTCACGAGGTGACGTTCTGATGGCATCATCCTCGACAGGTAGACGGTCTGGCCGACGGTGGTTCGGCCTCGCTGCCATCGCAGGATTGTTTGCGACGACGGCAGTGATGGTGAATCCCGCCAGCGCCTCCGATGAGTGCAGCATGTGGTCACGCCAGGTAGGAGATTCGGCCGAGGTGCATGACCTGGGTGACAACTGCGACTACGTCTCTGTTCGCCATGCTTACGACCCTTACTGGTCAAATGTCAACTACTGGACACCCTGGTTTGGCGGATCTGACAACTACTACAGAACGGTTCCCAATGCAGTTCTCTACGATGTAAGGGCGAGGGGATGGTAAGGACTCGAATGCGTGAAGGTGTCCCTGCCGCCATGCTGACCGTAGGTGTCGTCCTCACCGGATGCCAAACGCCACCTGAAGAGAGGTACGAACCACCTCCTGCATGGGATCAAGTTGTGGAGTCAGCCTTGGAGAGGGCATCAGAGCAAGGCGCATCCGACGCACAGTTGCGCGACTTGAGAGCGGCGCAGGATCAGGGGGAACTGACTTTTCCAGAGCTGGAAGAGGCAGTGGGCCGGAGCCTGTCGTGTATGCGTTCGGCGGACATCCCCGTCATCGATGCGACCGTCGACGAGTCCGAGGGATATCCCAGACTCGACTATGCCTACGGCGCCTCGTCAGAAGGAAGATCCGCCGAGCAGACCGATGCTCTCGCGCAGGAGTGCCTCAGGACACACTCGCTGTATATGGAGGCCATCTATACCTCTTCGCCGCAGGTACGCGAGGCGCGCGATGTCCAGCTCGACCAGGTTCGTGAAGAGCTGGTGTCATGCCTGGAGGAAGCAGGCCTCGACGTGATGGCCGACGCCGAGCCCTGGGTCCTACGACGTCAGGCGACAGATCTGTTGATCGACGACGGGACTGATTGTCTGGTCGCGGCCGGACTCGGCCCATGAAGTTGCCCCGGCCCCTATGGAGTGTCATCACACTCTTGGGCGTGATCGGCACCGGGCTCGGGATCTGGGCTCTGGTCGTTGTGACTGCCTCGAGCCCGCTGGAAGCGGACACTGCTCCAGCACCTGTCGTGGTACACGTGCAGCGAGACGATGTCTCCCCAACCGTCAGCCAGACGCTCGAGGTGGTGTCGCGACCGGGTCCTGAACTGATCCTGCGAGGTGGAGGGACCATCACCTCCTGGTCCGTCGAGCTCGGCGCCAGTCTGGAGTCGGGAGAAACGCTGCTGGCTCTTGACGACACTCCAGTTGTGCTGATGGCCGCGTCGGCACCACTGCACCGCGACCTCGGGCCTGGCGATACCGGACCAGACGTCGCTCGGCTCGTGCAATTCCTGGCTCAGGGGGGCGCCGACGTCGAGGGAGACACGATGACAGAGGAGGTCGTCGCGGCTGTGGAGGAGTGGAATACCGCGCACGGGCGTCAGGGGCAGACTTTCGGTGTCGCCTCGGTGGTGTGGATTCCCCACGAACCTGCGACGTCCCTCGTCGAACGGGTCGTAGCCGTAGGTGCCATCACGACACCCGGACAGACTGTCGCCCGCACCCCCGATGTCGTCGAACGCATCGACGCCCGCCCACGAACAGCGCTGGCGGAGGGTCCTCTCACGCTCCGGGCTGCAGGTGAGGAGGCGACTCTCGACCGGGAAGCATGGGCCGTGACAGACCCTGAAGAGGCACAACGCATCGCGCAGGCCCTGCCCCGGACCGAAGGCGTCGGGGAGATCCGTGCACGCGACCCACAACCTGCGTTGGTGGTCCCATCGGCCTCGGTGGTGACGGACGCGACCGGCGCGACCTGTGTCGTCGCGATGCCTGGACAGAGAATCGTGCGCGTGGACGCGGTGGACAGCGACGCCGGCGGAACACGGCTTCCCGCGGACACCGACCTCGATGCAGTGCTGGTCAACGCACGCCGGCTCATGCCAGGGCTGTCATGCACCTCTCGTTGACGGGGGTCACGAAGTCGTTCACCGGGCATCGCGTACTCCGGGGGATCGACCTCGAGATGGAGGCGGGCGAGACCGTCGCTGTGGTGGGACCCTCGGGATCCGGCAAGTCGACGGTCCTGCAAGTGGCCGGTGGCCTTCTTTCACCGGATGAAGGCTCGGCGACAGTCCGCACGGACGATGGCAGGCAGGACGGACCGCGTCACCACGTCGCCTTTGTGCTCCAGACCGTCAGCCTCCTCACGTTCCGATCCGCACAGGACAACGTGGCTCTCGGCGGCCTCCAGCAAGGCCTGGCCTGGAAGGAGGCACGTGCACGCGCCCGGATGGCTCTGAACGCGTTGAACCTGTCGGATCGCCTGCACGCCAGAGCCGCCACCTTGTCCGGCGGCGAAGCGCAACGCGTGGCCGTCGCCCGAGCGACCATCAGTGGGGCCTCCTTCATCCTTGCCGACGAACCCACCGGCCAGCTCGACGCGGACACCACTCGAGAAGTGATGGAAGCCATGCAAACCGTCCGCGACACAGCCGGCCTGCTGGTGGTCACGCACGACCTGCAGGTCGCGGCGTCCTGCGACCGAACGCTCGTCCTCGACGACGGAAGGCTCAGGCCGGCATGAGGACGAGCACGTCGAACCGTGGGTGGCGCTGGCAGGAGGTCCTGCTCGAAGGGGTGCGCATATCGTCCTCAGCGAACCGCCACGGGCTGGTCACCTGCATCGCCAGCGCGGCCTGCCTCGTCCTGGCCGCCCTAGCAGAGGCTCTGCCGACCCACTCGATCACCCAGCAGGAACAACGATGGATCAGCAGCGGCGGCCACATCTTGATCGTCTCCACCTCGGACGACGGAGTCATCGACGGCGCGGCCTGCGACGGCCTAGCCACCCTGTCTGGCGTCGAAGGGGCCTTCGGAGCAAGGCGCGCTGCGGTCCCGCTCGTCGAGGCCTCGCGGCCAGGAAGCGTCTTCGCCGCAACACTGGCCACCCCCGGCGTCGTCGACTTCTTCACGGCAGCGCCAGCTGTGGCGATCCGCCCCACCCCTACCGAAGGTACGACTGAGACCGGCACCACGGGTGGGGCGATCGTGCTCACAGAGGCGCGGCCTGAGACAGACCCTGCGACGACCGCTTTGCTTCCATATCTTGACTCGCCATTGGCTCCGGTCCACGCAGCCGATCTCTCCGTCCTCGGGGACGAGCGCGCGACGGATGTGCTGCTGGTGTCCGCCGATCTCGGAGGTGTCGACCGGTGCTTCGTCCGTTCGTCGCCAGCGAGTCAGGACACCGTAGCGTCCGTGCTGCCGTTGCTCCTTGGCGGTACAGAAGGCGTCGTGGTGAGCCCGAGATTGGCGAACGGAGCACTCGACCTGACGCCAGAACAGCGCCAGGAGCAACGGCATCCTTTCCTCGTCGCTGCGCTCCTCGGCGCAGCCCTGGGACTCCTCGTGGGTCTGCGCTGGTGGATGAGCCGGCGCGAGGACGCGCTGCTGATCACGCTGGGCGCGAGGGCGCCCGAGATCAGGGTGCTGCGGGTCGTGGAGTTCCTCACAGGGATGGCAGGTGGTTCCATCCTGGCGATGCAGGTATGCCTGCTGATGGCGCTGATCGTCGGGCCCCTGCAGCCGGCGGTTCTCGCCTACGGAGCGCGGGGAGCGCTCGTGGCGTTCGCCGTATCGCTGGTGGTCGCCGGTCTCGCGACCCTGCGACCGATGCGGAGCGTGACCCTTGACCTGCGTGAGTAGGGAGGTATGACGAAGGCCGCCACCCCGCAGGGGTGACGGCCCGGTCGTGGCTGGCGCGGTGCGTCAGCGGGTCTCGCGGTGCGCGGTGTGCTTGCCGCAGCGCGGGCAGAACTTCGCCATGTCGAGCCGGTCGGGGTTGTTCCGACGGTTCTTCTTGGTGATGTAGTTGCGCTCCTTGCACTCCGTGCACGCCATGGTGATCTTGGGGCGGACGTCGGTGGACTTGGCCACGGTGCAACCTGCTCTCGGGTGGTGATCTGTGCTTGTGCGGTGCGTACCGGCGAGGTACGTGGTAGCGGAGGCGGGGCTCGATCCCGCGACCTCACGATTATGAGTCGTGCGCTCTAACCAGCTGAGCTACTCCGCCTCGCGGCGACCGGCCGAGCCGGCACACCAGAGCCCCCAAACGGAATCGAACCGTTGACCTTTTCCTTACCATGGAAACGCTCTACCGACTGAGCTATAGGGGCGGGCTGTGGGTCCTGCCGGGGCGCCGGGCCCCGCAGGCAGCGAGATGCAACTTTACACGAGGCCCTCGGGCGATTCCAAAACGAGCGAGCGGCCCCGACGACGTGCTCAGTCCAGGTCCGTGACCTGCATCGACAGGTGCACCCGGGAGGCGTCCCGGTTGGTCACGACATACGATCCCGGACCCGACGAGACGAGGCGGCGCAGCACGATGACCGAGGGCAGCAGGACCGGCTTGGCGAAGGTGACGCTCACGGCATACCGCTCCGGCAGCCGGCGCCGCAGCGCGGCCAGCACCCGGGCGTGCGTCCACATCCCGTGCGCGATGGCGCGGGGGAAGCCGAAGGCCTTGGCGGACAGCGCCGAGAGGTGGATGGGGTTGGCGTCCCCCGCGACGCGGGCGTAGGCCCGCCCCTGGCCGGCGGGGACCCGCCACAGCGCGACCTGCCGGGCCGTCGTCGCGTCCTGCGCCGGGTCGGGCGCCTGCTGCTCCGCGGCTCCGGGCTCCTGCTCCGGCGCGGACGTCCCCGGCGGGCTGTCGCCGCGAACTAGGTAGGTGCTGCGCCCCTCCCAGACGACCTCGTCCCCGACACGCGCCTCGCCGACGAGGTCCACCGTGCTGCCCTTGCGGTGGGGCGCGAGGCTGTCGGCCCAGGACGACAGGGTCAGCTCCTCGTCCACGCGCACCGGGCGGTGCACCCGCATCTGGTTGGCGACGTGCACCATCCCGAGCATCGGGAAGGGGAAGTCGCGTGAGGCCATCAGCCGGACCTGCAGCGGGAAGGTGAGGACGTGCAGCCAGGTGGCGGGCACGGTGTCCTCGACCAGCCCGCCGGTCACCTCGCAGAAGTCGGCGAGGCGAGCGACGTCCTGCGTGACGCCGGTGAGCACCAGCCGGCGCCGTGGCAGCTCGCCGCGTGCGCCCGGTCGGCGCAGGCCGGTGGCGATCCCGGTGGCGAAGGCCGCCGCGATGCTGGGCGTCCCCTCGAGCAGCTCCACCTCCACGTCTGAGGGTGCCTGGGTCGTCTCCGGGCGCGAGGACATGCTCAGGCCCCGATCTGGCTCTGGCCGCAGACCCGCACGACCTGGCCGGTCACCGCCGAGCTAGCCGGGTCGGCGAGGTAGCCGATGGTCTCGGCGACGTCCACCGGCTTGCCGCCCTGCTGCAGGCTGTTGATCCGGCGCGCCACCTCGCGGGTGGCCACCGGCATCTTGCCGGTCATCTCGGTCTCGATGAAGCCCGGGGCCACGGCGTTGACCGTGATGCCCCGCCCGGCCAGGCGGGGGTCGGCACCCATCGCGCGGACCAGGCCGATGACCCCGGCCTTGGAGGCGGCGTAGTTGGCCTGGCCCCGGTTGCCGGCGATCCCGGACGTGGAGGCCACGCCGATGATGCGGCCGCCCTCGTCCAGGCCTCCCGGCAGGTCGGGGTCGAGCAAGACCTCGTTGATCTGGATCTGGGCGGCGAGGTTGACCTCGAGCACGCTGCCCCACCGCTCCTCGTCGGTGTTGGCGAGCAGCTTGTCGCGGGTGATGCCGGCGTTGTGCACGATCGCGTGGATGCGGGCGGCGTCGCCGAAGCGCTGCGCGACGTGGGCGGCGATCCGGCTGCCGGCGTCGGCAGCGGTGATGTCCAGCTGCAGCGCGGTGCCGCCGATGCCGTTGGCCACCTCGGCCAGCCCCTGCCCCGCTGCGGGGACGTCGACGGCGACGACCAGGGCACCGTCCCGGGCGAAGGTCCTGGCGATCCCGGTTCCGATCCCCCGTCCGGCGCCGGTGACGACGACGATGCGGCCCTCGAACGGCCGCGCCTCCACCTGACCCGGCTCGACCGCCGCGTGCCCGAGCCGCAGCACCTGCCCGGACACGTAGGCCGAGCGGCCCTCGAGCAGGAAGGACAGCGTCGAGGCGAGCTCCGCGGCGGTGGTCGGCTCGCTGGTGAGCAGGTCGACCCGCACGAGGTTGGCCGTGGCACCGGCGCGCAGCTCCTTGCCCACGCTGCGCACGATGCCCTCGAGCGCCTGCTGGGTCGCGACGGCGGTGGGGGCACCGGCGGTCTCCGGGTCCACGCCGAGCACGACGACGCGACCGGAGGGCTCCAGCCCCTTCATCGCCGGGCGCAGCAGCCCGCGCACCGTCTCCAGGTCGGCGAGCGAGGTCGCGGCCGTGGCGTCGAGGACCAGTGCGCCGATCTTGCTCGGGTATGCCTCGGGCACCTCGCGGGTGCGACCGTCGTCCGTGGTCTCGGCCACCCGGGTCTGCGCGGTGTCGACGAGCGCGTCGCGCACCGGCACCCCGAGCAGCTCCAGCGTCCGGGCGGCGAGCCGTCCACCGCCGGCCGAGCCCAGGGCGACCGTGCCCGAGGGGAGCTCACGGCCGCGGCGCAGCCGCGTGGGCTGCGGGACGCCGAGCTGCCTGGCGAGCGGGTTGGTGGTGAGCATCTGCATCAGGTCGGCCATGTCAGCACCCTTCCACGATCGCGACGATTCCCTGACCACCGGCCGCGCAGATCGAGATCAGGCCACGGGAGCCCGGGCCGATCTCGTGCAGCATCTTGGCCATCGAGGCGACGATGCGCCCACCGGTCGCGGCGAAGGGGTGCCCCGCCGCGAGGGAGGAGCCGTTGACGTTGAGCCGGCTCCGGTCGACCGACCCGAGCGGCGCGTCCAGGCCCAGCCGGTCGCGGCAGAACTCCTCCGACTCCCAGGCGGCCATCGTCGCCAGCACGGTGGAGGCGAAGGCCTCGTGGATCTCGACGCGGTCGAAGTCCGCGAGCGTCAGCCCCTGCCGCGCGAGGAGCCGGGGGACGGCATACGCCGGGGCCATGAGCAGGCCCTCCTCGCCGTCGACGTAGTCGACCGCCGCGACCTCGGCGTCGACGAAGCGCGCGAGCGCCGGGAGCCGGTGCTGCTCCGCCCACTCCGGGCTGCCGAGCAGGACCAGGGCCGCGCCGTCGGACAGCGGGGTCGAGTTGCCCGCGGTCATCGTCGCCCCCTCACCCTTGCCGAAGACCGGGGAGAGGCCGGCCAGCTTCTCGACCGAGGTGTCCGGCCGCAGGCCCTCGTCGCGCGAGAGCCGGAGGAAGCCGGTGGCCAGGTCGTCGAAGAAGCCCTCGTCCCAGGCCCGGGCGAGGTTGTGGTGGCTCGCGGCGGCGAGCTCGTCCTGGGCCTCGCGGGTGATGCCCCACTCCCGGGCAGTCAGCGCCTGGTGCTCGCCCATCGACAGCCCGGTGCGGGGCTCGGCGTTGCGTGGCGTCTCGGGGGCCAGGTCGCCCGGCCGGACGGCCGCCAGGGCCTTGGCCCGCGCCATCGGGGTGCGGGCGCGGCTGGCGCCGAGCAGCGCCTTGCGCAGACCCTCGCCGACCGCGATCGGCGCGTCGCTCGCGGAGTCGACCCCGCCGGCCACCCCCGACTCGACCTGGCCGAGCCGGATCTTGTTGGCCACCTGGACGACCGTCTCGAGCCCCGTGCCGCACGCCTGCTGCAGGTCGTAGGCGGGGGTGTCCGCGGCCAGCGCGGAGCCGAGCACGGCCTCCCGGGTGAGGTTGAAGTCGCGGGCGTGCTTGAGCACGGCGCCCGCGGCCACCTCGCCGAGGCGCTCGCCGGCCAGGCCGAAGCGGGCCACCAGGCCGTCGAGGGTCGAGGTGAGCATCGCCTGGTTCGAGGCGTGGGCATACGCGCCACCGGCCTTGCCGAACGGGATCCGGTTGCCGCCGAGGATGACGGCGTCGGTGAGCTGGTCTGGCATGAGAAGGGTCTCCTGGTGAGCTGTGGTCCCGAACTATCCGGTACCGACTGTAGCCGATACGGCACGTACGCGGTACTGTGGTCGGCATGACCACGCACACCCAGCCCCGGACGGCCTCGGGCCCGGTCGTGCGCGACGGGCGGGACTCGCGCTGGGAGGCGCACCGCACCGAGCGCCGGCAGCAGCTCGTCGAGGCGGCGCTCAAGGCGATCCGCCAGCACGGCGCCGGGGTGGGCATGGACGAGATCGCCGCCCAGGCCGGCACGAGCAAGACCGTGCTCTACCGCCACCTCGGCGACAGGGCCGGCCTCTACGGCGCCGTCGTCGCCGCCGTGGACGAGACTGTGCTGGGCGACCTGGGGGCGGCCTCGCAGCACGGCACCGATGCGCTCGCCAAGATCCAGGCGATGGTGCACTCCTACCTCTCGCTCGTGGAGCGCGACCCGGAGATCTACCGCTTCGTCATGACGCGCCCGCTGGAGACCACGGAGGGCGACCCCGACGACCCGGTGCACCGGATCACCGACCGGGTCAGCGAGCAGCTGACCGGCGCGATCCGCACCCACCTCGAGCAGCACGGCCGCGCCGACGAGGCGGACCTGCTGGCCCCCGCGTGGGGCCACGGCATCGTCGGCCTCGTCCGGGCGACCGCCGACCACGTCCTCACCAGCACCTCGACCACCCGGCTCGGCGTCGACGACGCCACCCACGCGGTGATCGAGCTCATCCGACCCGCACTCGCAGGAGAGAGCACCCGATGACCACCTCCACCCGGCAGACCACCACCCCCCACCCCGGCACCGACGTCGCCATGCCGGACGCCGCGGCGCCGCAGGCGAGCGAGCCCCGTTCCACCGAGCAGCTGACCGACCTGGGCCAGGGGCTGCGCGCGGCCACCGGCGGGCGCTACGGCCCGGTGCGCGACCTAGCGCGGGCGAGCGTGCCCGCCGAGGTCATGGTCCGCGACGCCTCGCTCGACATGGCCGGCGCCCGGGCGTGGACCAACGAGGCCCTGCGCAGCCTGGTGCGGTACGGCATGGCCGGCAGCGGCTTCCCGACGACGGTGGGCGGCCTGGACGACGTCGGCCGCTCCTGCGTCGACTTCGAGATGACCGCGCACGGCGACCTCTCGCTCACGGTGAAGTCCGGGGTCCACTTCGGCCTCTACGGCGGAGCGGTGACCGCGCTGGGCAACGAGTGGCACCACGAGACCTTCCTGCGCCCCAATCTCGCGCTGGAGCAGATCGGGTGCTACGCGATGACCGAGTTCGGCCACGGGTCGGACGTCGCGTCGCTGCAGACCACGCATACCTATGACCCGGAGACCGACGAGATCGTCGTGCACTCCCCCACCCCGTCGTCCACCAAGACCTACATCGGGGCCGCCGCCCAGGACGCGCACGTCGCCGCGGTCTACGGCCAGCTGCACGTCGGCGAGGAGTCGCACGGGGTGCACGTCGTCGTCGTGCCGATCCGCGACGCCGACGGCAACCCGCTGCCCGGCGTCACCCTCGGCGACAACGGCGCCAAGGGCGGCCTCGCCGGCGTCGACAACGGCACGATCACCTTCGACCACGTCCGGGTGCCTCGCGCCCACCTGCTCAACCGCTTCGGCGGCATCGACGACGAGGGCCGCTACGTCTCCGACATCGACAGCGACAACAAGCGCTTCTTCACGATGCTCGGGACCCTGGTGCGCGGCCGGATCTGCGTCGCCGCCGGGGCGGCCACCGCGTCCCGCAAGGCGCTCTCGATCGCCACGAGGTATGCCCTGCGCCGGCGCCAGTTCAGCGCGCCCGGGCACGACGGCGACGTCGTGCTCATGGACTACCTCGCCCACCAGCGCAAGCTCATCCCGGCCATCGCCACCGCCTACGCGCACACCTTCGCGGTCAACGAGGTGGTCGAGCGGCTGCAGGAGCTGCACGAGATGCCGGAGAAGGACCAGGTGGCCCAGCGCGAGCTGGAGACCCGCGCGGCCGGCCTCAAGGCGGTCATCACGCGCTTCGGCAACGACACGATCCAGACCTGCCGGGAGGCCTGCGGCGGCGCCGGCTACCTCGCGGAGAACGGCCTGACCGTCCTGCGGGGCGACGCCGACGTCTTCGCGACCTTCGAAGGCGACAACACCGTCCTGCTGCAGCTCGTCGCCAAGGGGCTGCTCTCCGGCTACAAGGAGATGTGGGGCGACCTGGACATGCGCGGCATGGTGCAGTTCGCGGCACGGACCTTCGGCGGGCAGTTCGTCGAGGCCACCGCCGCCCGGCCGCTCATCGAGCGGCTGCGCACGGCCGCGGCCCGCAAGGGCGAGGGCGAGACGCTGCTCGACCGGGGCTGGCAGCTGGCGATGTTCGCCGACCGTGAGCGCCACGTGCTGGAGACGCTCGCGACCCGCCTGCGCCGCCGCGCCGACGACCAGGACTCCTTCGAGGCCTTCAACTCCGCCCAGGACCACGTGCTGCTGGCAGCCCGCACCCACATGGACCGGGTCGTGCTGGAGGCCTTCGTGGCCGGGATCGAGGAGTGCGAGGACGAGCAGGTGCGCGAGGTGCTGGACCGTCTCTGCACGCTGCACGCGCTGACCTCGATCGACGCGGACTCCGGGTGGTTCCAGGCGCACAACCGCATGTCCGCGGGGCGGGCGAAGGCCGTCGTCGCACAGATCAACGAGCTCTGCGCCGAGCTGCGGCCCCAGGTCCTGGACCTCGTCGAGGGGCTCGGGATCCCGGAGACCTGGCTCAACTCGCAGATGCTGCAGGACGACACCTCGGCGCGCTGGACCCCGGGCGCCGACGTCTGAGCCCGCCCGGCACGTCCCGGGCCCTCCCCCTCAGCGCGCGCCGTTGGCCCACAGGTCCCGGAGCAGGGCCACCTCGGCCAGGTGGTGGATGACCTCCCGGTTGATGTGCAGGACCAGGGTGAGCATCGGCGCCTCCGCCCACGGGCCCTCGGCCGGACCCACCGGCCGGCGGAGCGCCTCGTCGTCGAGCGCGCGCACCCCGCCGGACCAGGCGGCATACGCCGCGTCCAGCTGGTCCAGCGCCTGCTGCGCGGTGCCGGCGTAGTCCCACTGCAGGATGTCCGCCTCGGGTCCGCCGAAGTGGCTGTGGGCGCGCAGCCCCAGCACCCCGACGATGACGTGCCCGAGCCGCCAGGCGATCGAGGTGACCGGCGCGGGGTCGGGCTCGGGGTGGGCCCAGTCCAGCTGCCACTCCCCGCCCCCGGCGCGCGCCGTCACCGAGGGCGGCGGCTGGTCCGAGCGGCGGCGCGCATTCCAGGTCCCCGGGACCGGCTCCCAGAGGTATTCCTCGTCGCCCAGCCCGTCCAGCCGTGGCCGGGCGTGGTGTGTCCAGTGGAAGTCGAGCTGCTCGGCGAGGTCCGTCGTGAGGGAGTCCATGCTGCGATGACACCACAGCACGAGGACACATCCTGTCCGCGGCGCGTGACAGGGTGTCGCCATGACCGACCCCACGACCCGGGTGCTGCGGCTCCTGGGGCTCTTCCAGACCCGGGCCCTGTGGAGCGCGCAGGAGCTGGCGGACCGGCTCGGGGTGACCACCCGGAGCATCCGCCGCGACATCGAGCGGCTGCGCGAGCTCGGCTACCCGGTGCGCGCCAGCAGCGGGGTCGGGGGCGGCTACCAGCTCGGCTCCGGCGGGTCGCTGCCGCCGCTGCTGCTCGACCAGGACGAGGCGGTGGCCGTGGCGGTCTGCCTGCGCCTGGCCGCCGGCGGCACCGTGGCGGGGGTGAGCGAGGCCGCCGTGCGGACCCTCGCCAAGCTGGACCAGGTGCTGCCCGCGCACGCCCGGGAGCAGGTGGCGGCCATCCACGAGAGCACGGTCACCGTCGGCAGCGCGCGGGCGGTCGTCGACCCGGAGGTCCTCATGGCGGCCTCCCGGGCCTGCCGGGACCGGCTGCGGACCACGCTGCGGTATGTCGCCCGCGACGGTGAGGCGTCGACCCGCCGGGTCGAGCCGGCCACCCTCGTCGCGGTGAGCCACCGCTGGTACCTCCTGGCCTTCGACCTGGACCGGGACGACTGGCGCAGCTTCCGGCTGGACCGCGTCCAGGGGCTGACCGTCGGGACGATGCGCAACGCCGCGCGCCCGGTGCCGGACCCGGCGTCCTACATCACCCGCTCGGTGACGCAGGCGCCCTACCGCTGGGTCGCCCGCGCGCGGGTGCGGATGGGTGCGGACGAGCTGGCCGAGCACGTCTCCCCCCTGGCCGGGGAGGTCACCGAGCTGGCCGACGGGTGGTGCGAGCTGGTGACCGGCGGCGAGTCCCTGGACTACCTCGCGGCCGAGCTGGTGCTGCTCGGGGCCGACGTCGAGGTGCTCGAGCCACCGGAGCTGGTCGCGCACCTGGACACGGTGCGCGACCGGCTCCGGTAGGGGTCAGGGCAGGGCGCGGCGCAGCGAGGCGTAGGACACCAGCGCGAGGAGCGCCAGGACCGGCAGGCTCCACAGGGTGAGGCCGAGGGTCCCGACGCCGCCCATCCAGCCGAAGAAGTCGCCCCAGGCACCGGTCCGGGTGAGCAGCCATACCCCGACGAGCAGGGCGAGCGCCACCACGATGAGGCCGGCGGTGAGGACGAGCGCGCCGAAGCGCTTGTAGATCGTCGCGCTGAGGAAGCCGACCTGGAAGAAGGCCATCGACATGACGAGGTAGGCCAGGGCCGCGGGCGCCCAGCCCTCGGCCCACACGCCGGGGACCTGGAAGAAGACGCTGCCGGTGCCCAAGCCGTCGGTGGCTTCCTCGAGGAAACCGCCGAGGACGTAGATCACGGTGAGCGCGGCTGAGGCGAGCAGGGCCGTCAGCATGGTGCCGAGGAAGAACTCCCGTCGGGTGACGCTGAGGGCCTGGGAGAAGGGGAAGGTCAGCGTGAGCGACTGCACGCCCACGACGAGGAAGTACCACATCGGGGCCTGCGCGCCGCCCCCCACGATCCCCTCGACCGGCAGCATGGCGAAGATGGCCAGCGTGATGACGAAGGCGCCACCGAGGACGAGCAGCGGGACCCAGACGTAGGTCTGCTTGTTGACCAGCTGCAGGCGGACGACGGACAGGGTGCGGTTCATGGCACGAGCTCCTTGTGCTCCGGGACGGACCCGCTGGCCCGTCGGGTGAGGCGGACGACGAGCTGCTGGAGGGACACCGGCGCGACCTCGAGGTCGGCGGCGGCGAGCCGCTGCCGGTCCTGCTCGGACAGGCCCCCGAGGACCGTGGCGGAGGTCACCCGGCCCAGGCTCTCGGTGTGGATCACCTCGCGTCCGGCGACGAAGTCCTCGACCGCCGCCGCGTCGCCCACCACCGCGGCCGCACGGCCGCGCAGGGCGTCGGTGTCCTCGTCGAGCAGGATCTGGCCCTGCTCGATGACGAGGACCCGCTCCAGCAGCGGGGCGACCTCGTCGATGAGGTGGCTGGACAGGACGATCGTCCGCGGGTGCTCGGCGTAGTCCTGCAGCAGCCGGTCGTAGAACAGCTGGCGGGCGACGGCGTCGAGACCGAGGTAGGGCTCGTCGAAGAAGGTGATCTCGGCGCGCGAGGCCAGCCCGATGATGACGCCGACCGCGGAGAGCTGCCCGCGGGACAGCTTCTTGATGCGGCGGCCCAGGGGCAGGCCGAAGTCCTGCACCAGCTCCTGCGCGAGGTCGTCGTCCCACCGGGGGAAGAACAACCGGGCCATCTCGAGCGCGTGCCGTCCGGTGGCGTCGTCGGGGTACTTCTGGCTCTCCCGGACGAAGCACACGCGGGAGAGGACCGCGGGGTTCTCCACCGGCGTCCCGCCGAAGACCCGGACCTGCCCCGAGGTGGCGAAGTTCTGCGCGGTGAGGATCGACATGAGCGTCGTCTTGCCCGCGCCGTTGCGGCCGAGCAGGCCGTAGATCGCGTCCTCCTGGATCGCGAAGGACACGTCGTCCAACGCGGTCGTCTCGCGGTATCTCTTGGTGAGGTGCTGCACCTCGATGACCGAACCCATCAGCTCGGCTCCTTCCTGGTGGTCCCTGCGCTCCGCTGGGCGATGAGGGCCGCCACGTCGTCCGGCCCGAGACCGAGGCGACGTGCCTCGGTCAGCATCGGGTCGACATACGCGGCGGCGAAGTCCGTGGTCCGCCGGGCCAGCAACGTGGCGCGGGCGCCCTCGGCGACGAACATCCCGACGCCGCGCCGCTTGTAGAGCACGCCGTCGTCGACGAGCTGGTTGATGCCCTTGGCGGCGGTGGCCGGGTTGATCCGGTGGAAGGCGGCGAGCTCGTTGATCGAGGGCGCCCGCTCCTCCTCGGCGAGGGTGCCGTCGACGATCGAGCCCTCGATGCTCTCCGCGATCTGCACGAAGATCGGCCGGCCTTCCTCGATCACTCTCGCCTCCTTGGTTAGTTACTAGAGTAGTAGACCACATGACCAAGGCAGGCGCAAGGGTGCACGGGGAGGCGGGAGGTGCCGCCCGAGCCGCTCCGGGCAGGCTTGTGCAGCAGGTGGTGTCACACCGGTCGTCCCCACGACGGGTAGGACGCATGCCTCGGCACCAGGAGGTGCACAGGCGTGGTCAGCGGGCGAGGACCCCCGCCAGCAGCGCGCCCCCGAGGACCACCAGCCCCGCCACGAGGTGCGGCCGGCGCGCCTCCTTGAGCACGATGAGCAGCTCGCGCAGGTATGCCCCGACCGGGGAGTCGATCGGGACCCGCACCCCGACCACCTGCAGCGGCAGCCGGTGCCGGGCGACGAGCAGGCTGGTGCGGGCGGCGTGGTAGGCGCTGGTCACGACCGCGTAGGGCGGCGGGCAGCCCTGCTCCTGCAGCAGCCGGGTCGACAGCAGGAGGTTGTCCTCCGTGGTCGCGGCCCGGTCCTCGAGGATCAGCGGGGTTTCGGGGTCCTGCGCGCGGACCCAGCGCGCCATGGCCTCCGCCTCGGCCGGGCGCTCCCCCCGGGCGCGTCCCCCGGTCAGGACCAGCGGCAGCACCGCCGCTCCGACCGCGCCGGAGCCGAGCGCCGTGAGCCGGGCGAGCGCGGTGAGGCCACCACGCAGACGGGCGGCGAGCTCCTCCCCCACCTCGCCGTCCGGCACCGGGGCCCCGAGCACGATGACGGCGCGGCGGTCCGCCGACACCGGGCGCCGGCACAGCCACCAGCGCCGGGCCAGGAGCAGCACCATGACGAGCCCCGGCCACGCCGCGAGGAGGATCAGACCCGCGCCCAGGCCGACGAGGACGGGGGCGGAGGCATACCCCAGCAGGAGCAGGCCGACGACGGGCACGAGCAGCGTGGCGACGCCACCGGTGAGCGCGCCGCGGGTGTCGGCGTCGCGACGGCCCCGCGCGAGCCGGGTCCCGGCATACCGGAGCAGCAGCCCGGGCAGGACCAGGCCGAGCGGGGCCAGGACGACGCCCGTCACGAGGACGGGCAGGGGAGCGCTCAGCCGCGGGCCTCCGCGAGCACGGCGGCGAGCGCGTCGGTGACCTGCCGCAGCTCGTCCGCGGTGATGGTCAGCGGCGGGGCGAGGCGGATGGTCGAGCCGTGGGTGTCCTTGGCGAGGACGCCCTTCTTGGCCAGCGCCTTGCACGCCTCCTTGCCCGTCATGAGCTCCGGGTCGATGTCGATGCCGGCCCACAGGCCGCGCACCCGGACCGTCTCGGCGCCCTGGCCGACCAGCTTGCCGAGCTCGTCGGCGAAGACCGACTCCAGCTCCTTGGCGTGCGCCTGGTGCTCGCCGGTCGCCAGCAGGTCGACGACCGCCTTGCCGACCGCGGCGGCCAGCGGGTTGCCGCCGAAGGTCGAGCCGTGCGTGCCGGGGGTGATGACATTCATGACCTCGGCGTCGGCGGCGACCGCCGAGACCGGCACGATGCCGCCGCCGAGCGCCTTGCCGAGGGTGTACATGTCGGCCTCGACGCCCTCGTACTCGCAGGCCAGCGAGGTCCCGGTGCGGCCGAGGCCGGACTGGATCTCGTCGGCGATCATGAGGACGTTCTTGCTCGTGCACAGCTCGCGCAGGCCGGGCAGGTAGCCCTCCTTGGGGATCATGACGCCCTGCTCGCCCTGGATCGGCTCGACGAGGACGGCGGCGGTGTTGTCCGTGATCGCGGCCTCGATCGCGGCGAGGTCGCCGTAGGGCACCGCGACGAAGCCGGGGGTGTAGGGGCCGTAGTGGTCGTGCGCCTCCGGGTCGTCGGAGAAGGAGATGATCGTCGTCGTGCGGCCGTGGAAGTTGCCGTCCATGACGATGATCTCGGCCTGGCCGTCCGGCACGCCCTTGACCTGGTATGCCCACTTGCGGGCGATCTTCAGCGCGGTCTCGACCGCCTCGGCGCCGGTGTTCATCGGCAGGATCATGTCCTTGCCGACGAGCTCGGCCAGGGACTCGCAGAACGGACCGAGCTGGTCGTTGTGGAAGGCCCGGGAGGTCAGGGTGGAGCGGTCGAGCTGGTCCTTGGCCGCCTGCACCAGAGCGGGGTGGCGGTGGCCGAAGTTGAGGGCCGAGTAGCCGGACAGCGCGTCGATGTAGGTGTTGCCCTCGACGTCGGTGACGTGAATGCCCTCGGCATGCTCGACGACCACCGGAAGCGGGCTGTAGTTGTGGGCGGCGACCTTGTCCTCGAGGTCGATGTAGGCCTGGTTCGTGGACAGCTCAGTCATGCGGTCATCCTAGGGGTCACGTGGGGCGGGTCGGTGCGGCGCATCGGTGCGCACGACCACACCACGCTGTGTAGTCATGCATGATCCAGCATACCTATGCATCACTCATGGATCGGACACCCCGGCGTCAGGAGGTCTCGAGGGCGTCGCCGGCCTGCTCCGGCAGCAGGAGGTATGCCGCGAGCGCGCCGACGACGAAGGCGGCGCCGAAGAGGGTGAACAGGGCGGCGTTGCCCCAGGTGCCGAGGATGACCGGCACGAGCAGCGGCGCGGCGATCGAGGCGATGCGGCCGAAGCCCGCCGCGGCGCCCGCCCCGGACGCGCGCACGCTGGTGGGGTAGATCTCCGGGGTGACGGCATACAGCGCGCCCCAGGCACCGAGGTTGAAGAAGCTCATGGCGCAACCGGCGGCGATGATCTGCCAGACCTCGCCGGACAAGCCGAAGAAGACGGCCGAGACCGCCGAGCCCAGCAGGAAGGTCGCCAGCGTCGCCCTCCTCCCCCAGACCTCGACGAGCACGGCCGCGAGGGCATACCCGGGGAGCTGGGCGAGGGTGATGACCAGGGTGTAGCCGAACGAGCGCACCAGGTCGAAGCCCTGCGCGTAGAGCAGGGTCGGCAGCCAGATGAAGGCGCCGTAGTAGGAGAAGTTGACGCAGAACCACACCACCCAGATGCCGACGGTGCGCACCCGGTATGCCGGGGACCAGAGCGCCCCCGCGCTCCGGGGCGGCGCCTCGGGCAGCGGCCGGCTCTGCTCGTGCGGGACCCCGGCGGACTCCTCGAAGGAGCGCACCACCTCCTCCGCCTGGGTCTCGCGACCGCGGCGCTCGAGGAAGAGCGGGGACTCGGGCATACCCCAACGGATGACGACGGCGTAGATCGCCGGGACGAGCCCGAGCGCGAACGCCCAGCGCCAGCCGTTGTCGCTGGCCGGCACGACGAAGTAGCCGATGAGCGCCGCGAGCAGCCAGCCCACCGCCCAGAACGACTCGAGCAGGACGACCATGCGCCCGCGGATCCGCGTGGGCGACAGCTCGCTGACCAGCGTCGAGGCGACCGGCAGCTCGGCACCGAGCCCGATGCCGACGAGGAAGCGCAGCACGAGCAGCGCCGCCAGCCCGCTGACCAGCGCCGACGCGCCCGTGGCGAGGCCGTAGACGAGCAGCGTGGTCGCGAAGACGGTGCGGCGGCCGTAGCGGTCCGCGAGCATGCCACCGAAGGTGGCGCCCAGCGCCATCCCGACGAAGCCGATCGACAGCAGCCAGGACTGCTCGGTGCGCGTGAGGTCCCACTGGGTCGCGATCGCGAGGCCGACGAAGGAGATGAGCCCGACGTCCATCGCGTCCAGCGCCCAGCCGGTGCCCGAGCCGAGCAGGACCCGGGTGTGCTTGCGGGTGTACGGGAGTCGCCCCATGCGCTCCGGGCGCGTCGGCAGGCTCTGGTCGGTCACGGTCGCCATGGGTGTCGATCGTAGACGGGACGCGGTCAGCCCGGCAGGGTGGCGAGCAGGCCCAGGATCCGGTCGACCGAGTCGGCGGGGAGCGCGTCGCTGCCGCCCAGGGCGGTGCGCACGTAGATCCCGTCGCTCACGCGCAGGACGAGCAGGGCCAGGTCGGGGTCGCCCAGCGCCTCCGTGAGCGCGGCGAGGAAGTGCTCGTCGAGGCGCAGCAGCGCCTCGCGCGCCGCCGCGTGCTCGTCCAGCTGCCCGAGCTTGAGCAGCGCGAGGTAGGTGCGGTCGAAGGGCTGGTTCGCGGCCACCGACTCGCGCAGGAAGACCTCGAGCGCGTCCGGGAGGGCTGCCAGCCGCCGCTCCTCGGCGGCGGCGAAGACCTCGAGCCGGTCTGCCAGGCCTTCGACGAGCGCGTCCTTGGACCCGAAGTGGTAGAGCAGGCCGCCCTTGGACACCCCGGCCTCCCCGGCGGTGGCGGCGAGGGTCCCGGCCCGCTCCCCGTGCTCGATGACGAGGTTCTCGAAGGCGTCGAGCAGTCGCGAGCGCGTCTGTTCACCCTTGGCCATGGCGTCATCCTAACGGTTGCTACTAAACCGTCCAGACGGTATAGTTTTAGTCATGACCGCGCTCGACCTCACCCCGCCCGCGACGGCACCCCGGGCGACCCGCCGCGACTGGGCCGGCCTGGCCGTGCTCATGCTCCCGGTGCTCCTCGTGTCCATCGACACCACGGTGCTGAACTTCGCGCTCCCCCAGATCGCCCAGGCGCTCTCCCCCACGGCGGCCCAGCAGCTCTGGCTCATCGACGCCTACCCGCTGGTGCTGGCGACGCTGCTCGTGACGATGGGGACCGTCGGCGACCGGATCGGGCGGCGCCGCGTCCTGCTCGTCGGCGCCACCGGCTTCGCCGCCGTCTCCGTCCTGGCGGCCTTCGCGCCGACCGCCGAGCTGCTGCTCCTCGCCCGCGTCGGGCTCGGCGTCTTCGGCGCCACCCTCATGCCGGCCACGCTCTCGCTGCTGCGCACGATGTTCCTCGACCGGTCCCAGCGCCGGCTGGCGATCGCGATTTGGGCCACCGGCTTCTCCGTCGGCGCCGCGCTGGGTCCGGTGGTCGGCGGCGTGCTGCTGGCGCACTTCCACTGGGGCTCGGTCTTCCTGGTGGCCGTCCCCGTGCTCGTGCCGCTGCTCGTCCTCGGGCCCTTCCTCATCCGGGAGTCCCGCGACCCGGCGCCCGGCCGCATCGACCTCGTCGGGATCGCGCTGTCCATGGCCGCGCTCGGCGGGCTCGCCTGGTCGCTCAAGCACGTCGCGGTGGAGGGGCTCGACGCTGTCTCCGTCGCCGCCCTGGTCGCCGCGCTGGCCGCCGGCACCGCCTTCGTGCGCCGGATGCGCCGCTCGGTCAACCCGATGCTCGACGTGCGACTCTTCGCCGTGCCCGCCTTCTCCGGCGCCCTGGCGGTCAACCTGCTGAGCATCGTGGCGCTGACCGGCTTCCTCTTCTTCGTCACCCAGCACCTGCAGCTCGTCGAGGGTATGCCCCCGCTCGAGGCCTCCCTCGTGCTCGTCCCGGGCGTCCTGGCCATGATCGCCGCCGGGCTCCTCGTGGTCCGCGTGGTGCGCCACGTGCGTCCGGCGGTCGCGGTCGTGGGCGGGCTGACCTTCTCCTTCGTGGCCTACGCCCTGCTCAGCCTGGGCGGCACCGCGACGACGATCCCCCAGATCGCGATCTCCTTCGCGCTGCTCGGGATGGGCATCGGCGCCGCCGAGACGATCTCCAACGACCAGATCCTCACGGCCGTGCCCCCGGCGAAGGCCGGCGCCGCCTCGGCGGTGAGCGAGACGGCATACGAGTTCGGCGCGGTGCTCGGCACCACCGTGCTGGGCGGGCTCCTCACGGCCGTCTACCGGTCCTCGCTGCACATCCCCGCCGGCACCGACGAGGCGTCGGCCGCGGCGGCCCGCGAGACGCTGGGCGGTGCCGCCGCCGCGGCGGAGCGGACCGGCGACCCGGCCCTGCTCGAGGCGGCCCGCGCCGCCTTCGACGCCGGCGTCGGGGTCACGAGCACCGCGGGTGCCGTCCTCGTGGCGGTCGCCGCGCTGGTCGGCTGGGTCACGCTCCGGCACGCGGAGCGCTGACCGCCCCGCCGGGTCGCCCATCCCCGAATTCGACCTTGGGTTTCGTCGCCATGGCGATGAAACCCAAGGTCGAATTCCGGCGGTGGTCGGTGGTTCCAGCCAGCCAGAGCCGGCGGTGGCCGGTGGCGGTGGCCGCTCAGCGGTAGTTGGTGAACTGCAGCGCCACGTCGAGGTCCTTCTCCTTGAGCAGCCGCTGCACCGCCTGCAGGTCGTCGCGCGACTTGGAGGTCACCCGCAGCTCGTCGCCCTGGATCTGCGACTTCACGCCCTTGGGCCCCTCGTCCCGGATGATCTTGCCGATCTTCTTGGCGTTCTCCGAGGAGATGCCGCTCTTGAGCCCGGCCTCCAGCCGGAACTCCTTGCCCGAGGCGTACGGCTCGCCGTCGTGCGTGTAGTCGAGGTGCTTCAGCGAGACCCCGCGCTTGACCAGCTTGGTCTGCAGCACGTCGAGCACCGCCTTGCAGCGCTCCTCGCTGTTGGCGGCCATCGAGATGCTCTCGCCGGACAGCTCCACCCGGGCGCCGACGTTGCGGAAGTCGTAACGGTTGCCGATCTCCTTGGCCGCCTGGTTGACGGCGTTGGCGACCTCCTGGTGATCGACCTTGCTGACGATGTCGAAGGACGAGTCGGCCATGGGCATACCTCCTGTGTCGTGTCGGTGGCGGCCCGCTCGCGGGTTCGGACCACCGGGGGTGTGACTGTTAGCATGTCACCCGCGCTCAGCGCGCACGGCAGGTTGTCCGAGCGGCCAATGGAAGCGGACTGTAAATCCGTCGGCTTACGCCTACGCAGGTTCGAATCCTGCACCTGCCACCCACCGAGGACGGGCACCGGGAGACCGGTGCCCGTCCTTCTTTTCCTCCTGGGTATGCCCGCCGCCGTCACCGCTGCGGAGCGGCGCCTGCAACACCGGGTCGGGGCCGGACATAGTGCAGGTGGACGGGCCGACCGGGCCCGCCGCAGCCACCAGGAGGAGCGATGCCGCTACGCCTCGCCGGGGACCAGCCCGGCACGGGGACGACCGGGACCCCCCGGGACGCGACCTGGTTCGACTCCTTCTTCGCCCAGCACGCGACCCAGGTGCACCGTTACCTCACCCGGCGCGCGGCACGGGACGACGTGGAGGACCTCACCGCCGAGGTCTTCGCGACCGCCTGGCGCCGCCGGGAGAAGATCCCGGCCGACTACGAGCTGCCGTGGCTCTACCGCACGGCCTCCTACGTCCTGGCCAACCACCGCCGCAAGCCCACGCTGACGCTGCTGTCGGACTACTCCGGGCAGGAGGAGGGTGACCTGCACGTGCGCAGCGTCGACCCCGCCGACCTGGTCATGGCCGACGACGAGGTCCGCCGGGCGATGTCGCGACTCAGCACCCGGGACCGCTCCATCCTCATGCTCCACGCGTGGGAGGGCCTCGACGGAGAAGGCCTGGCCCAGGCGCTCGGCCTCACCCGCGGCGGGGCCGCCGCCGCGCTCTCCCGGGCCCGCGCCCGCCTGCGCGAGGCCTGGGAGCACGACCACTAGACCCCTCCGCCGGACCCCGCGGCCCGGCACACCCGCACCACCTGCGCACCACCGCACCGAAGGAGACCGACCATGGTCGAGCACCACGACGACGAGGGCCTGCACCGGCTGCGCGCCAGCGACCCGGCGACCGGGTCCCACCCGGACCTCTCCCGCCTGCGCGCGCTGGTCGAGCACAAGGCGCCGGCCAGCCGGGGCGCCGGCGCCGATCGGGCCACCCAGGTCGACGACCTGCTGCGCGACCCGGTCATCCGGGCCCCGTGGGTGGCGGCCGCGTGCATCGCGGCCCTGGCCATCGGCGCCGGCGGGTATGCCCTGGGCGCGCAGCGCGGACCCGGCACGCTGCTCGTCGCCGGCGAGGACTCGCTCCTCGGCGCGGCCGGCGCCGGGATGGAGCCGGGGCTGAGCGCGGAGATGGCGGGGTCGGCATACGCGAGCAGCGGTTCCTCCGTCGAGAGCGCCCCCGAGCCCTACGACCCCGGTCCGGTGCGGCTCGTGGCCGGCCCCGCGCTGTCGCAGGAGACCACGACGGCCCCGATCTCGGTGCTGCGCAGCGACGAGGACCCGGAGGCCTTCCTCGCAGCCTGGGCGGAGGCGCTCGGGATGGACGGCGTGCCCATGGAGGTCGACGCCGACTTCCTCCCAGAGGGCGACGTCGGTCTGGCCGAGGCGGAGACGGGTCGGATGATCATGGCCTCCACCGACGGGGGCGGCCTCTACGTCTCCTACTCCGACTTCTACTCCTCGCCCGACTGCCGGGAGGGCATCACCGCCGTCTCCGGCCAGGAGCGGGAGATGCTCACCGAGTACTGGGAGGCGACCTTCGGCGAGGGGACGCCGCTGCCGACGGCCGAGGACTGCCACGAGCTCACCGGCGAGCGGCCGACGAAGGAGCAGGCCAGGGGTGCGGCCCAGGACTTCCTCGACCGGGCCGGCATACCGACGGAGGGCTTCGACTTCCGGGTGGACGACGAGGAGTACGGCTACGGCGACGGCTTCCCCGTCGTCTACGTCGAGGCCGCGCCCCCGGGCGGCGCCTACGGGCCGCGGCACGTCCACCTCACCGTGGGACCCGAGGGCGTCATCGACGCCGGCGCGGGACTGGGCGAGATGGTCGCGATCGGTGACTACCCGGTGATCTCCCCCGCCCAGGCCGTGGAGCGCTACGGGGAGAAGGAGTTCACCGAGGAGTACGGCGTGCAGCTCCCGGAGGACCTGGAGGACACCGCGCCGAGCGCGACGGGCACGACGGGCACGACCTTCGTCGCACCCGAGCTCCCCGACCCCCCGGAGGTGGAGGACGGCATGGCCCTCCCCCTGCTCCTCAAGGACAAGGAGGTCACCGGCGCCGAGCTGGTGCGGGGCTCGATCTACACCCACGCCGGCACCATGGAGGTCCCCGTGTGGGAGCTCTCCACCGACGACGGCATGACCTACACCGTCATGGCCGTGGCAGACGAGGCGATCGACTGGATCTCCTGGGGCTGACCGACCGACCGGGTGGGACGATGGCGGGCGTGATGCCCGCCGTCGTCCCCCTGTCGTTGCCCCGCCCGCCGGCCCTCGTGCTGCGCGGGCAGCGCTTCGACAGCGGGCGACCGGCCGTCATGGCGGTCGTCAACCGCACCCACGACTCGTTCTGGGCTGGCAACCGGCACGGCGACCTCGACGACGCGCTCGCCGCCCTGGACGCCGCGGTCGCGCAGTGCGCCGACATCGTCGACGTGGGCGGGGTGCGTGCCGGTCAGGAGGGCGAGGACGTCAGCGCCGCGCTGGAGAAGGACCGGGTGCTGCCCTTCCTTCGAGGCGGCGCGGGCGGCCCACCCCGGGCTGGTGCTCTCGCTGGACACCTGGCGCAGCGAGGTCGCGGCCGCCGCGGGCGGGCTGGTCGACCTCGTCAACGACACCTGGGCGGGCCACGACCCGGAGCTGGTGCACGCCGCAGCCCGGGCTAGGGCGGGTGTCGTGGTCTCGCACACCGGGGGTCTGCCGCCGCGCACCGACCCCGTCGACGTCCGGTATGCCGACGGCCACGGCGAGGACGAGCTCGCCGTGGTGCGCGACGTGGTGGCGGTGCTCGCGCGGGGCGCACGGGCTGCGGTGGAGGCCGGGGTGCCGTCGGAGCGGGTGCTGGTCGACCCGACCCTGGACTTCGGCAAGACGACCCGGCACTCGCTCACGACGCTGCGGCACACCGCGGACGTCGCGGCGCTGGGCTTCCCGGTGCTGCAGGCGCTGTCCCGCAAGGACTTCGTCGGCGAGACCCTCGACCTGGAGGTCGAGGAGCGGCTGGAGGGCACGCTCGCGGCGACGGCGGTCGCGGCCTGGCTGGGCACGGCGGTCTTCCGGGCCCACGACGTGCGGGCCACCCGGCGCGTCGTCGACATGGTCGCGAGCATCCGCGGCGACCGTCCCCCGGCCCGGGCGGTCAGGGGTGAGCCGGCGGACGGCATACCCCGGACCGCGCGAGGGGCCTGAGCCTGTGCACGGTTCCGGCGCCTGAGCACGCTTGCCGGACCTGAGCACGCTTCCGGGACCTGAACACGGACATGGGGCCAGGGCGCAGGTTATTTCCTACGCTCCGCCCCCATATCCGTGTTCAGGTCCGGCGGCCTCGGTCAGAGGCGCTCGATGCCCGGCTGGCTGCCCCGGGCCATCTGCTCCAGGCGGGAGATCCGCTGGGCCATCGGCGGGTGGGTGGCGAACATCTTGCCGACGTCGCGGGCGCGGAACGGGTTGGCGATCATCATGTGGCTCGCGTTGACGAGCTGCCGCTCCGGCTGGAGCGGGGCCTTCTGGGTGCCGGACTCCAGCTTGCGCAGCGCCGAGGCGAGCGCGAGCGGGTCCCCGGTGAGCTGGGCGCCGTCCTCGTCGGCGTCGTACTCGCGGGTCCTGCTGATCGCGAGCTGCACCACGGTCGCGGCGAAGGGCGCGAGCAGCGCCATCGCGAGCATGGCGAAGGGGTTGCCGCCGTTCTCCCGGCTGCCGCCGAAGAAGAGCGCCATCTGCGCCACCGAGGTGATGACGCCGGCGATGCCGGCCGCGACCGAGCTGGTGAGGATGTCGCGGTTGTAGACGTGCATGAGCTCGTGGCCGAGCACGCCCCGCAGCTCGCGCTCGTCGAGCAGGTGCAGGATGCCCTCGGTGCAGCACACCGCCGAGTTCTCCGGGTTGCGCCCGGTCGCGAAGGCGTTGGGCGCCGCGGTGGGGCTGACGTAGAGCCGGGGCATGGGCTTGCCGGCCTCGCGGGAGAGCTCCTCGACGATGCGGTACATCGCCGGCTGCTGCTCCCGGGTCACCGGCTGGGCGCGCATCGCCTTGATGGCCAGCTTGTCCGAGTTCCAGTAGCTGTAGGCGGTCGTGGCCAGACCGAAGATGGCGAAGATCCAGATCCAGTTGCCGCCCAGCAGGGCGCCCATCCCGAGGAAGATCGCCCAGATGGCGCCGAAGAGGAAAGTCGTCTTCAGCCCGTTGTAGTGCTTGTGCATGTCAGGTGAACGACGGGGCGTCGTTCCGGTGTTCCCGAGGTATGCCCGGAGTCACCGGCATGCCGTTCCCGGCTCGCCGAGTGGCCCACTTCGGCGCGCAGACACGTTCGATTGGGGTACGCAACTGGGCCACTCGGCACGAGCTGACGCGCCGAGAGTGCTCAGACGATGCCGACGGGGGCGATGCTGCCGACGACGAGGGCGGCGGTGAGCAGGCCGACGAGCACCCACAGCCGCACCGGCACCCCCGGCGCCTTCTGCCCCTCCGGCGCCTTCTGCCCCTCCGGCGCCTCTTGCGCCTCTTGCCCCTCCGGTGCCTCCTGTGCCTCACCCTGCCGCACGCCCTCGGCCCGCGGGCCGGCGAGGACGACCAGCCAGCGCAGGTAGACGGCGATCCCCAGGGCGATGTTGACCGCCGCCACGAGCGCCAGCCACCAGGTCTCGTCGCCGAGCACCGGCCGCAGCGCCACGATCTTGGCGACGACGCCGGCGATCGCCGGGGGCAGCCCGGCGAGGGTCAGCAGGGCGAGCCCGAGCGGGACGGCGAGCAGCGGCCGGTCCCGCAGCAGGCCGCGCTGGGCCTCCAGCGACGTCCGCCCCGGCGCCGCACCGGACCCCTCCGCAGCCTCCGCTCCCCCGTCGCGGGCGAGCGCCGCCACCGCCGCCACGACGACGAAGGCCAGCAGCGTGGCGACGACGTAGACCACGAGGTAGGAGCCGGCGGCGTTCGCCGCCCGCGAGGACACCGTGGCCAGCGGCAGGAGCACCCAGCCGGCCTGGGCGACGGTCGACCAGGCGAGCAGCCGCACGCCGTCGTGCTGCACCAGCGCCACGAGGTTGCCGACGGTCATCGACGCGGCCGCCAGCAGCGCGAGCGCGACGAGGGTGGTCCCGTCGAGCACGCCGAGGGCCCGCACGACGACCACGAGGCCCCCGAGGGCGGCGACCTTCGAGACGGTCGCGAGGTAGGTCGTCACGGGGAGCGGGGCCCCGGCATACGTGATCGGGGTCCACGCGTGGAAGGGCACGGCGGACACCTTGAACGCCAGCCCGGCGGCGAGGAGCACCGCGGCCAGCACGAGCAGCTCGGGGTGCGTCGGGGGTATGCCGGTGAAGCGGGTGCTGCCGGTCGCGGCGGCCCAGAGTCCGGCACCGAGCGCCAGCAGCCCGAACGAGACCAGCGACGTGGTGAGCAGCGCGACGGCGCCGTCCACCGCGCGGGCCCGGCGGGGCGCCGCCCAGGTGGTGCGCACCAGCACGACGAGCGCGACCGTCGGCAGGGTCGCGAGCTCGAGCGACACGAGCAGGGAGCTGAGGTCCCCGGCGGCGGGCACCGCCACCACACCGGCGGTCGAGGCCAGCATCAGAGCCATGACGACGGGCGCGCGGCCCGTCGGCTCCGCGCCGCCGTCGCGGCCCGGGGCCGACCAGTCCGGCCAGGCGAGCACCAGCACCACGAGCCCCGCGAGGAGCGCGGCGAGCTGCAGCACCGAGGTGAGGTCGTCGGCGGCGTAGGCGCACCACCCGTCAGGCAGGCAGAACGCCGAGCGCCGGTCGCCGGCCGGGAGCAGGAGCCCCGGGACGGCCGCGGCCGCCCCGGCCGCGAGCCCGGCGCCGCCGAGGTAGAGGTGGGGCGTGCGACGGCCCGGGAGCGCGACGTCGAGCACGAGCACGACGACCGCCGCCAGGACGGGCGCGAGGACCGGCAGCAGCGCCACGAGGTCGAGCTGCAGCGTCATCGGAGCAGCACCCCCTCGACGAAGGGCGCGGTCAGCGACAGGAGCAGGGTCGGGACCAGGCCCAGCAGCAGCACCAGGACCCCGAGCAGGCGCAGCGCCACCCGCTCGGTGAGGACCGCGTCGGGTATGCCCGGCTCCACGCGGTCGCCGAACCACACCTCGCGCAGCACGCGCACGGCGTACGCCACGGCCAGGGCTCCGCCGAGGGCGCCGACGACCGCGAAAGCCCGGAACCACCCCTCCGGCCGGTCCGGCGCCGGCGACCACGCCGCCAGCAGACCGCCGATCTCGCCCCAGAACACGGCCAGCCCCGGCAGCCCGCTGGAGGCGGCCATCCCGACCACGAGGGCCAGCCCGAGGCGGGGGGTCACCTCGCGCAGGGCGGCGTGCCGGACGGTGAGGTCGGCGCTGCCCCACCGGTGCTTGAGCCCGCCGACCACGACGAAGAGCAGCGCGGAGACCAGGCCGTGGGCCACGTTGCCGAAGAGGGCGGCCTGCAGCCCGGCCTGCGTCCCGGAGGCGATGCCGAGGACCACGAAGCCCAGGTGCGCGATGGAGGACCAGGCGATGAGGCGCTTGAGGTCCCGCTCGACCAGGCAGACCAGCGAGGCCCAGACGATGCCGGCCACCCCGAGCCCGGCGAGCAGCGGCGACCAGGCGGCGAAGCCCTCGGGGACGACGGGCACCACGAGGCGCACCATGCCGTAGGTGCCGAGCTTGAGCAGGACCGCCGCCAGGAGCACCGAGCCCGCGGTCGGGGCGGTGGCGTGCACCCAGGGCAGCCACGTGTGCAGCGGGAAGACGGGGACCTTGAGGGCCAGGCCGACCAGCAGGACCGCGGCGATCGCGAGCTGGGAGCCGCGGCCCAGGGTGGCGCCGCCCTGCTCGGCCCACACCTGCAGGTCGGTGCTGCCGAGCGCGGTCGCGAGCGCGAGGATGCCGAGCAGCACCAGGGAGGAGCCCACGACGGTGACCATGAGGAAGCGGACCGCGGCACCCTCCCGGTCGCTGCCCGGGTCGCCGTGCCGGGCCACGAGGAGCCACATGGGCACGAGCACCAGCTCGAAGCCGATGAAGAAGAGCAGGGCGTCGCCGGCCAGGAAGGCGACCAGCGCACCGAGCAGGACGAGCAGCAGGCAGGCGTGGTAGCTCGCGAGCCCGGGGACGTCGACGGCGCGCACCACCGGGATGGGCGAGGTGGGGTCGGTGTCCTCCTCGTCCACCGGCACGTGCCGGGGCTCGTGCGCCGGGTGGAGGTGGAGCGCCGTCGCGACGACGCCCACCACCGCCGTGAGCAGCAGCAGCGGGACGGACAGCCCGTCGGGGCGCAGGCTGAACCACACGCCGAGGCTGGGGATCCAGCTGACCTCGACGACCGGGCGGTCCAGCGCCACCCCGGCCACGCCGAGGGCGCTGAGCGTAGCGGCGGCCAGCGAGGTGCGGTGCACGACGCGGTGGCCCGGCTGCTCCGGCCAACGCCCGACGACGAGCAGCGTCACGGCGGCGAGGAGCAGCGGGGCGAGCGCGAGGGCATACCACCAGGCACCGAGGTCCGGCACCAGGGCGAGGAGGTCGTCGCGCACCCGGCCGATCGTCCCGGTCACGCGGTCACCACCCCGATCGCGGCCAGCACGAGCATGCCGGCCAGGACGAGCGCGAGCCCGGGCGTCGCCCGACGCGGGCTGAGGAGGTCGCCGACCCGGCCGAGCGGCCGGGGACCCGCCCCGAGGCCGCGCACCCAGGCGTCCAGCACCTGGTCGTCGAACCAGGCGACCCCCCGGGCGAGCGCGAGGACCGGGGTGGCGACGAGGGCGCGGTAGGCGACGTCGGCGTAGAGGCCCCGCTCGGCGGCCAGGCTCGCCGCGGCGGGTATGCGCGCGGCCGCGTCACGGGTGCGCACCCCGCCCGCCGCGAGGCGCACGAGCAGCGCGCTGACCAGCATGAGCAGCAGCGTCGCGACGGTGAGCTGCAGGTCGAGCTCGACCTGCGGGCCCCAGACCGGGAGGAGGGAGACCAGCGCGCCGAGGAGGGTCATGAGCATGAGGAAGGAGGTGCCCATGCGGGCGGAGGAGCTGATCGCGGCCTCGGCCCGCTCGACCCCCTCGGCCTCCTGGACGACCTGCGGCTCGTCGAAGAAGTCGTCGATCCGCTGCACCGGGCCGGGGTGGTAGGTCTGCGCCAGGTCCTGGACCACCGTCGGGCGGCTGAGCACCAGCCAGGCGCGCATGCAGTAGGCCGCGGTGAGCGGGGCGCTGGCCCCGACCGAGGCCAGGACGAGCACCGGGACGAGACCGCCGCCGGCCCCCGGACCGGTGCCGGCCTCGGCGGTGCCCAGGATGAGCTCCTTGGAGAAGAAGCCGACGAAGGGCGGCACGCCGGCCAGGGCGAGCAACCCCCAGCCGAAGCGGTGGCGCAGGACGCGGTAGCGCCGCGCGCCGGAGGCGACCAGGGCCATCGCGGTGCCGCCCACGAGGACGCCCAGCCAGCCGGTCGTCAGGAAGAGCAGGGCCTTGAACCACGCGTGCGCGACGAGGTGCTGCAGCGCGGCGTCCGGGCCGGTCGCCGGCGTGGCGGCGGCGAGGACGGCGAGCATGAGCGCCACCTGGCTCACCGTGGACCAGGCGAGGAGCCGCTTGAGGTCGCCCTGGGCGAAGGCCAGGAGGGCGGCGCCGATCATCGTGGTGCAGGCCAGCACGGCCAGCAGCAGGCGCGCGGTGCCGGACAGCACGAGCAGGTCGAAGAGCTGGGCGAGCACCACCGTGCCGGCCGCGACCATCGTCGCGGCGTGGATGAGCGCCGAGGCCGGCGTCGGACCCTCCATGGCGTCCGGCAGCCAGTCCTGGAAGGGGAAGAGCGCCGACTTGCCGGCCACCCCGACGACCAGCAGGCACAGGGCGAGGGTGAGCGTGGCCGAGGCGCCGTCCGCGGCCCAGTGCTCGACCACCCCGCTCGTGCGCGTCGTGCCGGCGCCGGTCGCGAGGATCACCAGGCCGAGGACGAAGCCGATGTCGGCGGTCCGGGTGACGAGCAGCGCCTTGCTGGCGGCGCGCGCGGCGGCGGAGCGGGTCGAGTGGTGCCCGATGAGCAGGTAGGAGCACCAGCCCATCACCTCCCAGCCGACGAGTGTGAGCAGCAGGTCGTCGGCGTGGACGAGCAGCAGCATCGCCGCGGTGAAGAGGGACACCGTGGCGGCGAAGGAGCGGTAGCGCGGGTCGTACCAGAGGTACCAGCGGGCATACCCCTGGACGACGAGCGCGACCGCGGCGACGGTGGCGGCGACCAGGGCGGTCGGCCAGGCCACCATGAGCCCCAGCGGGGCTTGCAGCTCCCCGAGGCGCAGGGCCCCGATGGTGCCGACCTCGCGCTGCGCGCCCTCGATCCGGGTGAGGGTGTAGAGCTGCCACAGCGTGGCGAGGAAGGCGACGAGCGAGCCGCCGACCCCCACCCACGCGGCGAGCCGGTTGGAGCGGCCGGTCAGCCCCAGACCGGCGAGCGCCGCGAGCAGCGTCGCCAGGATCGCCCAGTGGGCGGGCGCGCCCCACAGGTCCGGCATGGGCAGCTCGGGCAGCGGTATGTCCGGGAGCTGCAGGTCGGACCAGGGCACGTCGGGGAGCTCAGGCATGCTCGCCCACCTCCCCCGGGCCGTCGGCGCCGTCGAGCTCGGCGTGCAGGTCGACGTGACCGCGGGCGCGGAACAGCGCGAGCAGCACCGCGAGCGCGACGACGACCTCGGCCGCGGCGATCGTGATGACGAAGAGGGTGAGCACCGCGGCGCTCGCGTCGCCTCCGGCGGCGGTCTGCGCGACGGTGACGAGCAGCAGCCCGGCCGCGCCGAGCAGCAGCTCGACGCCGATGAGCACGAGGACGGCGTGGCGCCGGGCGAGGATGCCGTAGGCGCCCAGGCCCGCGAGCAGGGCGACGAGGAGGTAGGGCAGGGCGGGGCGGATCACGTGTCCTCCCCCTGCACGGCCTCGACCTCGGGCGGGGCGTCCGGCCGCTGGCTGGGGGCGTCCTGCCCGCCGACGGGGGCCCGCGCCACCGCGACCGCGGCCACGAGCGCCGTGAGCAGCAGCACGGACAGCAGCTCGAAGGGCCAGACGTCGGTGCCGAAGATCGTCGCGGCCACCGCCTCGTTGCCCGGCCCGTCCAGCGGCACGCTGCCCCAGCCGAAGGCGGACAGCAGCGCCCCGCCGAGCACCACCGTGGTGCCTGCCCCGACGAGCCCGGCGGCCACCCGCTGGGGCACGGAGGTGACGACCGGCACCCCGCCGGAGCGGGTGAGCATGAGGGCGAAGAGCACGAGCACGACCACGGCGCCGACATAGATGAGCAGCTGGACCAGCGCGACGAGCTCGGCGCCCAGCACGAGGTAGCAGCCGGCCAGCCCGCCGAGGGTCACCACGAGCCAGAGCGCCGCGTGCAGGACCACCCGGGAGGTGACCGAGAGCAGCGCGGCGCCGAGCGTCACCAGGCCCACGGCGCTGAAGAGCACGTCCAGCCCGCTCACGGCTCCTCCTCCGTCGCCGGCAGGGCGCTCTTCGGGACCGAGTCCATGAACGTCCCGAGCCGCTCCTTGTCGTGCAGGAGGTTGCGGATGTCCCCCTCGGCATACGCGAAGTCCGGCGCCCAGAAGAGCGCGTCGAACGGACAGACCTCGATGCAGATGCCGCAGTACATGCACAGCGAGAAGTCGATGTCGAAGCGGTCCAGGACGTTGTGCGAGCGCTCCCGCCCGCCCTCGGTCTCCGCCGGGAGGGTCTCCTTGTGCGAGTCGATGGTGATGCACCAGTCCGGGCACTCGCGGGCGCACAGCATGCACGAGGTGCAGTTGTCCTCGAGCAGCGCGATGACGCCGCGGCTGCGCTCGGGCAGCTCGGGCTCGGTATGCGGGTAGCGGGCCGTGTGCGCCCGCCGGGTCAGGGTGCGCCCCGTCGTCGCCAGGCCGCGCAGCAGGCCGGTCACGCCCCTCATCCGAGGACCACCACCCCGACGCCGGTGATCGCCAGCTGGACCAGCGCGAGGGGCAGCAGGACCAGCCAGGCCAGCCGCTGCAGCTGGTCCTCGCGCACCCTGGGCCACGCGACCCGGAGCCAGAGGATGAGCACGCCGACGCCGGTGGCCTTGAGCAGCGTCCACAGCGCGCCCACCACGCCGATGTCGCCCCACGGCCCGCGCCAGCCCCCGAGGAAGAGGACGGTGAACAGCAGCGCCATGACGACCATGCCGGCATACTCGGCGAGCAGGAAGAAGGCGAAGCGCAGCCCGGTGTACTCCGTCAGCGGGCCGAAGACGATCTCGGAGTCGGCGACCGGGGCGTCGAAGGGGGTGCGCTGCAGCTCGGCGACGCTCGCGGCGAGGAGGACCAGCGCGGCGGGAAGCTGCCAGAAGAGCCACCACCACGACCACTCCTGCACGATCCCGGTGAGCGACAGCGAGCCCGCGGCCATCGCGACGCTGGCGGCGGCGAGGACGAGCGGCAGCTCGTAGGAGACGAGCTGGGCTCCGGCGCGCATGCCGCCGAGCAGGGAGTACTTGTTGCCCGAGCCCCAGCCCGCCATGAGCGTGCCGATGACCCCGACGCTGGTCACGGCGAGCACGAGCAGCAGGCTGGCGGGGACGTCGACGGCGACCCAGGTGGCCCCGAGCGGGATCGCGGAGAGCGCGACGAGGTAGGGGACGAGGGCGACCGCCGGGGCGAGCCGGAAGACCGGTCGGTCCGCGGCCGCGGGGGTCACGTCCTCCTTCTGGGCGAACTTGATGCCGTCGGCGACGAGCTGGCCGATGCCGTGCGGCCCGGCCTCCATCGGCCCGAGCCGACCCTGCATGTGGCCCATGAGCTTGTGCTCCAGCTGGCCCAGGGCCAGGGGCAGGACGAGGAAGGCCGCCAGCACGCAGGCGGCCTTCAGCCCGGCCTCGAGGGCCCACGGGAGTTCGGCGAGCATCGCAGCCACCCTAACGACTGACGGCGGCACGACCGGCTCCGACGCCCCGGGGGAACCGCACCGGAACCCCGGACCGGCCGCACGGTTTGCGCGCACCGGCCGCACGATTTGCTGTGCAGGACGGAAGGTGCGCGGCCAGTCGGACCAAAGCGCGCGGCCGGTCGACACAAAGCGTGCGGCCAGTCGACCAGGGTGCGGGCAGGATGGGGGTATGCAGATCCTCCCCCTGACCTCGGAGCACGCCGATGACGCGGCCCGGCTGTGGTCCGAGTGCGGCCTGACGCGGCCCTGGAACGACCCGCGGTCGGACTTCCGGATGGCGGTGTCGGGGCCGTCCTCGGAGGTCCTCGGCGCTCTCGACGACGACCTCCTCGTCGGCACCGTCATGGTCGGGCACGAGGGGCACCGGGGCTGGATCTACTACCTCGCCATCGACCAGGCCCACCGGGGCTCGGGCCTGGGCAAGGCCCTCGTCGCGGCGGCGGAGGAGTGGATCGAGGGCCAGGGCATACCGAAGGTGATGCTCATGATCCGCGCCGAGAACGACGACGTGCGCCGCTTCTACGAACGGCTGGGCTACGTCGACCAGGGCGTGTCCGTGCTGGGCCGCTTCCTCGACGAGGACCTGCAGCGTCTGCGCCAGGGCTCGGCCTGAGCAGCTAGCTCTCGCGCGGGCCCCAGGACGGGTCGGGCACGCCCGGCGGCAGCAGCCGCTTGCGCGGCCGGCGACCCTTGGCCGGCGCCCCGCCCGGACCCTCCCCGGGCTCCTTGGCGCCGGGCCACGGCTTGGAGGCCCGCGCACCCAGCACGAAGGACTTGCGCAGCGGCGTCCCCTCGAAGCCCTCGGGCAGCAGCAGCGGCCGCAGGCCCAGGCCGGTGCCGTCGTCGAAGCCCTCGAAGCCGACGCCGTACATCTCGTGCGTCTCCCGCTCGTGCCACGCGGCCCCGGCGAAGAGGTCCGTGACCGAGGCGAGCGACCCACCCTCCGGCACCCGCGTCCGCAGCAGCAGCCGGCGCAGCCCACCCGGGCCACGTCGGCTCACGTCGATGAGGTGGCACAGGACGTCGACACCCGGCTCCAGCCCCGGCTCGGCGTCGGCCTCCGCCTCCTCCGCCTCCTCGGCGTCGCTCTCGTCCACGCCGGAGAGCCAGTCGAAGAAGGCATACCCCTCGGCCCGGGCCGCGCGGACGCCCTCGTGCCACTCCCCCGCGGGGAGGCGACGGGTGTCGAGGGCCGGCGTGGCGCCGGGCGTCGCTCTCATGTCTCTCCTGCGTGCTCCGTGCGGGTCTGTCGTGCGGTCTGCCTAGGCCCGGATCGTCACCGGCGTCCCCAGGGGGAGCCCGACCTGCTCGACCAGCCGGACGATCTCGGCGTTGTCCATCCGGATGCAGCCCGAGCTGACGTCGGTGCCGATGAGCTCGGGCTCGTTGGTCCCGTGGATCCCGATGACGCCCTCGCCCCCGCGGAAGTCCATCACCACGTCGGAGTAGCCCGACAACCCGTAGGCGTAGGGGCCGTAGATGCCGTCGGGGTCCGGCGGCTGCAGCAGCTCGGTGACGAAGTAGTCGCCGCCGGGTGTCGGCCGGTCCGAGCGCCCCACGCCCACCGGCGTCCGGGCGACCTCCGTGCCGGCGTTCGTCACGACGATCTCGTGCCCGGCGAGGTCGACGTCGATGCGGAAGCTGTGCCCGCTGTGCGACACCTGGTTGGAGCGGACCCACCCGGTGCTGCCGTTGGGCCGCACGGGCAGCTGCACCTGGGTCCAGACGTCTCCGGTCTGCAGGGCCAGCAGGACCAGCTGGCCGGTGGTCCGCTCGGTGCGGTCCAGCACCATCTCCGGCTCGCGGCTCTCCCCCACCGCGTCCATGTCCTCCGGCTCGGCGAAGACCTGGAGCTGGTCCACGAGCGCGGTCGCCACGATCGTCTCCGGGCGCGCGGCCTCGGCGCTGGTGGCCTCCGGGTCCGAGGACTGCTCGGCGCTGCCCGCGCCCTCCTCCGGCTCGGTGGTGCCGGCGCCGTCGCCCGCAGACTCCCCCGAGGGCTCGGCATCCTCGCTCCCCGAGCACGCGGCCAGGGCACCGGCCAGTGAGCCGGCCAGGGCCGCCCGGAGGACGGCGCGGCGTCGCGGGGTCGCGGCGGAAGTCATACCGCCGAGCCTAACCCGGGACGCCCACGAAACTCCTCGGAGATCGGGGTGTGACGAAACGGCCGGTCCGTGCATGTAGGGGTGTGGACTCATCCACAGAATGCCTGCCACCTGGCCGGGACACCGGGGTCCGCTGTCCGGAAACGACAGACACCGAGCATGAGGAGACATCGTGCGTAGATCCATCGCAACCCTGGGGGCGACAGCCCTCGCGTGCGGGTTCGCCGTCAGCGCTCCGCTGATGAGCAACGCGGCCTCTCTGGAGGTCACGAGCACCGCGGACGGCACCGAGGAGGGCAGCCTGCGCGCTGCCATCATCGCCGCCAACGGCAACGACGAGGCGGACACCGTCACCCTCGACGGCGCCTCCACCTACACCCTGGACCTGACCGGGGCGGGTGAGGACGAGGCCGCGACCGGCGACCTCGACGTCACCAGCGACATCACCGTCGACGGGCAGGGCGCCACCATCGACGCCTCCGCGCTCGGTGACCGCGGCTTCCATGTCGCGGGGGGCGGCAGCCTCACGCTGCTCAACGTGACCCTCACCGGCGGTACCGCCGTCGACGAGCCGTCTGCCGAGGGCGGCGGCTCCGGTGGCGCCGTGCTCAACCAGGGCTCGCTCACCGCCGACACGGTGGAGATGAGCGGCAACAGCGCGACCCGCGCCGGTGGCGCCATCGAGGGCTCCGAGGGCTCCACCACCTCCCTCGCCGCGGTCACCCTGACCGGCAACACGACGGGCGACGCGCCCGGCAACGGCGGCGGGATGCACCTGACCGGCGCGGCCGACGCGGACATCACCGGCTCGACCGTCACCGACAACACCGCCAGCCTCGAGGGCGGCGGCCTGTGGAACGGCTCGGGCACCATGACCGTCACCGACAGCGTCGTCTCGGGCAACACCGCCTCGGGCGCCGAGGCCGACGACGGAGGCGGCGGCCTGTTCAACAACGGCGGCACGCTGGTCGTCAACGGCACCGAGGTGACCGGCAACACTGCCGACGGCGAGGCCGGCTCCGGTGGCGGCATCCTCACCCTGGGCGGCTCGGTCGAGGTGTCCGACTCCAAGGTCGACAGCAACACCAGCGTCCGCGCGGGTGGCGGCATCGAGGCGACCGAGGGGAGCTCGACGGTCATCACCGGCGGCACCCTGTGGCAGAACAGCACCGGTGACAGCCCCGGTAACGGCGGCGGCCTGCACCTCACCGGGGCCGGCACCGTCGACGTCACCGGCACCGTCGTGGCCGACAACACGGCCGGCGCCGAGGGCGGCGGCCTGTGGAACTCCGCCGGCGGCACCATGACGGTCACCGACGCCACGATCAGCTCCAACACCGCGTCCGGCGCCGAGGCGGACCAGGGCGGCGGCGGCCTCTACAACGACGGCGGCGAGCTGAGCGTCAGCAGCAGCACCGTCGGCGAGAACGTCGCCGACGGCGAGGCCGGCTCCGGCGGCGGGCTGCTCAACAACGGCGGCTCGCTCACCGTGACCGGCAGCGACGTCATGGACAACACCGCGGTCCGCGCGGGCGGTGGGATCGAGGCCGTCGTCGACGGCAGCGAGACCACGGTCACCGACAGCCGGCTCTCCGGCAACTCCACCGGTGCCAACCCCGGCAACGGCGGTGGCCTGCACCTCACCGGCGCCGGCACGGTGACGGTCGACACCTCGACCGTCACCGGCAACTCCGCGTCCAACCAGGGCGGCGGGCTGTGGAACTCCGGCACCGGCACGATGACCGTCAATGCCACCACCCTCAACGACAACACCACGGACGGTATGGGTGGCGCGCTCTACAACGACGGCGGCACGCTCGAGTTGACGAACAGCACCCTGAGCTCCAACGACGCGGCCGAGGGCGGTGGCGTGTCCAGCGTCTCCGGGGCCGTGACGCTGGTGCACACCACGGTGCTGCACAACTCCAGCGGCCTCGCCGGAGCGATCGAGATCGGCAACTCGGTGGTCGCCGACAACGGTGGCGCCGACGGAACCGACGCGGTGACTAGCACCGGCGGCAACGTCGTGGGTGACACCATCACCGCCGGTGACGACGACCTCGGTGGCGTGAGCGACCCGGGCCTGGGTGACCTGGCCGACAACGGCGGCCCGACGATGACCCACGCGCCCGTGGAGGGCAGCGTCGTCATCGACGCCGGTGTCGAGGCCAACGCCCTGGACGTCGACCAGCGTGGTGCCGACCGTCCGGTCGGGGCTGCGGTCGACAGCGGCTCGGTCGAGGCCGGCGAGTTCGACGACGGCGGCGACGACGACAACGGTGACGACGGTGACGACGACGGCTCGATGCCGCCGGCCTCCCCGGCCGACCCGGTCGAGGCGGACCCGACGTTCACCGGCTGATCCCACCCTCACGGTGAACAGGTGAGCTCGTGCGGCGCGAAGGACAGGTCCAGCCGGACCACGCCTTCGCGCCGCACCGGCCCTGTAGCCTGAGCGAGATGCCCCCGACGACGGACGACCCCGACCTGCAGCTGCTGCAGCAACGGGATCCCGACGCCTGGGAGGCGTTGTACCGGCAGAGCTACTCGATGATGCGGGGGTATGCCGCCCGCCGGGCCCCCGCCGGAGCCGACCCCGACGACCTGGTCTCGGAGGCGATGGCCAGGGCGCTGGACCGCATCGACACCTTCGAGGACCGTGGCATGCGCATCCGGGCGTGGCTGTTCGGGGTGCTGCGGCACGTCGTGCTCGAGCACATCCGCAGCTCCTCCCGGTCGCAGGCGGTCGACCTCGACACCCACGAGGACGCCGGCCGGGGACCCCTCCAGACCGTGCTGCACGAAGAGGAGTCCGCAGCGGTCCGGGAAGGGTTCTCCCGGCTCAGCGAGGACGACCAGGAGCTCCTGTGGTTCCGGGTGGTCGCGGGGCTGTCCGCCGCCGAGACCGCCACCCTGGTGGGACGGGGCGAGGGCGCCGTCCGCCAGGCCCAGTCCAGAGCCCTCACGAGACTACGTACGACGATGCAGGAGGTGCACCCGTGAACGACGACGAGCTCGAGCTCGCGATCGCGCAGGCGCTCACCCCTGCCGACGCCGAGCCGCCGGAGGACCGGGTCGCCGCGCTGCGCGAGCAGGCCGAGCGGGCCCGACGTGACCAGCCGGACGCCCCGCAGGGGGCAGAGCTGCGCAGCGTCGACACCGGCGCACCAGCCCCGTCACGACGCGAGCGACCCAAGAACACCGGCACCGGCACCCGCTGGTGGACGGCCGCCGGCGTGGCCGCGGCGGTCGCGGTGGGTGTCGGCATCGGCACCGCCGTGGACCTGGGCGGCGAGAGCACCGACGAGGTCCTGGCCCGCGGGGTCCCGGAGTTCGAGGCGACCCTGGGCTCCGAGGGCGCCGAGGTCGACGTCGAGGGCTCGGCGGCGCCCGAGGGACGCATCGTGCGGCTGCGCTCGGAGAGCCTGCCGGACCTGCCGATCGGGGAGTACTACGAGCTGTGGTTCCTCGCCCCCGGTGACTCCCCCGACAGCCCGGACCGCATCTCCGCGGGCACCTTCCACCCCGCCTACGACGGCAGCGGCACCGACGTCGTGCTGCACGCGGCGGTCGACCCCGAGCTCTACCCGATGATCGAGATCACCCGCGAGCTGCCGGACGGCGACCCGAGCCCCTCCGGCGACGTGGTGCTGAGCGGCAGCGCGACCCTCCTCGAGCAGGACGGGCGCTAACCTCTCCCCGTCGTGATCGGCGGGAAACCTGGTGCAACTTTCTCTCCTCCGCCGCCGACACACCTCCTGACAGATCAGGACGACGAAGGAGACACCACCATGCGACGTGCGTCACGCATCCTGCCGCTCGTGCTCGCCGGGGCGCTCGCGCTCAGCGCCTGCGAGGGCGAGGCCGCGCAGTTCGAGGACGCGGACTCCTCGGCCTCGCAGGCCCAGGACGACACCCAGGACGAGGCCCCGGAGGAGCAGGCCGACGACGGGGACCAGGAGGCCGCTACCGAGGGGGAGCAGACCGAGACCGACGTCGAGGCCGACTCGGCGGCAGCGGCCGGGGTCGACGTCAACGACGTCGGCGAGCCGCTGGCCACCGCGACCATCCCGGCCACCGTTCAGGGAGACGAGGACGCCACGCTGGAGGTGGCCGTGCACAGCATGGTCCGCGACGGCGACGTGGTCCTCGGCACCTTCTCCTTCCAGGTCCAGAGCGACGCGCGCGGGGTCGCGCCGGCCTGGATCTACAGCTACATGGGCGACCGCAGCTGGAAGCCCTACTTCGTCGACACCGTCAACCTCACGCGGCACGACGTGGTGTCCGGGCCGGGGACGAAGGCCGCCACCAGCTCCCAGGAGCTCAAGTTCCTCCCCGGGCAGACGATCTACGGCTACGCGGTCTTCGCCGCCCCGCCGCAGGACGTCACCACCGTCACGCTGAGCCTGGTCGAGGGCGCCCCCACCGTCGAGGTCGAGCTCCGGTGAGCATCATCGCCACGGCGGCACTGGCGGGGGCGCTGCTCTCCCCGCTCCCGGCCCAGGGCGCCGACCCCGGTGACTCGGTCGAGGACGCGCTGCGGTGGGTCACCCCCGACGTGCTCGCGGCGAGCGTGACGGAGCTCGACCCCCGGGTCGTCCAGCTGGAGGACAACATCACCCCCGTCGAGACCCGCTCGACCGAGGGCGAGGAGACAGTGATCTCGCTCGCCTCGGACGTGCTCTTCGAGTTCGGCGAGGCCGACGTCACGGGCGCCGCCGAGGACAAGATCACCGAGCTCGTCGCCGACGTCCCGGACGGTGCCACGGTGCAGGTGCACGGGCATACCGACAGCATCGGCACGGCGCAGGACAATCAGGAGCTGTCCGAGGAGCGGGCCGACACGGTGGCGCAGATCATCGAACGGTCCCGCCCCGACCTGGAGCTGGAGGTCGAGGGCTTCGGCGAGGAGGAGCCGGTCGCCCCCAACGAGGAGGGCGGGGAGGACGACCCCGAGGGTCGGGCGCTCAACCGCCGGGTGGAGATCCGCTTCGAGGGCTGAGGCACGGTATGCCCGCCGCGCGTGGACGGGCGCGCTAACCTCCCCCCATGGACGAGGCCAGCGCTGCGGTCGTCGCCGCGGTGCAGGCCGGGGACGACCTCGCCGCCCGCTCCCTGCTGCGGGACACCCCGGCCGCCGGCCTCGACGACCAGCTGCAGGCGCTTGCGACGCTGGCCGCGGACGGCTCGAGGCTGGCCACCGAGCTGCTCCTCGAGCAGCTGGACGGGTCCGGGATGGTGCGCCGGTTCGTGCGCAGCTCGCTGCTCGACCCCGCCGCGGTGGACGACGTGTGCCAGGACACCCTCATCTCGGTCGCCGGCTCGATCGGCTCCTTCCGCGGCTCCGCCCGGGTGTCGACGTGGGTGCACAGCATCGTGCGGCGTCGGGTGGTGGACCACCTGCGACGGCAGCGCGCCACCGCTCCCCTGCCCCCGGAGCAGGAGGCGCCCTCCCAACGGATGAGCTCGATGCTGGCGACCCGCGCCACCGTGCGCGAGGCCCTGGGCTCCCTGCCCGACCTCTACCGTGAGCCCGTGACGCTGCGCGACGTCGAGGGTCTGACGTATGCCGAGATCGCCGGCCGGCTCGACCGCAACCTCGGCACGGTGAAGGCGCAGATCGCGCGTGGCCGGGCCCTGGTCGCCGGGGCGCTGGACCCGTCGGAGTGGACCAGCCGGTGACTCCGGTGGGGGGTCGGCTGTCGGTGGGGCGCTACGCCCTGGACGAGGTCATCGGCGTCGGCTCCTTCGCGACCGTCCACCGGGCCACCGACGACCGGCTCGACGCCACCGTGGTCGTCAAGATCCTTGCGGAGAACCACAGCCTCAACCCCGAGGTGCGCGAGCGCTTCATCGCCGAGGGGCGGGCGCTGCGGCGGGTGAGCAGCCCGCACGTCGTGACGCTCTACGACCTGGGCGAGAGCGAGCGGCAGCAGCCCTACCACGTCCTGGAGCACGCCGACCGCGGCACGTTGGCGCAGCGGGTGCGTGAGCTGCGGTCCGAGGGGTGGACCGCCTCCGCGGCCGAGGTGCTGGTGCTGGCGCGGCAGCTCGCGACCGCCCTCACCGCGGTGCACCGGGCCCGGCTCGTGCACCGGGACCTCAGCCCGGCGAACGTCCTGCTCACCTCGCTGGACACCGCGGACGCGCCCGACTCCCGGCGTGCGGGGCTGCGCCTCGTGCGCGAGGACGAGCAGGTCCTCGTCGCCGACCTCGGCATGTGCAAGGACCTGGCGATCAACTCCGGTCTCACCGTGGCCGGCGGCACGACCGGCTTTCGCGCCCCGGAGATGCAGGCCGGTCCCGCGGTCGTCGACGGCCGGGCCGATCTCTACTCGCTGTCGGCGCTGCTCGCCTGGGTCTGCGAGGACGCCGACCTGCCCGAGGCCCTGGACCGGGCGCTCACCCGCGGCCAGGCGACCGACCCGGCAGACCGGCAGCAGGACGTGCCCGCCTGGCTGGCGGAGGTCGAGGAGGCGCTCGAGCCGGCCCCGGACGTCCCCGCGTCCGCGGCGCCGGAGGTGCCGGCGCACGAGCGCAGGCCCGCGCGGGTCCGCCTCGTCCTCGCCGCGGCGCTCGCGGCGCTCCTGCTCCTGGTGGGCGGCGTCGTGCTCGGGCGGGCGACCTCCGGACCGCCCGCGGCGACGCAGACCGCGCGGATCGCCATCAGCGGGCCCGACGAGGTGACGGTGGGGGACCAGGCGGAGTTCACGCTGCAGTCGACCGGGGTGCGGTCCTGGGCGTGGGATCTCCCCGGTGGCCGCTACGTCACGGACGAGCCCTCGGTGACGCTGCGGCCCACCGGGCCGGGGCGGGCCACGGTGGTCGTCCACGCGACGGACGCGCAGGGCAGGGAGCTGCTGGCCGAGCACCGTCTCGACGTCCGCGCCGACGAGTAGTCGTCCCGGTCCCGGTGCAACTCTGCGGGCGCGCCCGCCGACAGACCCCGTGACGGCATACCCCGAACCAGGAGACAGCAGATGAGAACGCACCAGCACCGCACCCTCGTGGCGCTCGCCCTCGCCGGGGCGATGGGCCTCACCGCCTGCGCCGGCGACGACCCCGCGACCTTCGAGCAGGTCGAGGGCGAGGCGGACGGCGAGACCGGCGCCGACGAGGCCGTGGCGTCGGCCGATCCCGCGGACGGGGCCACCGAGGAGGAGTCCACCGCTGTCGAGCCCGCCGAGCCGCAGACCGTCGAGCTCGAGGAGACACGCCACGTCAGCGAGGACGAGGAGGCGTTCTCGGTGACCGTGCACGACGTCTCCGTGCACGACTACTACGTCGAGGCCGAGGTCACCGTCGTCAACGACTCCGACGACGAGCTCGCCACGTGGTACGGCGCATCCAACAACTCCCCGCGGCTCTACGACGACCGCGGGCGGGAGTTCACCTTCCAGCCGCAGGCCGGCGGGGAGGGCGAGACGCTCTACCTGCAGGGGCGCGAGGGGGTGGACGCGGTCTTCGTCTTCGCCGGGCGGGTCGACCCGGAGACGAGCAGCCTGACGCTGGACCTGGAGGCGCTCGGCGAGTCGTGGTCCCAGCTCACCTTCGAGGTGCCCCTGGGTGGTTCCCGGTGAAGCGGCGTCTCGGGACACTCACCCTGGTGGCCTGCCTCGGCGCGACCGGTACGCCCGTGGCCGCCGCGAGCGAGGCACCCGTCCCCGCGGACTACGAGGCTCCGCGGTCCACGGTCGAGGTCTACTCCGCCTGGGACGCACCGCTGACCTCCACGACCTTCTTCTACACCGACCCCGAGGACGTCGAGCCGGAGGTGCTGGAGGAGACCGTCGGCGCCGAGCAGGACGGGGAGGACACGGTGGCCACGCTCTCGGACCGCTTCCTCTTCGACTTCGGCTCCGCCGACCTGAGGCCGACGGCCGAGCAGAGCCTGGACACGCTCGCGGCCCTGCTGCAGGACACCGAGGGCCCGATCACCGTCACCGGCCACACCGACTCCCTCGGCACCGAGGAGGTCAACGGCCCGCTCTCGCAGGACCGCGCCCAGGCGGTGGCCGACTACCTGGCGGGTGCCGGGGTCGAGGCCTCGCGGATGGAGACCGAGGGGCTGGGCTCCACCGACCCGGTCGCGGACAACACGCACCCGGACGGCAGCGACGACCCGGAGGGGCGTCAGCAGAACCGGCGGGTCGAGGTGCGCTACGACGGGGGCTGAGCCTCGTCGCCCGCGGGCTCGGTCGGCGGCGCGACCAGACCGCGGGTGACCTCGGCACCGCTGACCGGGCGGTCGGCATACCGGGACCCGGACCGGGCACGCGCCCGGCCCGGGGTCTCGGCCGCGATCTGGTCCTGCAGGGTGACGATGCCGTGCAGCAGCGCCTCGGGGCGGGGCGGGCAGCCGGGGACGTAGACGTCGACGGGGATGAGCTGGTCGACGCCCTTGGTCACCGAGTAGCTGTCCCAGTAGGGGCCGCCGGAGTTGGAGCAGGCGCCGAAGGAGATGACGTACTTCGGCTCGGGCATCTGGTCGTAGAGCCGGCGGATGACCGGCGCCATCTTGTCGGTCACGGTCCCGGACACGACCATGAGGTCGGACTGGCGCGGGCCCGGCGCGAACGGGATGACGCCGAGCCGGATGAAGTCGTGGCGCGCCATCGAGGCGCTGATGAACTCGATCGCGCAGCAGGCCAGCCCGAAGTTGAAGACCCAGAGGGAGTACCTCCGCCCCCAGTTGAGGACGACCTGCACCGCACGCGGCGCCTTCTCGACCGGCGCCCCGACCCGCGGCGTCGGGAGGCTGGCGGTATGCCCGGTGCCGGGCCTGGTCGGCGCGTTCACCTCACCACCACCGCAGCAGCCCGCGCCGCCACACGTGCAGCAGCGCGATGACGAGGACGCCGACGAAGACGGCCATCTCCACCAGGCTCGCGACGCCGAGGTGGGTCCGGATGACCAGGGCCCAGGGGAAGAGGTAGACCGCGTCGACGGCGAAGCCGACGTAGAGCAGGGCATACACGAGGTAGCGCACGCTGCCCTGCTGCCAGCCGTCGCCCACGGGGTCCACGCCGGACTCGTAGGTCGTGACCTTCTCGGGCGTCGGGTCGCTCGGCGCGAGCGCGCGGCGGGCACCGAAGGCGGTCGCGACCAGGGCCACGCCCAGGAGCGTGACCAGCGCGACGACGAGGTAGTCGGACATCGTCCCCAGACTAGCCGGGGCCCTGCGCCAGGTGCTGGAGGCCGGCCTCGATGATGGTCACGGCCCGCATCTGGTCGATGGCCTCCTCGCTGCGGGTCTGCACGACGAGCACCACGCCGCCGGGCGGGGAGGCGTCCGGGTCACCGTCGGTCTCCTCGGTCTCCCGGGAGGTCTCCAGGTAGAACGACAGGGCGAGCACGCCGGGGACCGAGCCGCCCTTGAAGGCCTGGTAGGTCACCCCGTCCGGCGGGGTGAGCCCGGGGTTCGTCGCGAGGATCTCCCGGACCGGCTCACCCGCCCCGGACGTGGCCTGCTGCTGGAGCCGGGCGTGCAGCGAGCAGATCTCGGCGCCGGTGAGGAACCAGTCCACGCCGCTCTCCCACACGGGGACGGTCACCGCGGCCGCCGGCACGTCGAGCTCCTCGGGCAGGTCGGCCAGGATCGCCTCCCGGCTCTCGGGGACCGCCGCCTCGGCCCACCGGTCGCGCACCTCGCTGTCCACCTGCCACCCGAGCTGGAAGATCTGCCGCGTCGTCGGCACCGGCATGATGCGCGTCGTGTCCAGGCCCGCGGTGGTGACGCTCTCCCGCAGGGCACCCTGGCCGACGGCCTCGATGAGCAGGTCGGTGGCGGTGTTGTCGCTGATCGAGATCATGAGCTCGGCCGCCTCACGCACGGTGACGGTGGAGCCGTCCTCGCGGTCCTGCAGGACGCCCGAGGGCAGGCTCGTGACGTCCGGGGTGATCGTCAGCTCGTCCTCCCAGGCCAGGTCCCCCTCCTGCGCCGCGTCGGCGACCGCCGCGAGCACGAGCAGCTTGACGACCGAGCCGCTGGGAAAGGCCTCGCCCGGGTCGAGGCCCCGGGTCGTGTAGGTGACCTCGCAGGTGCCGTCCCTGACGTCGCCCACGACGACCTGGCTCTGGCCGCCGAGCTCGGTGAGCGCCTCGTCGAGATCGGGCCAGGACGAGATCTGCGGCGCCTCCCCCGAGGTGTCCGGCTGGAAGAGCAGGCTGGCGATCTGGTCGTTCTCGTCCAGGCTCAGCGTCATGACCAGGGGCTGGTCCGCGGCGTGCAGCGTGAGGGTGGCCGTGCGGCCCACGCCCTCGCTCTGCGCGGCCGAGGTCACGGTGTAGGGCGCCGAGCCGCGCAGCCCGGCGAAGATCGTGCCGAGCTGGATGACCGAGACCTCCTCGAGGAAGGTCGGGGCGAAGCGCCGGGCCGACTCCTCCGCCGCCGGTCCGGTGGCGTCCTCCTCCAGCAGGCCCAGGACCCACTCGGTCTGCTCCAGCAGCTCCTCTTCGGGGATCGCGGTGGCCGGGTCGACCGGCTCCGCGGGTTGCGCGTCGGTCGTGGGCGCCGAGGTGGCGGCGGCCTCCTCCGGCGCGGAGGTCTCCAGGACCAGCGGTGGGGTCGTCGTCATCGCCATGTCGTCGTCGTACTCCTGCGTGCATCCGGCGAGCACGAGCGCGCCGGCGAGCGCACCACCGACCAGCCTGCGCATCGTGCCGCCTCCCTCGTGCCTGGGGACCATCTCAGCACGTCGCGCTCCGCAGCGCCTCGGCGGCCTGGACGGCATACCCCCCGCCGAAGAGGAGGACGTGCACGAGCAGCGGGACGGACTGGTAGGCGGGGACGCGGCTCTCCCAGCCGTCGGCCAGCGGGAAGTCCTCGGCGTAGGCCGCGAAGACCCGTCCGCTGAAGCCGCCGAAGAGCTGCATCATCGCGAGGTCGACCTCCCGGTGGGCGTAGTGCGCGCACGGGTCGATGAGCCAGCTGCGGCCGCGCGGGTCGACCAGCCGGTTGCCCGCCCAGAGGTCCCCGTGCACGAGGGTCGGCGGCTCGAGCGGGCCGAGGTGCTCGGGCGTGAGCCGCTCGGCGTCCGCCAGGCTGCTGGCGTCGAGCTGGCCGCGCTCGACGCAGCGCCGGGTGAGCGGGAGCACGCGGCGGTCGAGCCAGGACTCGGCGAAGGTCTCGCACGGCGTGAGGTCGACCGGGCAGTCGCCGAGGTATGCCGTCGGCTCGCCGTCGATCGCGCCGTAGCGCTCCCCCGTGGTCCGGTGCAGCGCGGCCAGCTCGCGCCCGAAGGCCTCCTCCGAGGCGGCGGTGCGCTGCCCGCCGCTGCTCACCCGGTCCAGGGTGATGCCCTCCTCGCCGACCTCGCGCACGGCGGGCACCCGGGCCCCGGCCTCCGCGAGCGTCCGCAGCCCCAGCGCCTCACGGTCGAAGAACAGCGGCGGCGCGCCGGCCCGCGTCTTGGTGAAGACCTCGCTCACGGGCATACCTCGCTCATCGGTCGCGCTCGTCCCGGCATCGCCCCACCCTCGCAGCCCCTGCCGGAATTCGACGACTGAAAACGTCGCCATGGCTAACACACCAGATGTCGAAAACGGGCAGCGACCGAGCCCGCCGGATTTCGACCTCTCGAAACGTCGCCATGGCGACGATTCCAGAGGTCGAATTCGGGCAGAGGGGGACGGGCAGGCGGGAGGGCGGGTGTCGGGGCAGCGATGTCGAGGACGGGGGGCGGGCCTGCGAGGCTGGGTCCATGCACATCATCACCGTCTGCCTGGGCAACATCTGCCGCTCCCCCGCCGCCGAGGCCGTCCTCCACGCCCGGCTCGAGGAGGCCGGCCTCGACGACGTCACGGTCAGCTCGGCGGGCACCGCGGACTACCACGTCGGCGACCGGCCGCACTCGCAGTCCCAGGCCGAGGGCGAGAGCCGGGGGTATGCCTTCACCAGCCGGGGCGCGCAGCTCGTCGCCGGCGACCTCGAGGCCGCGGACCTGGTGGTGGTCATGGACTCCTCCAACGAGGAGGACGTCCTCGCGCTGGCCCCGACCCCCGAGGACGAGGCGAAGGTCGTGCGGCTCGGCGCCTTCGCGTCCGACGCGACCGAGGGCGGCGACGTCGCCGACGTGCCGGACCCCTGGGGCCAGTCGCGCGAGGCCTTCGTCGCGATGTACGACCAGGTCGAGGACGCCGTGGCCGGGCTGGTGGCAGCGATCAGCGAGGACCGCGTCGACGAGGTGCTCGCCGCCTACCGGGCCGCGCGCTGACGGCTCCGCCAGTCATCTCCCGGACACCGGTCAGCCCCCGTCGAGGCCGACCTCACCGCGCATCCAGTCCACGACGCGCCGGGCCAGGTCGTGGTCGCAGGCCCGCTCCGACCGGGGGATGAGGGTGGGCCGTCCGCGCAGGTGCTGCCACCCGTCCGGTCCGACGTAGGAGCCCGGCGGCAGCGGCTGGGTGAGCGCGAGGAGCACCGCCGCGGCGCCCTCGCCCGCCGTCATCGCCAGCGGCCGGCTGGCGGCCGTGACCGCACGGTCGACCACCGCGTTGCCGCTCGCGTTCTGCAGGTTGGTGACCACCCACCCGGGGTGGACGAGCTGCAGCTCGGTGCCGGTCGGCATACGGGAGGCGAGGTCGAGACCCCACAGCATCGCGGTGAGCTTGGACCGGGAGTATGCCCGGGGCAGGCTCCACCGCGTCGTCCGGAAGTGCGGGTCCTCCAGGTCGATCCGGCCGGACGTGTGCGCGTGCGAGGTGACGAGCACCACCCTGCCGCCAACTGCGGGCAGCAGCGACTCGACGAGCAGCATCGGCGCCAGCGCGTTGACGCCGAGCAGCAGCTCGAAGCCGTCGACGCTCTCCTGCCGGCGCGGCGACACGACGCCGGCCACGTTGACCAGGTCGACCTGCTCCCCCTCGACCAGACCCGCGATCTCGGTCACCGCCCGGCGCACCGAGGCCAGGTCGGCGAGGTCGAGGTCGACCAGCCGGACCGGGTCCGGCCCGGGTGCCGTCGTCTCCCGGGCGAGCCGGGCGCGCACCGCCTCCCCCTTGTCCCGGTTGCGCACCGGCAGGACGAGCCGGGCGCCCCACCGGGCCAGGTGCAGCGCCGCCTCCCGCCCGATCCCGTCGCTCGCCCCGGTCACCACGACGGTGCGACCGCGCAGGTCCGGTGCGCGCAGGTGCTCCCACCCGAGCACGTCGCCCGCCTTCTCCACCGCTTGCTCCGACATGGCACCGAGTGTGCCAGCGGCCCGGCTCGTCGTGGCCGGGAGGGCGTCCGCCGACGGCTACCCTGTCCGCATGACGGTGACCCTCGATCCCGCCGACGACCGCGCCTCCTTCTCGGCCGCCGTGGCCGAGATGCCGATCAGCAGCCCGCTCCAGGGGTGGGGCTACGGCGAGGCACGCAAGGAGCTCGGCCAGGAGCCCCTGCGCTATTTCATCCGCCGTGGCGGTGAGGTGGTCGGCGCGGTGCAGCTGCTGCGCAAGCGCCTCGTGCCCGGCGTCAGCACCCTGTATGCCCCGCGCGGCCCGGCCCTGACCGACCTGGACCTCCTCCCGGAGGTCGCCCAGGCGATCCGCGGCGTGGCCCGCCGCACCGACCACTACCTCACCATCGAGCCGCCGCACCCGATCTTCGCCGGCCACAGCGCCAGCCAGGACGACCTCGAGGAGGAGCAGTCCCGCATCCCGGCGCGCCACGGGCCCTTCCGCCGGGCCAGGACCGAGCAGCCCGAGCACACCATCCTCATCGACACCACGCCCGACCTGGACACCCTCTTCGCCGGGCTGCACAAGATGGCGCGGCGCAACGTCCGCACCGCGGAGCGGATGGGGGTCGAGGCCGGGCGGGACGAGAGCTTCGAGGACTTCTGGGAGATCTTCACCGCCACCAACGAGCGGTCCAGCCTGGGTGCCTTCCCCCGCGCCTACTACGAGGCGCTGCGCCGGGAGGCCGACCAGGACGGCGGCGAGGCATACCTCGTCCTGTCCCGGCACGAGGGACGGGCGCTCGCGGGCGGCTTCTACATCGCGCTGGGCGACACCACCTGCTACCTCTACGGCGGGTCGGTGCGCGACGACCGGCCGCCGCAGGAGGGTGAGAAGCGCAAGGACGCCAAGGCCCCGGACGCGTTCTACTGGGCCTCGATCAAGGACGCGCACGAGCACGGCTACTCGACGCTGGACCTGTGGGGCATCCCCCGCCTGCTCGACGAGAGCAAGCACTCCTTCGGCGTCTACAAGATGAAGCTCAAGTTCGGCGCCGACCGCTACTGGTTCCCGGCCTACGACCTGTCGCTCAGCCCGCTCAGCCCGGCACTGCGGCGCGCGCTGCGGCTGCGTCGCTCCTACCTCAACTATCGCAGCTTCGGCACCACCGACGACGTGCTCTGAGCCCACCTGTCGCGCGGGCGCGTGCGATGCTGGGCCGATGCACGAGCAGGCGCGGGCGCAGCTGGAGGCCAAGGAGACCGAGCTGGTCGCCCAGATGGACCAGCTGGCCGCCCCGGTGCAGGACCAGGGCAGCATCTCCTTCGGCAAGCGGGTCGGCGACGGCACCGCCATGGCCGTAGACCGGCTGACCGCGGTCACCGCGCACGACAACCTGCAGGCGCTGCTGGGCCAGGTCCGGGCCGCGCTGCGCGCGCTCGACGACGGCAGCTACGGACGGTGCAGCTTCTGCGGCGAGGCGATCCCGGAGGACCGCCTGGAGGCCCGACCCTGGGCCACCACCTGCGTCCGGCACGGCTGAGCCGACCGGTCCCCGCGGCTGCCCCTGGCGGCGGATGGCGCGTCCCTGGGCGCCTTTAGGGGAGAGTAACCTTGTCTATTGACATGTCTTCTACTCCATTCCACCAGCTCGAGCGCGTCGTGATCCGTTTCGCCGGTGACTCCGGTGACGGCATGCAGCTCACCGGCGACCGCTTCACCTCCGACACCGCGTCGCTCGGCAACGACCTGTCGACCCTGCCCAACTTCCCGGCCGAGATCCGCGCGCCGCAGGGCACCCTGCCGGGCGTCAGCTCCTTCCAGGTGCACTTCGCCGACCACGACATCGCCACCCCCGGCGACGCCCCGGACGTCCTGGTCGCCATGAACCCCGCCGCGCTCAAGGCCAACCTCCCCGACCTCCCGCGGGGGGCCACGGTCATCGCGAACTCCGACGAGTTCACCAAGCGCAACCTGGCCAAGGTCGGGTATGCCGCGAGCCCCCTCGCCGACGACTCGCTCGCCGACGCGGGCTACCACGTGCACGCGCTGCCGCTCACGTCCATGACGGTCGAGGCGCTCGCCGAGATCGAGGGCCTCACCCGCAAGGAGAAGGAGCGGGCCAAGAACATGCTGGCCCTGGGCCTGCTGTCCTGGCTCTACTCCCGCGACACCGAGTCCACCGAGGCCTTCCTGCGCGCGAAGTTCTCCGGCGCCCCGGAGATCCTCGACGCCAACCTCACCGCGCTGCGCACCGGCCACGCCTACGGCGAGACCACCGAGGACTTCGCCGTGCGCTACCAGGTGGCGCCGGCGCCGATGACCCCCGGCACCTACCGGACCATCACCGGCAACCAGGCGCTCGCCCTGGGCCTGGTGGCCTCGGCCTACCGCACCGGGCTGCCGCTGGTGCTCGGGTCCTACCCGATCACCCCCGCCTCCGACGTCCTGCACCAGCTGTCCGCGCTCAAGGCGCACGGGGTGACGACGCTGCAGGCCGAGGACGAGATCGGCGCGGTCGGGATGGCGCTCGGTGCCAGCTTCGGCGGGTCGCTGGGCGTCACGACGACCTCCGGACCCGGGCTGGCGCTCAAGAGCGAGACGATCGGGCTGGCCGTCGCCACCGAGCTGCCGCTGCTGGTCATCGACATCCAGCGCGGCGGCCCCTCGACCGGGCTGCCGACCAAGACCGAGCAGGCCGACCTGCTGCAGGCGCTCCACGGGCGCAACGGCGAGTCCCCGGTCGCGGTCGTCGCGGCGTCCTCCCCCACCGACTGCTTCGACGCGGCGCTGGAGGCGACCCGGATCGCCACGACCTATCGCACGCCGGTGATCCTGCTCTCCGACGGCTACCTCGGCAACGGGTCCGAGCCCTGGCAGATCCCCGCGGCGGCCGAGCTGCCCGACCTGACGGTGCGGCATACCACCGAGCCCAACGCGACCGACGAGTCCGGCGAGCCGGTCTTCCACCCCTACCTGCGCGACCCCGAGACCCTCGCCCGGCCGTGGGCGGTGCCGGGCACCCCGGGGCTGGAGCACCGGATCGGCGGCATCGAGAAGGCCGACGTCACCGGCAACATCTCCTACGACCCGGCCAACCACGACCACATGGTCCGGCTGCGCCAGCGCAAGATCGACGCCGTCGCCGACTCGATCCCGCCGCTGGAGGTCGACGACCCGAGCGGCGAGGCCCGGGTGCTGGTGCTGGGGTGGGGCTCCACCTACGGCCCCATCGCGGCGGCCACCCGGCTGGTGCGGGCCACCGGCGCGAAGATCGCCCGCGCGCACCTGCGCCACCTCAACCCCTTCCCGGCCGACCTCGGCGACGTGCTGCGGCGCTACGACCGGGTCGTGCTGCCGGAGATGAACCTCGGCCAGCTCGCGCTGCTCCTGCGCGGGCGCTACCTCGTCGACGTGCGCAGCCACACCGCGGTGCGGGGGCTGCCCTTCACCGCCGGGGAGCTCGCGCAGGTGATCCACGAGAACCTCATGGAGATCCAGGGACAGGAGGCCCGCGCATGAGCATCGACCTCGGTATGCCCTCGCCCGGGGGCTCCGCCCCCGGGTCCCCCCGGAACGACGCAGTCGCCGGCACCGCCGGTGTGCCCACCCTCCCCGAGGGCGAGCGGCAGACGAAGAAGGACTTCACCTCCGACCAGGAGGTGCGCTGGTGCCCGGGCTGCGGCGACTACGCCGTGCTCGCCGCCGTGCAGGGCTTCCTGCCCGACCTCGGCCTGCGCCGGGAGAACATCGTCTTCGTCTCCGGCATCGGCTGCTCCAGCCGCTTCCCCTACTACCTGGACACCTACGGGATGCACTCCATCCACGGGCGTGCCCCCGCCATCGCGACCGGGCTCGCCACGGCGCGCGAGGACCTGTCGGTCTGGGTCGTCACCGGTGACGGCGACGCGCTGTCGATCGGTGGCAACCACCTCATCCACGCGATGCGGCGCAACGTCAACCTCACGATCCTGCTCTTCAACAACAAGATCTACGGGCTGACCAAGGGGCAGTACTCCCCCACCTCCGACGTCGGCGCCGTGACCAAGTCGACGCCCGCCGGGTCGGTGGACCACCCCTTCAACCCGGTCTCGCTCGCCCTCGGCTCGGAGGCGACCTTCGTCGCCCGCACGATGGACTCCGACCGGGCGCACCTCACCGAGGTGCTCCGGGCGGCGGCCGCGCACCGCGGCACCTCGCTCGTGGAGATCTACCAGAACTGCCCGATCTTCAACGACGGCGCCTTCCAGCTGCTCAAGGACCGCGACGAGGCCACCGGCCGGGTGGCCCACCTCCGCGCCGGGGAGCCGGTGCGGATCGGGGCCGAGGGCAGCGCCGAGGCCAAGGTCGTCGCGCGGGACGCGGGCGGCCACCTGCGGGTCGTGCCCGAGGCCGCGGTGCCGGACGGGCATACCGTCGTCGTGCACGACCCCGCCGACCCGGACCCGACCCCCGCCTTCGCCCTCTCCCGGCTGGACGACCCCAGCATGCAGACGGTGCCGATGGGGATCTTCCGGCAGGTCGAGCGGACGACCTACGACGACGGGGTGCGCGAGCAGGTCGCGAGCGCCACGGCGGGCAGCGTGCGGGACGAGGCCTCGCTCGACGGCCTGCTCCACGGCCGCGACACCTGGACCGTCGACGGCACCCGGCCCGGTGAGGTGGAGCAGACGCTCGAGGGCGAGACGACCGAGGGCCCCATCCCCGCGGCCGGCGAGACGCTGGTCGAGGAGGCCGAGGAGGCCTTCGAGGAGTGAGCCGTAGACTCCGGTGGTGACCCGCGACACCCACCTGTCAGGGGGGCCGCAGGCCTCCGGCCGGCCGGCCGAGCCGTCCTCCGGCGCAGCGGCCACCGGCGCGGAGGACGCGGCACGGCGGACCCAGCAGGGCACGGCCTACGGCTTCCTCGCCTACCTGCTGTGGGGCATCTTCCCGCTCTACTTCGCCACGCTGCGCCCGGCCGGGCCGTGGGAGATCGTCGCGCACCGCATCGTGTGGACGCTGGTGCTGTGCGGGCTCATCCTGCTCATCCGCCGCGACCTGGCGTGGATGGTCGCCCTGGCGCGGACCCCCCGGCGGCTGCTCGGGGTCGCGCTCGCCGGCGCGCTCATCGCCACCAACTGGGGCATCTACACGTATGCCGTGCTGTCCGGGCACGTGACCGAGGCCGCGCTCGGCTACTTCCTCAACCCGCTGGTCACCGTGGCGCTGGGCGTGGTGATCCTGCGGGAGCGCCTGCGCCGGCTGCAGTGGACCGCCGTGGGGATCGGGATCGTCGCGGCGATCTACCTGACGATCGACTACGGCTCGCCACCCTGGATCAGCCTGGCCCTGGCGTGCTCGTTCGCGCTCTACAGCCTGCTGAAGAACCGGCTCGGCGTCTCCCTCAGCGCGCTGCGCTCGCTCGTCGGCGAGACGCTGGCGATCCTGCCGGTCGCGGTGATCATCCTGCTCTGGCTCGCCCGGGCCGACGCGACGACGTGGGGCGGGCACGGCGGCGTGCACACCGTCCTGCTCATGACGACGGGCATCGCGACCGCGGTGCCGCTGCTGCTCTTCGCCGCGGCCGCGAGCCGGGTGCCGCTGTCGACCGTGGGCCTGCTGCAGTTCCTCACCCCCGTCCTGCAGCTGCTCTGCGGCGTGCTGCTGCTCGGGGAGAGCGTCCCGGCCTCCCGCTGGGTGGGCTTCGCGCTCGTCTGGCTGGCGCTGGCGGTGCTGTCCACCGACATGGTGCGGCAGGTGCGCCGCGGGCGGCGCGAGCGCCGCGCCCGCCGTCGGAGCGCCGAGGGCGGGACCGGCCTGACCGACCCCACGCCCCTCTGACCTCCTTCCGCACCGCGCGGCGGTATGCACGTCGTGCAATTTTGCACGGTGTGCAACTCTTGCCGTAGCATCGTCCCCATGACCGAGGCACCCCCCGCCGGACGGCGCGAGCTCAACAAGGCGCGCACCCACGAGGCGATCCTCGGGGCGCTGCGCGACCTCGTCGCGCAGCTGCCGGCCGCCGAGGTCACCGTCGACCAGGTGGCCGAGCGGGCGGGCATCTCCCGGCGCACCTTCTTCAACTACTTCGGCAGCATCCCCGCCGCCCTCAGCGCGGTCTTCGCCGAGCACGCCTCCGGCATGATCTCCCGGCTCGACCCCGACCAGGTCCGCCTCGACCCGCTCGCGGCCCTGCGCCGGCTCGTCCAGGCGGGGGAGATCCCCACCGACCTCATCGGGTGGCTCTCCGACCTCAACAGCCACGGGCAGAGCACCGACGGACAGATGCTGCTGGAGCGCACGGTCTGGGCGGACATGGCAGGCTGGCTGCGGGAGCAGCTGCACGCCCTGCTCCCCGAGGCCGACCCGCTCTTCGTCGCCACCCTCTCCTCGGCGGTGATGAGCTGCTTCCAGGCGGCCGAGGAGACGTGGGTCGAGGACCCGCACCGAGCGGCGCCGCTCTCCCCCGCCGACACGGCGGCCTTCCACGACCACCTGGACCGTGCCCTGGGCCTGCTGGCCTCGGGCTGGCGGTCCGACCACGACTGAGCAAACCCCGAAAGGACCCCCGTGGCCACTCTTCTGCACCGCCTGGGGCGCTGGTGCGCCCACCACCGGCTCGGCGTCATCGCGATCTGGGTCGCCGTGCTCGCCATCACCGGCACCGGTATGGCGACGCTCGCCAAGCCCCTGTCCAACGAGTTCTCCATCCCTGGCAGCCGGTTCGAGCAGGTGCTCGACACCCTCCAGCAGGAGATCCCGGAGGCTGCCGGCACCACCGGCACCGTGGTCTTCCGCAACGACGACGGCTTCACCGACGAGCAGCGCGAGGCCATCGCCGGCGCGGTGCAGGACTGGGAGGACCTGGACGGGGTCACCTCCACCGACCCCTTCGAGGCGCAGGCCGAGCTGGACTCGGCCCCGCAGGACATCACCGACGGCGAGGCCGAGCTCGAGGACGCCCGCGCCCAGCTGGAGGACGGCCGCGAGCAGCTCGAGCAGGGCCGGGCGGACCTGGAGGACTCACGGGACCAGCTCGCGTCCGGGCGGGAGCAGCTCGAGGCCGGCCAGGCCGAGCTGGACGAGCAGGCCGCCACCCTGCAGCAGTCCCAGGAGGAGCTCGACGCCCAGCTGCAGCAGCTCGAGGACGGGGTCGCGGCGGGCCAGGTGCCGCCGGCCGCCGAGCAGCAGGCGCGCGCGGAGATCGCCGCGGGCCAGGAGCAGATCGACGCCGGTCGCCAGCAGCTCGAGGCGGGCCAGGCCCAGCTCGACGAGCAGGCCCAGCAGCTCGAGGCCGGCGAGGAGCAGCTGGCGGACGGCGAGGCCGAGCTGGAGGACAACGCCGCCCAGCTCGACGACGCCGAGGACGACATCGCCCAGGGCGAGGAGGACCTCGCCGTCGCGCGCCGCATGGTCGACCTCAGCGACGGCTTCCGCGTGGTCAACGAGGCCGGCACCGTCGCCCTCACCCAGGTATCCGTGGCCGACGCCGAGGGCTTCATCCCGGAGGAGACCACTGCCTCGATCCAGCAGATCGGCAACGACCTCGAGGGCGACGGCCTGAGCGTCGACTTCTCCAAGGAGATCACCGACGACCTGTCCAGCCTCCTCGGCCCCGGTGAGGTCGTGGGCCTGGTCGTCGCCGCGGTCGTCCTCATCGTCATGCTCGGCAGCCTCGTCGCCGCCGGCCTGCCGATCCTCATGGCCCTCGTCGGGGTCGGCGTCGGCCTCACCGGCGCCCTCGCCCTGTCCCAGTGGGTCGACATGCAGTCGATCACCCCGGTGCTGGCGCTCATGCTCGGCCTCGCGGTCGGCATCGACTACTCCCTCTTCCTCATCAACCGGCACCGGCAGCAGGTGCGCCAGGGTATGCCGCTGCGCGACTCGATCGCGCTCGCCGTGGGGACCTCGGGCAACGCCGTCACCTTCGCCGGGCTCACCGTGATCATCGCGCTCGTCGCGCTCACCCTCACCGGCATCCCGTTCCTGGGCGTCATGGGGATCGTGGCCGCGGCGACGGTGGCCATCGCCGTGCTCGTGGCCATCACCCTCACCCCGGCGATGCTCTCCCTCATCGGGGACAAGGTGCTCCCCCGCCGCGAGCGCGCGGGCGGCCACCGTGGCAAGCACGAGGAGGACCCCGCCGAGGAGCACGCCGACGACCCCGGTCGCGGCTGGGCCGCCCGGGTGCAGAAGCACCCCTGGCTGGCCGTCGTCGGGGTGCTCGCCGTGGTGGGCGCCCTGGCCTGGCCCACCCTGGACCTGCGGCTCGGCCTGCCCGACGGCAGCAGCGAGCCCGCCGGCTCTACGGCATACACGACCTATGACACGGTGCGCGACGAGTTCGGCGCCGGCGCCAACGGCCCGATCCTCGTCGTCGCCGAGCTGGACGAGCCGCTCGCCGAGGGCGACACCGCGCTCATGAGCGCGCAGGCCGACCTGGGCGAGGAGCTGGCCGAGGTCGACGGCGTCGAGCAGGTGCTGCCCGCCGGCGTCAACGACGCGCGCGACGTGCTGGCCTTCCGGCTGCAGCCCGAGGGTGGCCCGGCGGACGCCTCCACCGAGGCGCTCGTCGACCGGCTCGGCCCGGCGGTCGAGCAGATCGGCGAGGACCAGGGTGCGACCCTGGGCCTGACCGGGCAGACGGTCGCCAACATCGACATCTCCGAGCAGCTCGCGGACGCGCTCCCGATCTACCTCGTCGTGGTCGTCGGCCTCTCGCTGATCCTGCTGCTGCTGGTCTTCCGCTCGATCCTGGTGCCGCTGCTGGCGACGGGTGGCTTCCTGCTCAGCGTCGGTGCCGCCTTCGGTGCGGTGGTCGGGGTCTACCAGCTCGGCTTCGCCTCGAGCTTCTTCGGGGTCAACGAGGCCGGGCCGATCCTGTCCTTCCTGCCGATCCTGCTCATCGGGATCCTCTTCGGGCTCGCCATGGACTACCAGCTCTTCCTCGTGTCCGCGATGCGGGAGGAGAAGGTCCACGGCAAGGACGCCCGGACCGCGGTGGTGAGCGGCTTCAACCACAGCGCGAGGGTCGTGACCGCGGCGGCGATCATCATGATCTCGGTCTTCGCCGGCTTCGTCTGGGCGCACCTGACGATGGTCCGACCGATCGGGCTGGGGCTGGCCGTGGGCGTCCTCGTCGACGCCTTCCTCGTCCGGATGACCCTCACCCCCGCGGTGATGTCACTGCTGGGCGAGAGGGCCTGGTGGATCCCGCGCTGGCTGGATCGGATCCTGCCGGACGTCGATGTCGAGGGCGCCAAGCTGGAGCGCACGCTCGGGATCAGCCACGACGAGCAGGAGCCGGGCGAGGGCACCGACGGCGACCGCGACGCGGACGCCGCGGACCGGGAGCCGGCTCAGGAGAGCGAGCCCTCCCCCAGCCGCTGACCCGCGGCCTGCAGCAGCGTCCGGGCGCCGGTCCGCGCGGCAGCATCACCCTCGGTGATCTGCAGCGCGAGCCGGCGCCCGTCGCGCTGGTAGACCACCATCCCCGGGCCACCCCCGGCCCCGACGATGTAGGCGGTGCGGTCGGGCAGCGCCCGCAGCCCGATGCCGCCCCACTTCATGGGGTCGAGCTCCTGCACGTCCACGCCGGCGACCTGCTCGGCGCGGACCCGCAGGACGACGCGTGGGACCACCCGGGAGCGCACCCGCAGACCGGACTCGTCCACCTCGACCCGGATCGCCGACCACAGCAGCGCGAGGCCGCTCGCCCCGACCCCCGTGAGCAGGACGACTACGGACAGGGCCAGGCTCTCCCCGACGAGCCGGACGACCACCGCCACCACGGCGAGCGCCACCAGCAGGCCCCAGGCGAGCACCTTCAGCGTGCGCGACTCCACCTCGGTGCTCCACGGCTCGACCGGACGTACCTCGTGGACCGGGCGGACGCGCGAGCGCTCCGGCACCAGGTCCTCCAGCTCCTCCCGGCTGGGCACCCGCCGGCCGTGGACGGCATACCCCACCACGGCGGCGACCAGCGCGCCGACGAGCGCCAGCAGCGGCCACCACTCGCGCACCTGGCCCGGGCCGTCGACCCCGACCCTCCAGGCCGTGACGACCCACAGGACCGCGGCGCCCCACCCGATCGCGGCGACGACGGCGAGCACCCAGCGGCACCAGGTGGCGGGCACGATGCGGCGGGCGATGGCGGTGAGGGCCGCGACGACGGTGCAGACCACGGTGGTGGCGAGGATCCCGGACAGGAAGCGCGCGCCGTCGGCGGAGGCGTCCGGGAGGCGCCCGGACCAGTGCGTGGGCACCCGCTCCGGGGTCGGCAGCACGGTCACGGCCACCAGCAGCACCCCCAGCGGCAGCATGGCCCACAGACCCGCCAGCATGCGTCTCACCCTTTGCCTCCTTCGATCTGCGGCGAGCCCCCAGGGTATGCCCGCTCCCCCGTTCCTCCATCTGTCGCCCGCCCGCCGTGCCCGGTTCACCTGCGCGTCGCCCGGCCCGGGGGGTCGGCGGCCTACGTTCGGAGGACGTCGCGCCCCCGTCCCGGGGCCGGCTTCTCGGGGAAACCCTCACGACGGAGGATCACGCGTGCCCATGCCCTCGACCACCAGCCGCCGCACCCTGCTGCCGCTGCTCGCCGCCCATCCCGGCGGGCGCAGCTCGGCCACCTGCCGCTACCGCTGCGGGGACGCCTGCTCCCAGCCGGTCCCGAACACGAGCGACAACACCTACTTCGGCGACGTCGTCCAGACGGCGATCCGTCGCCGCGCGGTGCTCACCGGCGGTGGCGCCGCGCTCGCCGGCGTCGCCTGGGCGGCCGCCCCGCAGCCCGCCGTCGCCGCCGAGGACCTGCCGGACACCGACCACCGGCTGCGCGGCTTTCCCTCGATCCCGCCCACGCCCGCCGACGTCGACGACCTCGTCGTCCCCCGCGGCTTCACCTGGGCACCGGTCATCTCCTGGGGGGACCCGGTGGAGCCGGGCGCCCCCGCCTTCGACGTCGACCACCAGTCGGTGGAGGCGCAGAAGGGGCAGGCCGGCTACAACGCCGACTACCTCACCCTGCGCCTGGACGGCGACCGGGGCTGGCGGTCCCGACGCGGCGTCATCGTCTTCAACAACGAGTACACCAACCCCGAGATGATGTTCCCGGACTGGGACGGGTCGGTCACCGCCGAGCAGGCCGAGATCGAGATGGCCGCGCACGGTATGACGGTGGTCGAGGTCACCCGCAGGAACGACCGGTCCCCGTGGACCTACCGCCGGCGCGGGACCCGCAACCGCCGCATCCACGCCTGGACGACCTTCGCCCTGGACGGCCCGGCGGCCGGGGCCGCGTGGATGCGGACTGGCGCGGACCGCAGCGGGCGACGCGTGCTGGGCACGCTCAACAACTGCGCCGGCGGGGACACCCCGTGGGGGACGGTGCTCTCCGGCGAGGAGAACTTCAACCAGTACTTCGACGCCACCGACGCGCCGGACCCGGAGGGTAGGCTGGCCCGCTACGGCATCACGTCCGCGGGCCGCGGGTGGGAGCAGGCCGACCCGCGCTTCTCCCTGGTCGAGGAGCCGCACGAGGTCAACCGCTTCGGCTGGATCGTCGAGGTCGACCCCGACGACCCCGGCTCCACCCCGGTGAAGCACACGGCGCTGGGCCGGTTCAAGCACGAGGGTGCCACCATCCGGCTGGCGCAGGACGGGCGGGCCGTGGCCTACATGGGCGACGACGAGCGCTTCGACTACGTCTACAAGTTCGTCTCCCGACGCCGTTACCGCGAGGGCGACAAGCGGCACAACCTGCGGCTGCTCTCCGACGGAGACCTCTACGTCGCCCGGTTCACCGGCGACGGCTTCCAGGACGGGGAGTACGACGGGCGCGGTGAGTGGCTGCCGCTGATCGTGGACGGCGAGTCGCACGTCGACGGTATGGCCGTGGCCGAGGTCTGCACCTGGACCCGGCTGGCGGCGGACACGGTCGGGCCGACGAAGATGGACCGCCCTGAGGACGTCCAGCCCGACCCGCACACCGGCCGCGTCTACGTCGCCCTGACCAACAACACGGCCCGCACCCCCGGCCAGATCGACGAGGCCAACCCCCGCGCCGCCAACAAGTTCGGCCACGTCATCGAGTGGCGGGAGCAGGGTGACGACGCCGCCGCCCTCCGCTTCCGGTGGCGGATCGTGCTCGTCGCGGGCGACCCCTCGGACCCGGGCACCTACTTCCACGGGACCGACCAGCGTGAGGTCACCCCCATCAGCTGCCCGGACAACGTCGCCTTCGACGGTGAGCCCGGGCATCTGTGGATCTCCACCGACGGTGCGCCCGGCACCCTCGGCACCTGCGACGGCCTGTTCCGTATGCCGACGCGGGGTCGTGACCGTGGCCTGGTCGAGCAGTTCCTGTCGGTGCCCACGGGCGCAGAGTGCTGCGGGCCGGTGATCTCGTGGAAGGACCGCTCGGTGCTGGTCAGCGTGCAGCATCCGGGAGAGGGCGGCCAGAGCGGCTACCCCTACCTCGGCGACAGCGTGCCGCGCCCCGGCGTGGCTCACGTCTACCCACGCCGGGGCTGATCCAGTCGGTCCGCGCTCAGCGCAGGGCCGGGGATGGCGACACCCTCCGCCACAGCTCACCGAGGCCCAGGTAGGCCCACGAGGCCGGGATGGCGGCGATGAGCAGCATGACGACCGCACCGGTCAGGTGGTCGTCGAGGAAGGGGTTCGTGACCGTCGGGAGCGCCGCGCCGTACATGAAGAGGTACATCAGGGCGCCGCACAGCGCGCCGACCCGGGCGCCCATACCGGTCATCAGCGTGACACCGATGCCCAGCAGACCGAGCATGAACAGCCAGTCGATGGCGGTGCTGCCCACCATCCCCTGGTAGAAGCCCGAGAGCGGGCCCTCGACGCCGGAGAGGTAGCCGGTCGTCGGGCTCCCGCCCCGGATCCAGGCACCCTCCGAGGGGGTCGCGTAGCCCAGGCCGAAGGTCTTGTCCAGGAAGGCCCAGAGGAAGTAGAACCCGAAGGACAGTCGGAGGAGCCCGAGGGCGAGGCCCCCGAGGACCGGCAGACCGTTCCTCTCGTTCTTCACCGGAGTCGGCGTGCTGCGGTTCCGGTCGGTTCTGGCGGTGGTGTTCATGTCAGCCAACTCCTTGTCCCATCGGGTTCGTCGGGCAGTTCCCAGTATACTACTTTTTGTAGTAGATAGGAGCAGCGACGGCCACACGAGATGCGAGGGCAGCTGAATGGAGAGTGCGGTCACCTTCCTGCAACCTCCATCGCCCTACAGGGTGATGGAGGTTGCTCGAAGGTGACCGCACTCCGGGGGGGTGGGAGGGCGGGGCGGGGCGGGGTGCGCGGTGGTGGGGTCAGCGGGAGCGGTCGGCGACGCCGTCGACGAGGGCCTGCAGCGCGGCCCGGGCGGGCGAGGCCGGCAGGTCGTCGAGGAGCTCCCTGGCCTGCGCGGCGACGTGCAGCGTCTGCTCGCGCGCCTGGGCCATCGCGGGGTGTCCCCGCAGCAGGGACAGGGCCTCGGCGAGGTCGTCCGGGTCCTCGATCGGGCCGCGGGTGAGCTCCAGCAGCCGGGCGTCGGCGGGGTCCTCGCTGCTCCGGGCATACAGCACCGGGAGCGTGGCCTTGCCCTCGCGCAGGTCGGTGCCGGGCGTCTTGCCCGACTCCTGCGCGTCCGAGGCGACGTCGAGCAGGTCGTCCGCCAGCTGGAAGACGACGCCGACCTTCTCGCCGTAGGCCGTGAGGGTGCGGGTCGTGGCCTCGTCGCAGCCGCCGAACATCGCGCCGTAGCGGGCGGCGGTCGCGATGAGCGCGCCGGTCTTGTCCGCGAGGATCTCGAGGTATGCCTGCACCGCCTGATCGCTCGGCAGGTCGGCGTCCGCCTGCCGGTCGTCGCGGATCTGGCCGGCGCACAGCCGGATGAAGGTGTCGGCCTGGATCCGGACCGCCTGGGCCCCCAGCCCCGCGACCACCGAGGAGGCGGTGCCGAAGAGCAGGTCACCCACGAGGATCGCGGTGGAGTTGCCGTAGCGGGCGTTGGCGCTCTGGACGCCGCGCCGCAGCTCCGCCTCATCCATGACGTCGTCGTGGTAGAGCGAGGCCAGGTGGGTCAGCTCGACGCCGACCGCGGCATCGACGACCTGCTCGTCCCAGCCGGTGCCGACCTCGCTGGACAGCAGGGTCAGCAACGGGCGGAAGCCCTTGCCCCCGGCGGCGGCGAGGTGGTGGTTGGCCTCCGAGACGAAGGGGTCGTCGTGGTCGACGACCTCCGCCAGCCGCTGAGACACCCGGGCGAGCCCGGCCTCGACGCGGCTCGTCAGCTCCTCGTCGGCACCGGGGATGCTGGGCGGTCTCACCTCAGGAACGCCGCGGTGCTCTGCGCCAGGTCGAGGACCGGGGAGGGCATGATGCCCAGGGCCAGGGTCATGGCCACCCCGACGAGGATCGCGACCGAGGTCATCCACGAGGGCCGCACGACGACGGTGTCACCGCTCGCGTCCGCGTCGCCGAGCCACATCTGCACGACCAGGACGAAGTAGATGTAGGCGGTGACGGCGCTGGCGAGCACACCGACGACCGCCAGCCATGCCCAGCCCTGGCTCACCGCGGCCGAGAAAACCGCGAACTTGCCGGTGAAGCCCGAGGTCAGCGGGATGCCTGCGAAGGCCATGAGCAGGAAGGTGAAGGAGGCGGCGATCCACGGGGAGCGGCGGCCGAGCCCGGCCCACTGGTCCACGAGGGTGGCCTCGGTGCCGGCGCTGCGGACCAGCGCCACGATCGCGAAGGCGGGGATCGTCATGAAGCCGTAGGTCGCGAGGTAGAACATCGTGCTGGTGACGCCGGAGACGTCCAGCGCCACGACGCCGGTGAGGATGAAGCCGGCGTGCGCGATGGAGGAGTAGGCCAGGATCCGCTTGACGTCGGTCTGCACGATCGAGAGCAGCGCACCGACGACCATCGACAGCGCCGCGACGACGGCGATGACCGGCTGCCACTCCAGGCGCGCACCCTCGACGGCGACGTAGAGCACCCGCAGCATGGCGCCGAAGGCGGCGACCTTGGTGCACGCCGCCATGAAGCCGGTGACCGGCGTCGGGGCCCCCTGGTAGACGTCCGGCGTCCACGCGTGGAAGGGCACCGCGCCGACCTTGAAGAGCAGCCCGACCGCGACGAGCAGCACGCCCGGCACGAGCAGGCCGTCCATGCCCACCTCGGAGCTGATCGCGGCCGCGATGTCGGCGAAGCGCATCGAGCCGGCGTAGCCGTAGAGCAGCACGGCGCCGAAGAGGTAGAAGGCCGAGGAGAAGCTGCCCAGCAAGAAGTACTTCAGCGAGGCCTCCTGCGACAGCAGCCGCCGGCGCCGGGCCAGCCCGGTGAGGACGTAGAGCGGCAGCGAGAGGATCTCCAGGGCGACGAAGAGCAGCAGCAGGTCGTTGGCCGAGACGAAGAGCATCATGCCGCCGACCGACATCAGCGTCAGCGGGTAGACCTCGGTGGTCGTGGCGCCGACCTTGGTCGCCAGCGTCTCCTCGGCCGAGCCCGGCGTCGAGACGCCGGACTGGGTGAAGGCGTCGGGCTGCTGCCCGCCGAAGCGCTCGCTCATCGCCAGCAGGCCGAGGATCGAGAGCACGAGCACGAGGCCCTGCAGCGACAGCGCCACCCCGTCGATCGCGACCGTGTCCGCCGCGGTGAGGCCCTGGTTGTCCCGGCCGAGCAGGATGAGCGCGACCAGCGCCAGGACCAGCGTCGCCACCGAGAGGGGCACCTGGACGGCATACCGCGTGCGGCGGGAGGCGAAGCCCTCCACCGTGACCCCGACGAGCCCGCCGACGAAGACGATGATCATCGGCAGCAGCGCGGTGTAGTTGATGTCCGGCGCGACGAACATGCCACCCATCAGTGGTCACTCCCCTCGGAGTCGGAGGTCGTGGCGAGGCCCGTGTCCACGGTCGGGCTCACGTCGGTGATCCCGACCGTCTGCATGCTCTGCTCGACGGCCGGCTGGAGCAGGTCGAGGACCGGCTGCGGGTAGAAGCCGAGGACGAGGAAAGCCGCGATGATCGGCGCCACCACCCACTTCTCGCGCCCGCTCATGTCCGGTATGCCCTCGACCTCGGCACCCTCGGGCCTCGGCCCGGTGGCGACCTTCTGGTACATCACGAGGATGTAGACGGCCGCGAGGATGACGCCCAGGGCGGCGATGACGCCCAGCCACGGGTGCCGGCCGAAGGTGCCGACGATGACGAGGAACTCGCTGACGAAGGAGTTCAGACCGGGCAGCGCCAGCCCGGACAGGCCGGAGACGAGCAGCGCACCGGCCACGAGCGGGGTGACCCGCTGCCAGCCGCCGAAGTCGCGCAGGTCGCGCGAGCCCCGGCGCATGATGAGCATGCCCGCGACGAGGAACAGCCCGGCGGTGGTGAAGCCGTGGTTGACCATGTAGAGCGTCGCACCGGTCTGGCTGATCGTGGTGAAGGCGAAGATGCCGAGCACGATGAAGCCGAAGTGGCTGATCGAGGTGTAGCTGATGAGCCGCAGCATGTCGGTCTGGCCGATCGCGAGGAAGGCGCCGACGAAGAGCGAGACGAGCGCGAGCGCGAGGATCACCGGGGTCGCCCACTGACTGGCCTCGGGGAAGAGCGCCAGGCAGAAGCGGATCATGCCGTAGGTGCCGACCTTGTCGAGCACGCCGACCAGCAGCACAGACGTCGCCGGGCGCGCCTGCTCGGCCGCCAGCGGCAGCCAGGTGTGCACCGGCCACATCGGCGCCTTGATCGCGAAGGCGATGAAGAAGCCGAGGAAGAGCCAGCGGCCGGCCTCCACCGACAGGTCCAGCCCGGTGAGGTTGGACAGCAGGAAGCCGTCGGTGCCGCGCGGTCCGGCGAGGTAGACCCCGATGACCGCGACGAGCATGATGAGCCCGCCGACGAGCGAGTAGAGCAGGAAGGTCGTGGCCGCCTTCGCCCGCCGGGTGCCGCCGAAGACCCCGATGAGGAAATAGACCGGGATGAGCATCGCCTCGAAGAAGACGTAGAAGAGGAAGACGTCGATGGCGGCGAAGACACCGATCATCATGGAGCTCAGCGCCAGCATGAGGGCGAAGTAGGCGTGCTGGCGCCGGCCGACCGCCGGGACGTCGTCCCACGCGGCGACGATGCAGATGGGCACGAGCACGAGGCCGAGCAGGATCATCGACAGCGAGATGCCGTCGACGCCCAGCGCGTAGGAGACGCCGAACTGCGGGATCCAGGAGTAGACCTCGGTCAGCTGGAACTGCTCGCCGCCGGATCCCCCGCCGATCTGGTACTGGGTCGCGGCACCGATGCCGACCGCGAGGGTCAGCAGCGCCACGCCGAGGGACACCGGGCGCACCAGGGTGCTGCCCTTGGGCAGCAGCGACACGACGAGCGCGCCGACGAGCGGCAGCACGAGGAGCGTGGTCAACCAGGGGAAGTTCATCACTGCATCACCCAGACTGCGCCGAGGATCGCGACGACGCCCAGGAGCATCGTCAGGGCATAGGAGCGGACGAAGCCGTTCTGCGCGCGTCGCAGCAGGCCGGAGACGGCGTTGAGGCCGCCGGTGGTGCCCCCGGTCACGCCGCCCTCCACGAGGACGTCGTCGGCGTCGACCGTGGTGCGGGCCAGCGCCATCGTCGGGCCGGTGAACAGCGCGTCGTTGACGTCGTCCTGGAAGAGGTCGCGGCGGGCCGCCACGGTGACCAGGCTGGCCCTGGGCGCGGTCTGCGGGACCTCGCGCCGGGCATACATCATCCAGGCCAGGCCCGCCCCGGCGAGCATGAGCACGAAGGCGGAGATCTGGATGGCGAGCTGCGGGATGAGCGGCTCACCGTGCTCGGCGTGGCCGAAGACCGGCTCCAGCCAGCCGGTGATGATCCCGGTCGGGTAGAGCACGGCGCCCAGCACCAGCGACCCCAGGGCGAGCACCATCATCGGCACGGTCATCACCAGCGGCGACTCGTGCGGGTGGTCGTCCTCGTGCCAGCGCTTCTCGCCGAAGAAGGTCATGAAGAACAGGCGGGACATGTAGAACGCCGTGATCCCGGCGCCCAGCAGCGCGACGCCGCCGAAGACCCAGCCCTGCCAGCCCTCCATGGTGAAGGCGGTCTCGATGATGTAGTCCTTCGAGAACCACCCCGCGGTGAGGGGGAAGCCGATGATCGCGAGCCAGCCGGCGGCGAAGGTGATGAACGTGATCTTGACGTCCTTGCGCAGCGCGCCGAAGCGGCGCATGTCGACCCGGTTGTTCATGGCGTGCATGACCGAGCCGGCGCCGAGGAACATGTTGGCCTTGAAGAAGCCGTGCGTCACCAGGTGGAAGATCGCGTAGAGGTAGCCGACCGGGCCCAGGCCGACGGCGAGCATCATGTAGCCGATCTGGCTCATCGTCGAGGCGGCCAGCGCCTTCTTGAGGTCGTCCTTGGCGCAGCCGACGATCGCGCCGTAGAGCAGCGTGACGGCACCGACGACCGCGACGACCAGCCGGGCGTCCGGGGTGAGGTCGTAGATCGCCTGGCTGCGGGCGATGAGGTAGACGCCCGCGGTGACCATCGTCGCCGCGTGGATGAGCGCGGACACCGGCGTCGGGCCGGCCATCGCGTCGCCCAGCCAGCTCTGCAGCGGGAACTGCGCCGACTTGCCGCAGGCGGCAAGCAGCAGCGCCAGGCCGACGAGGGTGAGGGTGAGGTCGCTCGCTCCCCCTGCGCTGCCGTGCACCGTGGCGAAGTCCAGCGCGCCGAAGGTGGCGAGCATGATCGCCATCGCGGTGATGAGGCCGACGTCACCGACCCGGTTGACGACGAAGGCCTTGTTGGCGGCCGCCGCGTAGTCCGGGTTCCAGTTCCAGAAGCCGATGAGCAGGTAGGACGCCAGCCCGACGCCCTCCCAGCCGACGAAGAGCAGGAGGTAGGAGTCGGCGAGCACGAGGATGAGCATCGCCGCGACGAAGAGGTTGAGGTAGGCGAAGAACCGGCGCTTGTCCGGGTCGTGCTCCATGTAGCCCAGCGAGTAGACGTGGATGAGGCTGCCCACGAAGGTGATGAGCATGACGAAGGCCAGCGACAGCGGGTCCAGCAGCAGGCCGGCGCGCAGCGACAGGTCACCGACGCTCACCCACTCCCACAGCGGCACCGAGAGCGCGCGCTCGGCCTCCGGCAGCCCGGCCAGCTGGGCGATGATCGCGACGCCGACGCCGAAGCTCGCCCAGGACAGCCCGGTCGCGAGCGCCGGGCCCCAGCTGTTGGTCACCCGCCCCCCGAGGAGGAGCAGCGCGGCACCCGCCAGGGGCAGCGCGACGAGCAGCCAGCCGAGGCCGGCGATGCCGTCCGCCTGGGTGGCGTGGGTCGCGCCGAGACCGCCCGGGTCGTCGGCGAGGGTCAGGCTGACCGCGGCCAGGCCCTGACTCAGGTCGTGCACAGACACGAGCGCTCCTTACAGCTTCAGCAGGTTGGCGTCGTCGACCGAGGCCGACCGGCGCGCACGGAAGATGGACATGATGATCGCCAGCCCGACGACCACCTCGGCCGCCGCGACGACCATGACGAACAGGGCGTAGACCTGGCCGTCGAGGGTGCCGTGGATGCGGGCGAAGGTGACCAGCGCCAGGTTGCAGGCGTTGAGCATGAGCTCGATGCCCATGAAGACGATGATCGTGTTGCGCCGCGTCAGCACCGTGATCGAGCCGAGCGCGAAGAGCACCACGGACAGATAGATGTATGCCTCGAGCCCCATCAGCGCTCGCTCCTCCCCTGCTCCTCGGTGGCGTCACCGCCGGTGTCGTCGGGCTCCATGTCGTGGCCCTGCTGGTCGACGGCGGCGTTGGTCCCCGTCGGCAGGTCCTCGGGCGCGAGGTCGGCCGGCGGCTGTCCGTCGGGCCGTGCGGTCGCGCCCGCCAGACGGTACTCGGTCGGGTTGGTGACCTGGCCGCGCGCCACGAGCACGCGCGGCACCGACTCCTCGACGGGGGTCCCGTCCGGGGCCAGGGCAGGGGTGTCCGCGGCGTTGTGCCGGGCATACACACCCGGGTTGGGCTTGCCGGAGAGCCACTCGCCCGAGCGCAGCTTCTCCTGCGAGACCTCGCGCTGCGTGCGCCGCGGCGTGAGCCGCTCGCGGTGCGCGAGCACCATGGCCCCCATGACCGCGATGACGAGCAGCGCCCCGAGCGTCTCGAAGGTCAGCACCTGGCGCTCGAAGATCTCGCGGGCCAGCGCGGTGACGCTGCCCTCGGTCTGGACCTCCTCGAGGCCGACCGCGTCCGGCCAGGACACGCGCGCCAGGCCCAGGGCGGCGACGACGACGAAGACCGCCCCCAGGCCGAAGGCCCAGACGCGCTGGCCGCGCAGCGTCTCGACGGTGGAGTCCGAGGAGTCGACACCGACGAGCATGACGACGAAGAGGAAGAGCATCATCACGGCGCCGGAGTAGACGAAGATCTGGATGATCCCGACGAACTCGGCCCGCTGGACGATGTAGATGACGCCGAGGCTGATCATCGTCATGGCCATGGCCATCGCGGCGTGCACCGCCTTGCGGGCGAAGAGCAGCCCCAGCGCACCCATGACGGCGACGACGGCGAGCACCCAGAAGAGGCCGAGCTCCATGCCGTCGATCCGGTCCGGGGTCACGACGTCGCCTCCGCCTCGGCGGCCGCGGCGTCCACCTTGTCGGCCTGGTCGGCCTCGCGCGCCTCGACGTACTCCCGCTGGTCCTGGCTCGCGCCGGTGACCTTGCCCTGGTAGTAGTCGCGCTCCTCCATGCCCTCGACCATGGGGAAGGGCGGGGTGAGCATGTCCGGGCGCAGCGGGGCCAGCAGCTGGTGCTTCTCGTAGATGAGCGGGGCGCGCTCGGAGTCGGCCAGCTCGTACTCGTTGGTCATCGTCAGCGCGCGGGTCGGGCACGCCTCGATGCACAGGCCGCAGAAGATGCAGCGCAGGTAGTTGATCTGGTAGACGCGGCCGTAGCGCTCACCGGGGCTGAAGCGGGCCTCGTCGGTGTTGTCGGCCCCCTCGACGTAGATCGCGTCGGCCGGGCAGGCCCAGGCGCACAGCTCGCAGCCGACGCACTTCTCCAGCCCGTCCGGGTGCCGGTTGAGCTGGTGCCGCCCGTGGTAGCGGGTGGCCGTCGGACGCTTGACCTCGGGGTACTCCTGCGTCGGGACCTTGCGGAACATGGTCGCGAAGGTGACGCCGAAGCCGGCGACGGGGGCGAAGAGCTGGCCCAGGACACCGGGCTCCTTCTTGCCGCCGGACGGACCGACGTCGCCCGAGCGGACCGGGGTCGTCGCCTCCGGCCGGCGGGCGGGCTCGCGGGCGTTGTCGGGCTCGGTGGGGTCAGCCACGGCTTTCCTTCTCCTCGTCGGTCGGGCTGGTGCGTGCGTCGTCGGTGGGTCGCGCCCCGGCCGGGACGGTCACCGGGGCCGCCTGCTCCACGGCGGGCCGCGGCTCGACCAGCCGCTGACCGGGCATCGGCGGGACAGGGTATCCGTCCGCGAAGGGGTCGATCTCCTCGGGGACCTCGCGGGCCTCCTCCTTCGCCGCGGCGCGGCGCTGGGCATACCGGTCCCAGACGAGGATGCCGATGAGGACGAACAGGCCGATGCCACCGAGGGTGACCACGGTGACCCAACGGCCCTCGCCGAAGTAGCCCTCCTGCGCCGAGCGGATGAGCATGACCGCGACGACCCAGACGAGGGACAGCGGGATGAGGATCTTCCAGCCCAGCGCCATGAACTGGTCGTAACGCACGCGGGGCAGCGACCCACGGACCCAGACGTAGAAGAAGATGAAGGCCCACATCTTGGCGGTGAACCACAGCAGACCCCACCAGCCCTGGTCGAGCATGCCGTCACCGATGAGGTTGAGCGGCCACGGCGCGTGCCAGCCGCCCATGAACAGGGTGGTCGCCAGCGCCGAGACGGTGAACATGTTGATGTACTCGCCGAGGAAGAACATGCCGAACTTCATCGAGGAGTACTCGGTGTGGAACCCGCCGCCGAGCTCGCCCTCGCCCTCGGCGAGGTCGAAGGGCAGCCGGTTGGTCTCGCCGATCATCGTGATGACGTAGACGACGAAGCTGAAGAACAGCGGCACGACGTACCACAGCGGGATGCCGAGGACCGTCGTCTGCTGCTGGGCCTCGACGATCTGGCTGGTCGACATCGACCCGGCGTAGAGGAAGACCGCGACGAGGGACAGACCCATCGCGATCTCGTAGGAGATGACCTGGGCGGTCGAGCGCAGGCCACCGAGCAGCGGGTAGGTCGAGCCCGAGGACCACCCGGCCAGCACGAAGCCGTAGGCCGAGACGCCGGCCACCGCGAGCACGAGCAGCACCGCCACCGGGGTGTCGGTGAGCTGCAGCGGCGTGGTGTGGCCGAACATCCGCACGTCGCCGCCCATGGGGATGATGGCGAAGGAGACGAAGGCGAGCGAGGCCACGATGAGCGGCGCCGCGTAGAACATCAGCTTGTCCGCGCCCTTGGGCGTGACGTCCTCCTTGAAGAACAGCTTGATTCCGTCGGCGGCGGTCTGCAGGATGCCCAGCGGGCCGATCCGGTTGGGGCCGGGGCGCTGCTGCATCTGGCCGATGACGCGCCGCTCGAACCAGATGACGATGACCACGGAGATCATGACGTAGACGAACAGCAGCGTCGCCTTGATGAGCGAGAGCCACCAGGGGGTGTCGCTGAAGTCGGCGGCGGGGAGGTCCTCGGTGAGGAGCGGGACGCTCGCCGCGATCTCGGGGTATGCCGTCAGCAGGCTCATGCCTCACCTCGCGTGGTCTGGGCGGGGGCGCCGGTCAGGCGCACGACGTCGCCGGCGCCGACGCCGAGGGTCGGCCGCACGGTGGAGCCGACCTGGTTGGCGGGCACCCACACGACGTCGTCGGGCATCGGGGTGATCGCCGCCGGCAGCTCGATCCGGCCCAGGTCGGTCGAGACCGCGACCGGGTCGCCGTCGACGACGCCGAGCGAGGCGGCGGTGCGGGCGGAGATGCGCGCCACCGGGGTGTGCCGGGTGCCGGCGAGGAAGGGCTCGCCGTCCTGCAGCCGGCCGGCGTCGAGCACCTGGTGCCACGTCGCGAGGACCGCCTCGCCCGGGCCCACGGCCGCGGGGCCGGTGGCGGGGACGTCCGGGACTGTGGCCCGGGTGCCGGACCAGCTGCCCAGCGCCTGGATCTCCTGCCGGACCACCGGGAGGGTCCCGGTGCCCAGCGGGGCGCCCATCGCGGCCGCCAGCCGGTCCAGGACGACGTGGTCCGAGCTCGCGCCGGACTCGATCGCCCGGTCGAACGGCCGGGGGCGACCCTCCCAGTTGAGGAAGGAGCCGGCCTTCTCCTGGTGGGGGGCCACGGGGAGGATGACGTCGGCGTACTCGTGGACCGCGCTCTCGCGGACCTCGAGGGAGACGACGAAGGCGCGGGCCAGCGCACGGCGGGCGAGCTCGGGGTCGGGCAGATCGTCGATCTCGACGCCTCCCACGACGAGCGCCCCCAGCTCCCCGGCGGCCGCGGCCTCGAGGATCGCGGTGGCGTCGCGGCCCGGGCCGGAGGCCAGGGCAGCGCCGTCGATCCCCCAGCGCCCGGCGACCTCGTCGCGGGCGGTGGCGTCGGCGACGGGTCGGCCGCCCGGCAGCAGGCCGGGCAGGGTGCCCATCTCGACACCGCCGCGCTCTCCCGCACGACGGGGCACCCAGGCCAGGCGCGCCCCGGTGGTCTCGGCGAGCCGCACGGCGGCGGACAGCGCGCCGGGCACCATGCCCAGCCGCTCGCCCACGAGGATGACCGCGCGGGCGCCGAGCGCGTCGGAGGCGGCGTCGTAGCTGTCCTGCTCCAGCGGCATGGCCGCGCCGTCGACCTGCTCCTGCTCGCCCTGCTCCCGGCGGGCGGTGAGCGCCTGCAGCACCTCGGCCTCCGTGCCCGGGGCGGCCGGCAGCAGCGTGCCGGCCATCTTCTCCAGCCCACGGGTGGCGTAGGGGGCGACGGAGTAGACCTGCGTGCCCCTCTTGCGCATGGCCTTGCGCAGCCGCAGGAAGACCATGGCGGCCTCCTCCTCGGCCTCCAGGCCGACGAGCAGGACCGAGCCGGCCGTCTCGAGGTCGCCGTAGCTCACGTCGCGGGTGGCGACCACGGTCGAGGCGAGGAAGTCGCTCTCCTCGGCGCTGTGCGGGCGGGCGCGGTGGTCCACGTCGTGCGTCCCCAGGGCGACCCGGGCGAACTTGGCGTAGGCATACAGGTCCTCGACGCTGCCCCGGCCGCCGGGGAGCACCCCGACGCCGCCGGTCCCGCGGGCCCCGGCCAGGCCGGCGGCCGCCGCGGCGTAGGCGTCGCGCCAGGAGGTGACGGCGTAGTCACCGTCGGCACCGCGCACGACGGGGTCGTTCAGCCGGTCCGGGAGGGTCGGGTAGGCGAAGGCCCAGCGACCCTTGTCGCAGTTCCACTCCTCGTTGACCTCGGGGTCGTCGAGCGCCATCCGGCGCAGCACGGTGCCGCGGCGGTGGTCGGTGCGGATCGCGCACCCGCCGGCGCAGTGCTCGCAGACGCTCTCGGTGGAGACGAGGTCGAAGGGCCGGGACCGGAAGCGGTATGCCGCGCCGGTCAGCGCGCCGACCGGGCAGATCTGCACCGTGTTGCCGGAGAAGTAGCTCTCGAAGGGCTGCTCCTCGTAGATCCCGACCTGCTGCAGCGCACCCCGCTCGATGAGCGCGATGAAGGGGTCGCCGGCGATCTGGTCGGAGAAGCGGGTGCACCGTGCGCAGAGCACGCAACGCTCGCGGTCGAGGAGCACCTGGCTGGAGATGTTGACCGGCTTGGGGAAGGTGCGCTTGATGTCCTCGAAGCGCGAGGTGGGGCGCCCGTCGGACATCGCCTGGTTCTGCAGCGGGCACTCGCCGCCCTTGTCGCAGACCGGGCAGTCCAGCGGGTGGTTGACGAGCAGCAGCTCCATGACGCCCTGCTGCGCCTTGTCGGCGACCTCGGAGGTGTGCTGGGTCTTGACGACCATGCCCGGCGAGGCCGCGATGGTGCAGGAGGCCTGCGGCTTGGGCATCGGCTTGAGGTTGCCCTCGCGGTCCGGGGTCGACACGTCGACGAGGCACTGGCGGCAGGCACCCACCGGCTCCAGCAGGGGGTGGTCGCAGAACCGCGGGATCTGGATGCCGACCTGCTCCGCGGCCCGGATGACCAGGGTGCCGTCGGGGACCGAGACGTCGACGCCGTCGATGGTCAGGTCGACCATCTTCACGTCGACCTCGGCCTCGATGGCCTCCTGCGACGGTCCTTCGGTCTTGACGCTCATGCGGGCTGGCTCTCCTTCGCGAAGAGGGTGTTGCGCTCGGCCGGGAAGAGCTCGTGCCACGGGGTGTGCATCCCCTGCTCGAACTCCTCGCGGAAGTACTTGATGCCGGAGGTCACCGGGCTGACGGCACCGTCACCCAGCGCGCAGAAGCTGCGGCCGAGGATGTTGTCGCAGATGTCGTCCAGCTTCTCAATGTCGCCCTCGTGGCCACGGCCGGCCTCCAGCCGCTCGAGGATCTGCTTGAGCCAGAACGTGCCCTCACGGCAGGGGGTGCACTTGCCGCAGGACTCGTGGGCGTAGAAGTCGATCCAGCGCGAGACCGCGCGGACCACCGAGACGCTCTCGTCGAAGATCTGCAGCGCGCGGGTGCCCAGCATCGAGCCCTCGGCGGCGACGGACTCGAAGTCGAGCGGCACGTCCAGGTGCTGGTCGGTGAAGATCGGCGTCGAGGAGCCCCCCGGCGTCCAGAACTTCAGCTTCTTGCCGCCGCGCATGCCGCCGGCCATGTCGATGAGCTCGCGCAGCGTGATGCCGAGCGGCGCCTCGTACTGGCCCGGGCGCTCGACGTGGCCGGAGAGGCTGAACAGCCCGAAGCCCTGCGACTTCTCGGTGCCCATGCCGGCGAACCAGTCCGCGCCGTGGAGCACGATCGAGGGCACCGAGGCGATGGACTCGACGTTGTTGACCACGGTCGGCCGGGCGTAGAGGCCGGCGACGGCCGGGAAGGGGGGCTTGAGCCGCGGCTGCCCGCGGCGACCCTCGAGCGAGTCCAGCAGCGCCGTCTCCTCGCCGCAGATGTATGCCCCTGCACCCGCGTGCACGGTGATGTCCAGGTCGAAGCCGGTGCCGAGGATGTCCTTGCCGAGGTAGCCCGCGGCGTACGCCTCCTCGACGGCGCGCAGCAGCCGGCGGTAGACGTGCACGATCTCGCCGCGCACGTAGATGAAGGCGTGGTGGCAGTCGATCGCCAACGAGGTGATGATCATGCCCTCGATGAGGAAGTGCGGGGCCGCCATCATGAGCGGGGTGTCCTTGCAGGTGCCCGGCTCGGACTCGTCGGCGTTGACGACGAGGTAGCGGGGGCCGCCGTCCGGCGGGGGCAGGAAGCCCCACTTCATGCCGGTCGGGAAGCCGGCGCCACCGCGCCCGCGCAGCCCGGACTCCTTGGCCGCGGCGACGAGGTCGGTGGGGTCCATCTTGAGGGCGGCGCGCAGGCCGTCGTAGCCCTCGTGCTGCTCGTAGGTCTCCAGGGTCCACGACCGCTCGACGTCCCAGAAGGCGGACAGGATCGGGGTCAGCTGCGTGCTCACGCGTCGTCTCCCTCGTGCGTCTGGTCGACGTCCTTGACGCCCTCGGAGGTGGGGACCTCGTCGGCCTCGTTGGCGCCGGTGTTCACCGAGTCGGGGTGGCCGGGCGCGAGCCCGCCCGCCTGGCCCTCGGGGGTGGGCTCGTTGTCGGTCTCCGGCTCCGGTCGCGGCGCCGTCCACCCCTTCTCCTTGGCCAGCAGGGTGCCGCGCAGCGAGGGCAGCCCGGCGCCCGGTCCCTCGTCGGCCAGGCCGTCGGGGAAGCCTGCGAGGACCCGCGAGACCTGCTTGAAGGTGCAGACCCGCGAGGGTCCGCGGGTGGGCGTGACGTCGTCACCGGCGCGCAGCCGGTCGACCAGCTCGTTCGTGCTCTCCGGGGTCTGGTCGTCGAAGAACTCCCAGTTGACCATGACCACCGGCGCGAAGTCGCAGGCCGCGTTGCACTCGACCCGCTCGAGGGTGATCTTGCCGTCCTCGGTGGTCTCGTCGTGCCCGATGCCGAGGTGCTCGCTGACCTCGTCGAAGATCTGGTCGCCGCCCATGATGGCGCACAGGGTGTTGGTGCAGACGCCGACGGTGTACTCGCCGTTGGGGTGGCGCTTGTACTGCGTGTAGAACGTCGCGACCCCGCTGACCTCGGCGGTCGTGAGCTCGAGCAGCTCGGCGCACAGCCGCACCCCGCGGCCGGTGACGTAGCCGTCGACGGACTGCACCAGGTGCAGCATCGGCAGCAGCGCCGAGCGCTTCTGCGGGTAGCGCGCGATGATCAGCTCGCTGTCCGCCACGAGCTGGGCCAGGACGTCCTCCGGGTATGCCTCGTCCGAGGCGTGCAGCGGCGTGTGGTGGTGCAGCGGGCCGTGGTCGTCGTGACCCGCCGAGCTGTGGTGCACCCGGCGCTCGGAGGCCTCCTCCAGCTGGCTGCGCATGTCCTCCTGCTCATGGGCCGTCATCGGTCCACTCCTCCCATCACCGGGTCGATCGAGGCCACCGCGACGATCACGTCGGCGACCAGGCTGCCCTCCGACATGGCCGAGGCCGCCTGCAGGTTGTTGAAGCTGGGGTCGCGGAAGTGCACGCGGTAGGGGCGGGTGCCGCCGTCGGACACCGAGTGCACCCCGAGCTCGCCCTTGGGCGACTCCACCGCGGCATACGCCTGGCCCGGGGGGACCCGGAAGCCCTCGGTGACGAGCTTGAAGTGGTGGATGAGGGACTCCATCGACTCGCCCATGATCCGGCGGATGTGGTCCAGGCTGTTGCCCTGGCCGTCCGCGCCGACCGAGAGCTGGGCCGGCCAGGCGATCTTCTTGTCGGCCACCATCACCGGCTGACCCTCGCTGGCACGGAGCCGGGCGATGGCCTGGTCCGCGATCCGCAGCGACTGCCAGATCTCGTCCAGCCGGATGCAGATGCGGCTGTAGGCGTCCATGTCACGGCGGGTGACGACGTCGAAGTCGTAGGTCTCGTAGCCGCAGTAGGGCTCGTCCTTGCGCAGGTCGTGCGGCAGTCCGGTGGAGCGCAGGATGGGGCCGGTGATCCCCAGCGCCATGCAGCTGGCCAGGGACAGGTAGCCGACGTCGACCGTGCGGCCCTTGAGGACCGGGCTCTCCAGCAGCAGCTTCTCCAGCTCGCCGATGCCGCGGCGCAGCGCCGGCAGCTCCTCCTCGAACTGCGTGAGGTGCTCGGGCAGCACGTCCTGGGCGACGCCGCCGGGACGGACGTAGGCGTTGTTCATGCGCAGCCCGGAGACGGCCTCGAAGAAGCGCAGGATCCGCTCGCGCTCGCGGAAGCCGATGGTCATGACCGTGGTCGCGCCCAGCTCCATGCCCCCGGTCGCGAGGGCGATGAGGTGGGAGCCGATCCGGTTGAGCTCCATCATGAGGACCCGGATGTCGCTCGCGCGCTGCGGGATCTGGTCGGTGATCCCGAGCAGCTTCTCGATCGAGAGGCAGTAGGCCGCCTCGTTGAAGATCGGCGTGAGGTAGTCCATCCGGGTGCAGAACGTGGTGCCCTGGACCCAGGTCCGGTACTCCATGTTCTTCTCGATGCCGGTGTGGAGGTAGCCGATGCCGGCGCGGGCCTCGCGCACCGTCTCGCCGTCCAGCTCGAGGATGAGCCGGAGCACGCCGTGCGTCGAGGGGTGCTGGGGGCCCATGTTGACGACGATCCGCTCCGCGCCCAGGGTCGCGACGTCCTTGGCGATGTCGTCCCAGTCGCCACCGCCGGCGGTGTAGACGGCGCCGCCGTCGACGGAGTCCGCGGTCGGGCCGCCCTCGGCGTACAGGTCGGTCGGGGTGTCGTCCAGGTAGTCCGCGCCCTGGTCGGCCTGGGTCTGGTCGTGCGTGGTCGCCATCAGGTGTAGCTCCTCCGCTGGTCGGGGGCCGGGATGGTGGCCCCCTTGTACTCGACCGGAATACCGCCGAGCGGGTAGTCCTTGCGCTGCGGGTGGCCGGGCCAGTCGTCCGGCATGAGGATGCGGGTGAGGCCCGGGTGTCCCTCGAAGACGATGCCGAACATGTCCCAGGTCTCGCGCTCGTGCCAGTCGTTGGCCGGGTAGATGCCCACGATCGAGGGGATGCGCGGGTCCTCGTCCGGGCAGGTGACCTCGATCCGCACCCGGCGCACCCCGTGGGTGATGGACTGGAAGTGGTAGACGGCGTGCAGCTCGGCGCCGGTCTGCTGGGGCCAGTGGACGCCCGAGACCCCCGTGCAGATCTCGAAGCGCAGCCGCGGGTGGTCCCGCAGCGGGCGCACCAGGCTCTGCAAGTGGTCGCGGTGCACGTGCAGCGTCAGCTCGCCGCGGTCGACCACGACGCGCTCCAGCCCGGCGGCGAAGGCGTCGGGCGCCGCGGCCTGCAGCGCGTCGACGACCTCGTCGAAGTAGGAGCCGTAGGGACGCTCCGCGGCGCCCGGGAAGAGCACCGGCGCGTCCAGCCCGCCGTAGCCCGAGGTGTCGCCACCCATCGACCCGCCGAACATCCCCTGCTTGCGGGCCATGACGACCGGCTCGCCGGCGGCCTGGGCCGCCACGACCGAGCCGCCGGCGGTCTCCTGGGCGGTCCCGGTGTCGACCTTCTGGTCCTCGGTCCGCGAGGGGGCGTGCTCCTCGTCGAGGGTGGTCTCCTGCGTCGCCGGCTCGCGGTTCGGGGTCTCCGGGCCGGTCTCGACCTTGTCGCCGGCGCTGTCGTCACGCGTGGTGTCGTCCGCGCTCACGCGAGCAGCCCCTTCATCTCGGAGGTCGGCATCGCCTTCATGGCGGCCGCCTCGGCCGCGCGGGCCGCGGCCTCGCGGTTGACGGAGAACTTGAACTCGCGGATCTGCTTGTGCAGCTCCAGGACGGCGTTGAGCAGCATCTCCGGGCGCGGCGGACAGCCGGGGAGATAGACGTCCACGGGCACGATGTGGTCCACGCCCTGCACGATCGCGTAGTTGTTGAACATGCCGCCCGAGCTCGCGCAGACACCCATGGAGATGACCCACTTGGGGTTGGGCATCTGGTCGTAGACCTGACGCACGACCGGCGCCATCTTCTGCGACACGCGACCGGCGACGATCATGAGGTCCGCCTGCCGCGGGGTGGCGGCGAAACGCTCCATCCCGAACCGGGCGATGTCGTAGTCGGGCGTGCCGACGGCCATCATCTCGATGGCGCAGCAGGCCAGGCCGAAGGTCGCCGGCCAGACGGAGTACTGCCGCAGCTGACCGGCCAGTCCCTCGACCGTCGTCAGCATGATCCCACCGGGAATCTTGTCCTCGAGACCCATCGTCAGCTCACCACACTCTCAGCATTCATCGAATTCAGTCCCATTCCAGTCCACCCCTGCTCCACTCGTAGACGAAGGGCACGGAGACCACGACGAGGAACAGCAGCATCGCGAGCACCGAGAACAGCCCGACCTGGTCGAAGGCCACGGCGAAGGGGTAGAGGAAGAGCACCTCGACGTCGAAGACGATGAAGAGCATCGCCGTGAGGTAGTACTTGACCGGCACGCGCCCGCCCTCGTGCGCCTGGGGCGTCGGCTGGATCCCGCACTCGTAGGCCTCGGCCTTGGCGCGGTTGTAGGTGACCCGTCCCAGCAGCCCGCCGCCGAAGACGGAGCCGAAGGCGAAGAGCAGGCCGAAGAAGAGGAAGAAGATGATGGGCAGATACGGGTGGTAGTCCATCTCGCCTCAGCACTCCTTTCGGGACAGGCCCACCGCTGGGCTCGCCGGAATCGCGCGCATACTTATCCTAGGGTCAACACAGCGTCTCATGCCGCCGGAGTCATCCTGCTCAGGGCGTTGATGACCCGGTCGTCCAGCCCCCCGCCGCGCTCCTGCGGCAGGTTGGCCATGATCTTGAGGAGCAGCCGCATGAGCGAGCGGCGCGGCAGTCCGTACTTCACGGCGAGCCGCATGATCTCGGGCTTGCCGATGAGGGTCGCGAACCCGCGACCGAGGGTGTAGTAGCCCCCGAGCGAGTCCTTCATCGCCGCGGTGTAGCTGCGCAGGACGGCCTCCCGCTCCCCCGGGGTGGCCCGGGCCAGCGCCGCGCTGATGACCTCGGCGGCGTGCCGACCGGCCTCCATCGCCTCGGCGATGCCCTCGCCGTTGAACGGGTTGACCATGCCGCCGGCGTCGCCGACGAGCAGCAGCCCCCGGTCGTAGAGCGGCTGACGGTTGAAGCACATGGGCAGCGCGGCACCGCGGATCGGGGCCTGCCGGGTCTCCTCGGAGAAGCCCCAGTCGCCCGGCATCGTGTCGATCCAGCGCTTCATGACGTCGCGGTAGTCGAAGGTGCCGAAGGCCTCGGAGGTGTCGAGGATCCCGAGCCCGACGTTGGCGGTGCCGTCGCCGAGCGGGAAGATCCAGCCGTAGCCGGGCATGAGCTCGTCCCGCTCGCCCTGCGCGTCCTTGGTCCACAGCTCCAGCCAGGACTCGAGGTAGGGGTCGTCGTGCCGCGGGGTCTCGTAGTAGGCGCGGACCGCGACCCCCATGGGCCGGTCGTCGCGCTTGGGGCGGTCCATGCCGAGCGAGAGCCGGCTCGAGTTGCCGTCGGCGGCCACGACGACGCGGGCGCGGAACTCGCGCCGCTCCCCCGTGGCCCGTCCGTCGGGCCCCATGACCTTGGCCTCCACACCGCAGATGTGCCCCCGCTCGTCCAGCACCGGCGTCTGGACGTTGATGCCCTCGAGCAGCCGGGCGCCCCGGGCGGCGGCGTGGCGGGCGAGGATCTCGTCGAGGTCCTGGCGGGTCCGCACCAGGCCGAAGGGCGGGAAGGTGGCGTTGCCGGGCCAGTCCAGCTCCAGGCGCATCCCGCCGCCGATGATGCGCAGACCCCGGGTCCGGTGCCAGCCGTCGGCCTCGTCGATCGGGACGCCGAGGTGGATGAGCTCGCGGACCGCGCGCGGCGTCAGCCCGTCGCCGCAGATCTTGTCGCGGGGGAACGTCGACTTCTCCAGCAGCAGGACGTCGAGGCCGTGGGAGGCGAGGTAGGCGGCAGAGCTCGAACCTCCCGGCCCGGCGCCGACGACGATGACGTCGGCTGTCTCGACCTGCTCACTCACGGTGTTGGCGCCTCGCTTGTGACGACGTTCACGAACTCCCGAAGTCTAGGCCTCCGGGGGTCCCCGATCGGCGCAGGGACGCCTCAGAGCAAATACGTCAGGAACCTTGTCCTATTTCATCCGGAGCGTGCGCTGCCGGTCCTCCTAGACTGTCCCCCGTGGACCGTGACGCCCACGACGCCCTCGACCCGGTCGGTCCGGGCCCGCGCAGCGCCGAACCGCGCTTCGTCGGCGCCCCGCGCCGGGCGCTGGTCGAGGGGCTGGCCGCCGTGGTCGAGGAGCTGCGGAGCGGCGGGCCGTCGCGCTGGGTGTCGCTGGAGGCGCCGTCGGGGTGGGGCAAGACCCGCGTCGCCCGGGAGCTGTACGCCTCGCTCGCGGCAGGGCAGCAGGATCCGGCGTACTGGCCACCGCACATCAGCGTCGACGGCGCCGTCGACGCGGCCGAGGTCTCGGCGCGGCGGAAGAAGGTCAACCCCGAGGTCACCCACGAGCCGGGAAGCCTCCCGTCCTACCTCTGGTGGGGCATCAGCTGCTCGTCGAGGCACGGCGTCGCCTCCATCGCCCTCGCCCAGGACATCGGCGTGCTCGAGGCGCACGGGCCCTACCTCGACGACGCCTGGCGCCGGTTGCCGCGCACGGGCCGTGGCGCCGACGACGCCCGCGCATTCGCGCTCGCCGCGGCGGACGAAGGGGCGATGCACCTGGCCGACACCGTGGTGCAGGAGGCGCTCGGCGCCGCCGTGCCCGGGCTCGGCCTCGTGCGCTGGGTGGGCGAGTGGGCGTGGAGCAAGGGCCGCGACCGCGGCGAGCGTCGCACCCGCCTCGAGAGCACCGGGGCGGTCACCCCCCAGCACGACGACATCGGCGACCAGGTGGTCGCGATGCTCACCCGGCTCGCGCGCCCGGAGCTGCCGGCCGTGCTCGTGGTCGAGGACCTCCATGACGCCGACCCGCTGCTCGTCGACGTGCTGAGCCGTCTCGTCTCCTCCGACCGCGCGGTCCTCGTGGTCTCCACCGGCTGGCCCGGCCACCTGACCGAGGTCCCGGAGGTCGCCGCGGCGTGGGCCGACCTGGGCGAGCACCTCGTCCGGGTCTCCAGCGAGGACGGCACACCGCTGCCCTCCCCCTTCCCCGCGGGAGCAGGACTCGACCCGCTCGGCGGGGAGGACCTGTCGGCCATCCTTCGCCACTACTACCCCCGGGTGGACGGCGCCACCGAGCGGCTCGTCGTGGACCGCTACGCCAACCCCCTCGCCCTCGAGCTGTTCTGCCAGATCGACCGGGTCCGGCGCCGCTTCCGCGACCGGGAGCTGCGCCTCACGGCCGCCGACATCGACCACCTGCCCGCCACGGTGCGTGGCCTCTACCGCCAGCACTGGATCGAGCTTCCCGAGTCGGTGCGCCACGCGCTCGCGGTCGCGACCCTGGGCATACCGGTCGTGCTCGAGCCCGACACCGGGCGCTCGCCGCTGTGGAACCAGGACCTCATGGTCGAGGCCCTGCAGGCCCTGGAGCTGCCGGACGCCGCCGAGGTCGCCGACTCCCTGGAGGCGGCCTCGACGTCGTACGCCTGGGCGCGCGCCGTCACCGACACGCTGCGCCGGTTCTCCGAGCCCGACCAGCTGCAGGTCGCCGTCGAGGACCAGCGGTCCTACCTCTTCGAGGACGAGATCCGCGTCGTGAAGAACCTCCTGGCGGCACGGCTCGCCGGCTCGGTCGCCGCCGAGCCCGACGTCGATCAGCGCGAGCACGCGGCCCGGCTCCTGCTGGCCCTCGAGGCGGAGGGATTCGTCGACGACCCCGGCGTCCTGGCCTCGGCCACCCTGGCGCTGCTCGACCTGCTGCGCGCCGACCCGCGTGAGCTGCGCGAACGGGTCCGGGTCGCGCAGACCGCGCTCTCCCGCCTCGACCCTCTGTCGGACGACGGCCTGCACGTGCGCCGGGAGCTCGGCCACGCGCAGCGCCTGCTCGGGCGCCAGGCCGACGCCGAGCAGACCCTCGACTCCCTCGTCGCCGACCTGGGGCGGACCCGGCCGGCCGACGACCCCGACCTGCTCGACGCGCGCTTCCAGCTCTTCGCCAACCTGGGCACCGGTCGCCTGGGACCGCGGCTCGAGGACCTGGAGCAGCTCGAGCGCGCCACGGCCGCGAGGCACGGCGAGGTCGACCCGCGCACGCTGCGGACGGCCAACCTCACAACGATCGCCCTGAGCGAACGGGGCCAGGTGCACCAGGCGGTGACCGCCCGCCGCGACCTGGTCCGCCGGGCGGAGGCTGCCCTCGGCCCGGACGACGAGGCCACGCTGCTGCTGCGGGCCAACCTGGCCTACGACCTGCGCGAGGCCGGGTCGCGCGAGGAGGCGCGCGCGCTCACCGCGGTCGTGCTGGAGGGGCGCTCGCGGGCGTTGGGGCCGCTGCACCCGGACACGCTGTGGAGCCGGCGCCAGGTGCTGTCGGACGTCGTCTCGGGCGGCCGGTTCACCGAGGCGGCCGAGGCATACCAGGCGCTGTGCCGGGAGGTGGACGACGGGGTCGGCCCGTTCCACCCCGAGGCGCTCTGGGCCCTCGACGGGTATGCCGACATGCTCGCCGACATCGGGCGGGGCGGGGAGGCGCTCCGGGTCCGGGACGAGCTGGTCCGGCGCAGCGAGCTCGGCGCGGGACGGGAGGGGGCGGCGACCCTGCGGGCGCGGCGCGACCGGGCCGCGCTCCTGGCGGCGCAGGGCCGGTCCGGAGAAGCGCGGACCGAGTACGACCAGGTCGCCGGCGACCTGGCACGCGTCCTCGGGCCCCACGACGCCCTCACCCTGGACGCCCGGAGGGCGGTCGCCCAGCTCGTGGCCGAGACCGAGGGCCCGCACGCGGGCGCGCCCGAGCAGCGGCGCGTCGCCGAGGAGGCCGCCGCGGCGCTGGGCCGTGGTCACTGGCTCGCGGTGCGGGCGACCCGCGAGGCCGCCGTCAGCGTCGCGACCGCGGCCGGACCGGACGCCGCCGTCGCGATCCTGCAGCAGCTGCTCGACGGCCAGTGGGCGACCGCGACCGCGGACCCCGCCGCCGTGGCGTCGACGGTGGCCGAGCTCGCCTTCGCCCACCGCTCGGCCGGGCGCCACGTGGTCGCGCTGGCCCTTGTCGAGGACGAGATCGCCCGGCTCACGGGGGTGCTCGGACCTGCCTCGTCACCCGTCGTCCAGCTGCGCAGCGAGCGCGCCCTGACGCTGCACCTCGCGGGGCGGAGCGAGGAGGCGGTCACGGCCTTCCTCGACGCGCTCCAGGATCTCCAGGAGGCCCGCAGCGACAGCGACCCCCAGGTGCTCTGGCTGAGGACCTCCCTCGGCGACGTGCTCTCCGAGTCCGGGCATGCGGGCGAGGCGGTGCTCCTGCTGCAACAGACCTACGACGCCGCCGGGTCCGGGCTCGGGGCCGCGCACCAGGCGACACTGCGGGCCGGCACCCGCCTCATGTGGGCCATGCAGCGTGCGCCCGGGACCGGCTCGGCGGCCTTCGACCTCGGCCTACGCCTGGCCGGCCCGGTGCGCGCCGCCTACGGCCCGCGCAGCCCCGTCTACGAGGCGCTCCTGGCGGCCCTCGCCAACAGCGCCGTCGGTGCCGTCGAGGGCGAGGAGGGCGGCGAGGCCACGGCGGACCGCGTCGCCCCGGTGGCGCCCTACCTCGAGGAGTACGTCTCGCTCGTCGAGGCGAACCCCTCCTCGCGTCCCTACGACCTGGGGTATGCCCGGCTCCGGCTCGGCTACATCCGCCTCTTCGCCGGCGATCCCCGGTGCGTGGAGGACCTCGTGCAGGCCGTCCCCGGGCTCGAGCAGGCCCCCGGGGGCGACACCACCGAGCTCGACGCGTGCCGGCGGCTCGTCGAGATCGCCCGCAACGCCTACGGCTCGGACTGACGCGGCCCCCGCGTCAAGCTCCGGTCAGCGGCCGGCGGCCACCGCGTAGTGGAGCGCGACGACCCCGCCGCTGAGGTTGCGCCAGCGCACCTGCTCCCAGCCCGCCGACCGGACCTGCTGCGCCAGCGCGCGCTGGTCGGGCCAGGCGCGGATCGACTCGGCGAGGTAGACGTAGCTCTCCGGGTTGGAGCTGACGCGGCGGGCCACGCGGGGCAGGGCGCGCATGAGGTAGTTGTTGTAGACGGTGGAGAAGACCGGCACGACCGGCTGGCTGAACTCGCAGACGACGAGCCGGCCACCCGGGCGGACCACACGGAGGAACTCGCGCAGGGCCGCGTCGACGTCGGCGACGTTGCGCAGCCCGAAGCTCATCGTCACGACGTCGAAGGAGTCGTCGGCGAAGGGCAGCCGCATCGCGTCGGCCGCGGTGAAGGGCAGGTCGGGACGACGGCGGTAGCCCTCGGTGAGCATGCCCAGGGAGAAGTCCGCGGGCACCACCTGGACGCCGCGGTCCGCATACGGCTCGCTCGAGGTGCCGGTGCCCGCGGCGATGTCGAGGACCCGGTCCCCCTCGGTCGCGTCGACCGCCGTGACGACCGCGCGCCGCCAGAGGTGGTCCATGCCGCCGCTGAGCACGGTGTTGGTGAGGTCGTAGCGCCGGGCCACGCCGTCGAACATCCGGGCCACCTCGTGCGGCTGCTTGTCGAGGTCGGCGCGTGTCGGGCTCATGCGGGCCATCTTCCCATCACGTCCTACAGTGGTCGGCTGTGGCTGTGACCCGCACCATCCCCCGCCTGCGCGCCCGCACCCTCGCGGTCGACGCCCCGGGCGACCTGCTCACCCGGGTGCCCGACGAGGTCGACCCGCGCGAGGTCGCGGCCTGGCTGCGCGAGGGCGACGGCCTGGTCGGCTGGGGCCGGGTGGCCGAGATCACCACCACCGGCCCGGACCGGTTCGGCGAGGCCGAGGCCTGGTGGACCGAGGTCCGCGCCGCCGCCGAGGTCGAGGACGAGGTCCGCCTGCCCGGCACCGGGCTCGTGACCTTCGGCTCCTTCACCTTCTCCCCCGACTCGCAGGACGCCAGCGTGCTGACGATCCCGCGCATCGTCATCGGACGCCGCGACGGTCTCTCCTGGGTCACCCAGGTGGTGGCCGGCGACGAGCCGTGGCCGGTCGAGCACCCGGCCGAGCTGCTGGGCCGGACCAACGCCGACATCGCGGTGCTCGACCCGCTGACCGAGTCCGAGGGGTCGGTGGGCGCCGACGCCTGGCCCGGGGTGGTCGCGGCGGCGGTGCGCCGGATCGGCCGGGGCGAGGTGGACAAGGTCGTGCTGGCCCGCGACGTCCGGGTGCGGCACCGGGAGGGGCGGGCCGTGCGGATCGCCCCGGTCCTGGAGCGCCTGCAGAGCAGGTATGCCGCCACCTGGACCTTCGCCGTGGCGGGCCTGGTGGGCGCCACCCCGGAGATGCTCGTCCGGCTGCAGGGCGGCAGGGTGCGCTCCCGCGTGCTGGCCGGCACGATCCGCCGGCCCAACGGCATACCCGCTCACGACACCGCAGTCCCCGGCGCGGGCGACCGGGCCCACCCGATGGACCCGCGGCTGCGGCTGGTGAGCAGCACCAAGGACCTCGACGAGCACGCCTTCGCGGTGCGCTCCGTCGCCGAGGCGCTGGCCCCGCACTGCAGCGACCTCATGGTGCCCGACGCGCCCTACGTGCTCGAGCTGCCCGACGTCTACCACCTGGCCAGCGACCTCACCGGCACGATGCACAGCGAGGCGACCTCGCTGCGGCTGGCCGCGGCGCTGCACCCCTCGGCCGCCGTCTGCGGCACGCCCACGGAGGCCGCGGCCGCGGTCATCGGGGAGCTCGAGGGCATGGACCGCGGCCGGTACGCCGGTCCGGTCGGCTGGATGGACGGCTCCGGCGACGGCGACTGGGGCATCGCGCTGCGCTGCGGCGAGCTCGCCGACGACCGGCACTCGATGCGGATCTTCGCCGGGGGCGGCATCGTCGCGGCCTCCGACCCCGCCGCCGAGCTGGCCGAGACCGAGGTCAAGCTCACCGCCATGCGCCACGCCCTCGGCCTCGCCGACGCCTGATCCCTGGCTCTCAACGCCCGGGGGCGCCGCCGATCCAGTAGCGGCGTTTGGGCATGCCGCCGCCAGGCCGGGCGCGCACGTCCTCCAGGACACCCCCGCAGCGCTCGATGGTCGCAGCCGACGCGAGGTTGTCGTCGTCGCAGGTCACGAGCACCTGCTCGACCCCGAGGCCGCGCAGCCGCTCCACCGACAGCCGCAGGATCTGGGTGGCGTGGCCGCGGCGGCGGAACTCGGGGGCGACGGCATACCCCACGTGGCCGCCGACCTCGCGCAGGAACGGCGAGAGCTCGTGCCGGATCGACACCCGCCCGACCGGTATGCCCTCGGCCGCCGCCACGAGGAAGTCCGCCCGCACGCGGCCCGGCAGCAGGTCGCGACCCTCGGACTCCGCCTGCACCTGGGCCAGGATCTGCGCCCACGGCCCCTCGGCCAGCAGGAAGTCGAAGGACTCGGCGGCCAGCTGCTCGTGCATCCGGCGCAGCGCAGGCTCGTCCTGCACGGTGGGCGGTCGCAGGGTGAGCATCAGCCCAGGATGGCGGCCGACCGGCGGTCCCGGCCAGCGCTTTTCTCCCGCATCACCGGCGACAGCACGACGAGCAGCCCGAGGAAGCCGACGACGAGGAAGAGGGCGCGGTCGAGCCCGACGGCCTCGGCGAGCACGCCGATCGTCGGGGCGCCGAAGAGGAAGGCGCCGTAGGCGATGGTCGACACCGAGGTGATCGCCCGGTTGCCCCGGCCCGGCACCTCCCCCGCGGCGGAGATCGCCGCCGGGAAGATCGTGGCCACCCCGAGGCCCCACAGGAGGCCGCCGACGAGCGCCAGCGCGAGCGAGCCGGTGAGCGTCACCAGCAGGATGGCTGCGCCGGCCAGCACCGCCCCGGCCCGGACCACGCCGGCCCGACCGAAACGGTCGATCGCCGGGCCACCGGCCAGCCGCCCGATCATCATCGTGAGGTTGAAGGCGGTGAGGGCGAGCGCTCCGAAGGCCGCCGGGGCGCCGTGGACGTCCACGAGCAGCAGCGCGAGCCAGTCGTTGGCCGACCCCTCGGCCAGGGCCCCGGCCAGGCAGATCACCCCGATGGCGATCTCGACCCGGGTGATCCCGCGGCGGGCGACCGGCTCCTCCTTGTCCTCCTCCGGCCCCTCCTGGGTGACCTCCGGCACGAACCTGCTCGCGCCCCACACCCCGGCCACCGCCGCCACCGCGGCGAGCACAGGGAGCTGCCCGAGCCCGATCCCGAGGTAGGCGGCCAGCGCGCCCGAGCCAGCGCCGAGCACGGCACCGGCGGAGTAGGCGGCGTGGAAGGAGGGCATGAGCGAGCGGCCCCGGACCTGCTCGACGTGGGTCCCCTGGATGTTCATCGTCACGTCCCACATCCCGAGGCTCATCCCGGTGAGCAGGAGGATGCCGAGCAGCACCGGGACCGAGGGCGCGACCGCGACGAGCCCCCAGCTGGCGCAGCCGAGCAGCACGGTGGCGATCACGACGCGGCGCGACCCGAAACGGTCGACCGCCCGGCCGGTGAACGGCATCGCGAGCAGCGAGCCCAGCCCCATCCCCATGAGCACCAGGCCGAGCTGCGCCGTGTCGGCGCCGAGGTGGTCGCGCACCGCGGGGACCCGGGCGAGGGCCTGGCCGAGGACATACCCGGAGCTGGCGAAGACCACGAGCACGGCGAGCACGGACCCGCGCACGTCCCGCTGCACCTGCTGTCCTCCGCTCCGGAAAATCCCCCGACACGCCAGCCTAGATGGTCCAGACTGGCCCGGTGCCCACCGAGTTCACCTTCACCGACCTGACCACCGACGACCTGGCGCGGATCCGCGACCTCACCGAGACGGTGTGGTTCAGCGTCACGCCCGGCAAGTCGCTCGAGGAGCTGGACGACGAGGTCGACCTGCGGCACGCGCGCGGCCTGGTCCGGGCCGGCGGCGCGCTCCCGGGCGAGGTGGAGGAGGGTGAGGCCACGCCGCTCATGGCCTTCTACAGCGCCTTCGACATGGGTCTCACCGTGCCCGCCGCGGCCGGCGCCCTGACCCGGGTGCCGATGGACGGCCTGACCTTCGTCAGCGTCCACCCGGACGCCCGGCGCCGCGGCGTCCTGCGGGCGATGATGACCGACCACCTGCACCGGGTCCACGATCGGGGCGAGAGTGCCCTGGCCGGGCTGCACGCCTCGGAGACCGGGATCTACGGGCGCTTCGGCTACGGCTGCGCCTCGGTCGAGGCCAAGCTCACGCTGGGCCGCGGCACCGAGCTGAGGGCGCCCGCCGCGCTCGCGGCGCAGGCCGACGAGGTGGCGACGCACGTGGTGACCCTGGACTCCGAGGCCGCCCTCGCGGTGCTCCACGAGGCACACCTGGCGTGCGCCGCGACGGCGCTCGGCACGGTCACCCGACCGGAGGCCCTCGCCCAGCGCTGGTTCGCCTTCCGCGACCACCCGAAGGCCCGCGGCAGCGCCGAACCGCGGCGGCTGCTGCTCGCCCGGCGCGACGGGCAGGTCACCGGGTATGCCGTCTTCCGGCGCGAGAGCAAGTGGGACGACGGCTCACCGGCCGGCGAGGTCGGCGTGGCCGAGCTGGGCGCCACCGACGACGCCGGCCTGCTGGCGCTGGCTCGGCGCTTGGTGGACCTCGACCTCACCGCGAAGACCACGTTCTGGTCGCGCCCCGTCGACGACCCGGTCGCGTGGTGGACGGGCAGCCCCCGCGGTGCGGGGGCGCAGCTCTACGACGCCCTCTGGGTCCGGCTCGTCGACGTGCCCCGCGCACTGTCCGAGCGCGGCTACGCCGAGGGTGCGCCGCTGGAGACGGTGCTCGAGGTCACCGACGAGGTATGCCCGTGGAACGCCGGGCGCTGGCGGCTCCAGATCGACGCGGAGGGCCGGGCCGAGGTCGCCCGCACCGACGCGGAGCCGGACGTGGTGACGCCGGTGGGGGCGATGGGCGCGGCATACCTCGGCGGGCGGACGCTGCTCGCCCAGGTGCCCACCCTCGGGGTGACCGAACGCACGCCCGGCGCGGTTCGGGCGCTGTCGCGGGCGATGCGGGCCGACCGCGAGCCGGTGCCGGCGATCGGGTTCTGAGGCCCGGAGCGATGGTGGTGCAGGAACGGTGCGTCACATCCGTCGTCCGAGCGACGGATGTGACGCACCGTTTCCGCACCAGGGTCAGCGCAGCGCGTCCCGCAGCCGCCGGTGACCGGCCCGGTCGACGGGCACCTCGACCACGCGTATGCCCGTCGCCGGCTCGGCGAGGACCGCGCGCAGCTCCTCCAGCGAGCCGGCGAGGTGGTGGGGGACGTGGTGCGCGGCGCACAGGGCTGCGAGGTCGGTGCCGTGCGGGGTCCCGAAGACCCGCTCGGTGGCCGCGGCCCGTTCCGGGGTGTCGCTGCGCGCCGGCTCGCCGTACTCCAGCGTCGAGAAGATGCCGCCGCCGTCGTCGTTGACGACCACGAGGGTGAGGTCCGGGCGGGGCTCGCCCGGGCCGATGACCAGCCCGCCCGTGTCGTGCAGGAAGGTGAGGTCGCCCAGCAGGGCCGTCGTCCGCGCGCCGGTCGCGAGGGCCGCCCCGACCGCGGTCGAGACGGTCCCGTCGATGCCCGCCAGCCCGCGGTTGGCGACCACCCGGACCGGCTCCTGACCGCCGTCGAGCGCGAGCGCGACGTCGCGCGGCGGGTTGGAGGACCCCAGGACCAGCAGGTCGTCGGCCCCGAGCGAGCCCACGACGACGCGCGCGACACCCGGGCCGGTCACCGGCCCCTCCGCGATCGCCGACGTCACCGAGGGGGCGAGCGCCTCCCCGGCCCCGACCCAGGCGCGCACCCAGTCCTGCGCTCCCGCGTGGGGCTCCGGCGGCGAGGCGAGCGTGCCCGTCCCGTGCACCCGGCTCACGACGTGCCCCGGGTCGGTCCACGTCGCGCGCGCCGACACCTGCTCGACCACCACCCCGGGCAGCCGCCCCAGGGCGCCGAGCTCGCGGAAGAGGGTCAGCCGACCCACGGTGAGCACCCGGTCGGGCCGCAGCTCCTCGAGCCCGCCGCGCGCCACCCGGCCGGCGACGAGCACGCCGTGCGGCACCACGCCCGGACCGCCCGCCAGCACCCCGAAGGGCTCGGCGAGCACCGGCCACCCCGCCTCCCTCGCCCACCGCAGCGCGGCCCTCGTCTGCTCCGGGTCGGGCAGGTCGCCCAGGAGGACCACGGTCCGCTCCCCGCCCTCGACCGGCTCGCCGTCCGTCACGGTCGGCGCCTCGACCACCGTCCACGGCCGGCCCCCGGACCGCCCCGGCGGCGCCGCCTCGGTGCTGCCCAGGTCCGGCACCAGCGGGTCGCGCAGGGCGACGTTGACGTGGACCGGTCCCCCGTCTCCGCAGCGCCCGAGAGATGCGGCGAGCGCCCGGCATACCGTGCTCCGCCAGTGCGCCCCCGCCGCCTCGGTCACCGTGTCGGGCGCGGGCAGGTCGGTCTCCCACGCGAGCGCGCCCGCGAAGATCCCCGGCTGCACCGTCGTCTGGTTGGCGCCGGTCCCGCGCAGCTCGGCGGGCCGGTCGGCGGAGAGCACGACGAGGGGTATGCCGCTGTGGTGCGCCTCGAGCACGGCAGGGTGGAGGTTCGCCACGGCGGTGCCCGAGGTGGTCACCACCGGCACCGGCAGCCCGCTCCCCCGCGCGAGCCCGAGGGCCAGGAAGCCGGCCGAGCGCTCGTCGACGCGGACGTGCAGCCGCAGCCGCCCCTCGCGGTCGGCCTCGGCCAGCGCGTAGGCCAGCGGCGCGGACCGCGAGCCGGGCGCGAGCACGGCCTCGCGCACCCCGCCACGGACCAGCTCGTCGACGAGGACGGTGGCCAGCGCGGTCGAGGGGTGCACGCCCCGATGGTCCCACGGGGCGTGCTCGCTGCCGCCGATGCCTCGGATCACCGCGATCCGGCCTAGAGTTGGGGCTCATGGCCTCGAACTTCGACATCGAGCGCAAGGACGCCGTGCCGCCCCTGGTCCTCGCGATCGACGTGGGATCCACCGCGACCCGGGGGATGATCTACGACGCGCACGGCCGCCCGGTCGGCAAACGGGCCAAGGTGGCGCACTCCTTCACCATCGCCGCCGACGGCACCTCCGAGATCGACCCCGCCCAGGTCCTGGAGGAGGTCCGCGGCATCGTCGGGGACCTGCTCGGCACGCTCAAGGACGAGCAGGTCGCCGGGGTCGCGCTCGACACCTTCGCCTCCTCCCTCGTCGTCGTGGACGGCGACGGCGCGGCGCTGACCCCCTGCTTCACGTATGCCGACGGCCGGTGCGCGGCGCAGGTCACCGAGCTGCGCGAGGAGCTCTCCGAGGAGAACCTGCAGCAGCGCACCGGGACGCGGGTGCACTCGAGCTACTGGCCGGCGCGGCTGCGCTGGCTGGCGGCGGAGCGGCCGGAGGTCATGGAGCAGGCGGCCACCTTCCTCTCCCTCGGCGACTACCTCATGCTCCACCTCACCGGGACGCTGGCAACCGGCACCTCGACGGCGTCGTGGACCGGCCTCGTGGACCGGCATACCGCGCAGTGGTATGCCGAGCTCGTCGAGATCAGCGGCATCTCCCTCGACCAGCTCCCCCCGATCCACCACCTGGACCAGCCGGTCGAGGTCGCCGAGGAGCACGCGGCGCGGATCGCGCAGGAGTGGCCGGCGCTGTCCGAGGCGCAGTGGCACGCCCCGATCACGGACGGCCTGGCCGCCAACGTCGGCCTGGGGGCGCACGACGAGACCGCGATCGGGGCCTCCTGCGCCACCTCCGGCGCCGTGCGCGTCCTCGTGCGGGAGATGCCCGAGACGCTGCCGCCCGGGCTGTGGTGCTACCGCGTCTCGCACGACCGGTCGCTCATCGGCGGCGCCCTCAACGACGTGGGGCGGGCCCTCGCCTGGGCCGACGTCACGCTGGCGGTCGACGACGTCGGCCCCGAGGCGCTGGCCGAGGCGCTGCGGGCCGAGCCGCACGAGACCACCCCGCTGGTCCTGCCCTTCTTCACCGGCGAGCGCAGCACCGGGTGGGCCTCCGACGCCCGGGCGGTGGTCGTGGGCGTCACCGCGGCCTCGGCGCCGGCCGAGGTCTATCGCGGCGTGGCCGAGGGGATCGCCCTGTCCTACGCCCGCATCGCCAAGCAGCTGCGCGAGGTGGCCCCGCAGCCGGAGAAGCTCTACGCCGGCGGGGGCGTGGCCACGAACCGGCCCGAGCTCATGCAGATCATGGCCGACGCGATGCGGACGCCGGTCACGCCGGTGAAGCTCAAGCGCACCACCCTGCACGGCACCGCGCTGCTCGCGCTGGAGAGCCTCGCCCCGGACGTGCGGCGGGCCAAGCCGGAGCGGGGCGAGACTTTGTCCCCCGACTACGCCCGACGGCCCTACTACAGCGAGCGCTTCGGCCGGTTCGAGCTCGTCTACGAGGCGCTCTTTGACTGACCGGTCCGCCCGCTCGCTCGCCGACGACCTCCGGGCCCGGACCGACGACGAGCTCGCGGCGCTGCTGCAGCACCGGCCGGACCTCGCCCGCCCGGCCCCGGCCGACGTCACCGCGCTCGCCGGCCGCGCCACGACCCGGACCAGCGTGCAGCGCGCGCTGGACGGGCTGGACCTCGCGCACCTGCAGGCGGTGGAGGCGCTGCTCGTGGCCGCCCCCGCCGCCCCGGCGGACCTCGCCGCGCTGCTGGGGACGGAGGGGGACACCGCCGCCCGGCTGCTGCAGGACCTGTCCGACCTCGCCCTGGCGTGGTCCTCGCCGGAGGGCCTGCGGCCGGCCCGCACCCTCGGGGAGGTCGTCGGCGTCCCGGCGGGGCTGGGGCCGGTCGGTGAGCGGGTCCCGGACACCGCGGAGCTGGACACCCTGCTGCACGGCCTGGACCCGCGTCAGCGCAGCCTGCTCGACGCGCTCACCTGGGGTCCGGCGCGCGGGGCGGTCGCGGTCGCGCCACCGGACGGCACCGCCTCCCCCGTCGCCAGGGCGGCCGCCGAGCTGGTCGCCGCCGGTCTGCTGGAGCGCGAGGACGAGGGCCATGTGGTGCTCCCGCGCCAGGTCGCGCTGGCGCTGCGCGGCGGGCGGCTGCACCAGCACCCGGCACCCGATCCCCCGGTGCTCGAGCACGTCACGCTCGACCCGGACGTCGTCGACGCCGCCGCGGGGGGCCGCGCTGCCGAGCTCGTCGTGCAGGTCACCGAGATCCTCGAGGAGTGGGGCGCCCGGCCGCCGCGCGTGCTGCGCTCCGGCGGGGTCGCGGTCCGCGACCTCTCCCGGCTCGCCGCGCACCTGGAGGCCTCCCCCGAGGAGACCGCCTGGCTGCTCGAGACCACGCACGCCGCCGGGCTGCTGGCCGTGGACGACGGCGGCCGCCGCCAGGAGCAGCCCTCGCAGTGGGCCCCGACCCCGGCCGCGGACGACTGGCTCGAGGACCGCGCCGGGGCCCGCTGGGCCGCCCTGGCGAGTGCGTGGTGGGCTTCCTCGGCCGCGGCCGACCTGGTCGGGACCACGGACGGCGGCCGGGTCAACGCGCTGTCGACCGCGACGTCATACCCCCTCGGGCGCCAGCGCCGGCAGGACACCCTGCGGGCCCTCGCCACCCTGCCCCCCGGCGCCGTGGGCGAGGAGGACGGGCTGACCGAGCTGCTGCGCTGGCGGCACCCGCTGCGCTCGGCGCGGCACGCCGGCGACACCCACGCCGACCTGCGGACCGTGCTGCGCGAGGCGGAGTGGGCCGGGGTGACCGGGCGCGGGGCGCTGAGCGGACCCGGCCGCGCCGTCGTCGCCGGGGAGACCGACGACGCAGCGACCGCCGCCGAGCTCATGGAGCCGCTGGTCCCGCCCGCGGTGGACCACGTGCTGCTGCAGGCCGACCTCACCGCGATCGCCCCGGGCCGGCTGGACGGCCCGGCCCGCACCCTCATGCGGCTGGTGAGCGACGTGGAGTCGCGCGGCGGCGCGACCGTGCACCGGTTCGGCGAGGAGAGCGTGCGCCGTGCGCTGGACCTGGGCTGGACCGCGGACCGCGTGCTGGAGGAGCTGGCCGCGGTCTCCCGTACCGGCGTCCCGCAGCCGCTGGACTACCTCGTGCGCGACGTGGCCCGACGGCACGGCGTCGCGCGGGTCGGCGCCTGCTCGGCCTACCTGCGCTGCGACGACGCCGCGCTGCTGGACCGGATCGAGCACGACCGCGCGCTCGGGATGCTGCAGTGGCGGCGCATCGCCCCGACCGTGCTCGTCTCCCCCGTGCCCGCCCCGACGGTGATGGACCTGCTGCGCGAGGAGCAGTACGGCCCGGTCGCCGACGGCGGCGACGGCGGCCTCGAGCTGGCCACGGCGCGGCGGTACCGGGCGACCGCGGCGGCAGCTCCCTCGGTGCGCACGAGCGGCGTCGACGAGGTCGTGGCCCGGCAGGTGGTCGGGGTCATGCGCCGCGGCGAGGCCGCCGCCGGCGCCCACCGCGACGACGGCGGCGCGGTCACCGACCCGGTCGTGGTCGGCGCCGCGCTGCGCGAGGCCGCGGTGGACGGCCAGGCGCTCTGGATCGGGTATGCCGACGACGCCGGCGGCGTGGCCACCCACCTCGTGCGGCCGCTGGCCGTGGAGGCGGGCCGGGTGCGCGCGAGCCTCGGCGACGCCGACCAGGTGCGGACCTTCCTGCTGCACCGGATCACGAAGGTGCGCCCGGCACGGTGACCGGCAGCGGGACCCGGGGCGCGGTGAGCGCCCCACGTGCAGGGGCGACGGCATACCCCGACGGGCGGGGCGAGGTCCCAGGGGCCGGGGCGGACCCGGTGCCGGACCACCCTATCCTCGACGCGCAGCACCGGCCCGAGCTGCACGGCCTGCGCGGGCTCGCGATCGTCCTGGTCGTCCTCTTCCACGTCTTCGGCGACGGGCGGGTCTCGGGAGGGATCGACGTCTTCCTGGCGATCTCGGGCTTCCTCTTCACCGGGATGCTGGCGCGGGAGGCGGTCCGCAGCGGAGGCGCCGTCCATGTCGGTCGCTACCTCGGCCGGATCGTCCGCCGCCTCCTGCCCGCCGCCGTGCTCGTCCTGGCCGCCACCTGGGTCGCCGGGCGTCTCCTGCTCCCGGAGACCCGTTGGGTGCAGCTGGGGCGCGAGCTGCTGGCGAGCCTGACCTACCGGGAGAACTGGGAGCTCATCGACTCCCAGCTCGGCTACGGCGCGGCCGGTGCGTCCACCAGCCCGGTCCAGCACTTCTGGTCGATGTCGGTCCAGGGCCAGTTCTACCTGCTGTGGCTGCTGGTCGTCGTGGCCGCCGTCCTGCTCGCGCGGGTGCTGCGGCGTAGGGTGTGGCCGGTGCTGCTCGGTGTGGTGGCGGCGGTGACGGTCGGCTCGTTGGCCTGGGCGACGTCGCTGCACCTGGCCGACCAGCAGGTCGCCTACCTGCACACCGGTGCGCGGTTGTGGGAGCCGGCCCTGGGCGGCGTGCTGGCCCTGCTCGCGCTGGAGCGCCGGGTGCCCCGCGCCGCGCGCCTCGTCTGCGGCTGGCTCGGGGTCGCGCTGGTCGCCAGCTCCGGGCTCGTGCTCGACGGGGCCGCCCTCTTCCCCGGCCCGGCGGCGCTGTGGCCGGTCGGGGGCTTCGCGCTGGTCATGGCCGCGGGCTCGACCGGCACCCGCTGGGGGGCCGACCGGTGGCTGTCCGGCCGGTGGCTCGCGTGGGCGGGCGACATCGCCTAGCCGCTGTTCCTCTGGCACTGGCCGATCGCGGTGTTCACGCTCGTCGTGACCGGGCGGGAGCGGCTGGGGCCGGTCGACGGGTCGTTGGTCATCGCCGTCTCCCTCGTCCTCGCGCACCTGACGCACGTGATCGTCGAGCGTCCGCTCACGGGGTCACCGGTGCAGCGGCCCTGGCGCGTCGTGCTCGTCGGTGCGCTCGTGGTGGCTCTCGGCGCCGTGCTGCTCACCACCTGGACGACGCGGCTGGTCCAGCAGCGCGAGGAAGCGCTGGTCCAGGCGGCCCGGTCCGGGCCGTCGCACCCCGGGGCGGCCGGCCTGCGGGAACCCGCCTTCGGCAACACCGGCGCCACGCCGGTGCCGGCCCTGTCCGCGGCGCCGCAGGACAACGCCGACGTCTACGACGAGGGCTGCATCCAGGGCCACGAGGACACCGAGGCCGCCTCGCGGGTCCTCGTCTGCGAGGGCACCTCCCCCGGTGCGGAGCGCACGCTGGTGCTCACCGGCGGGTCGCACATGGTGCACTACCTGCCGGCGCTGCAGCTCGTGGCGGAGCAGCAGGGGTGGAACATCGTGGTGATCAGCCGCTCCGGCTGCCACTTCAGCGCCAACCCCGGTGACTACCCGACCACGACCGACGCCGCGCCGACCGACAGCTGCGTGGCCTGGAACACCGAGGCCCTGGAGACCATCGAGGAGCTGGAGCCGGACGCGGTGCTCACCCTCGGGTCGACCACCCAGCCGGGCAGCGAGCAGGTCTCCCGCGGGTTCGTCGAGGTCTGGGAGGAGCTGGACGGCGCCCGCATCGACGTCATCGGCTTCCGCGACACCGCCCGCATGCCGCAGGACGTCCCGGGCTGCCTGGCCGAGCACGGTGACGACTTTGCCGCCTGCGGTATGCCGCGGGCGCAGGGCTATCGCGACGCCCCGCCCTGGTCGGGCCGCGAGGACGTGCCGGACAACGTGTCCTTCGTCGACCTCGTCGACGGCGTGTGCACCGACGAGACCTGTCCGGCGGTCGCGGGCGACGTGGTCGTCTACAGCGACGACGGCCACCTCACGGCCACCTACGTCCGCACGCTCGCACCCCGGCTCGACGCCCAGCTCCGCCTGGCCGCCCCACAGCTCTACCGCTGACTCGAGCCGTCCGCCTGAGCCCGCCGCTCCCCTGCCCCCTGCACGAATTCGACTACTGGTTTGTCCGCCATGGCGAGCAAACCAGTAGTCGAATTCCGGCAGCGGGGGTCGGAAGGGGCCGCCGGGTCAGAAGATGCGGACGCGCTCCTGCGGGGCCAGCCAGAGCTCGTCACCCTCCTGAGTGCCGAAGGCCTCATGGAAGGCGTCGACGTTGCGCACGGTGTTGGCCCGCAGGTCGGCCGGGGCGTGCGGGTCGACCGAGAGCAGCCGCCGGGCCTCCTCCTCCCGGGCCATGGTGCGCCACACCGAGCCCCAGCCGAGGAAGAACCGCTGGTCACCGGTCCACCCGTCGACCTCCGGCGCGGAGCCGTCGGTGGCGATGCGGTAGGCGAGGTGGGCCAGCTCCAGCCCGCACAGGTCGCCGATGTTCTCCCCGACGGTCAGGCCGCCGTTGACGGTCGCGGTGCCGCCGGGGATGTCGCGCGGGGACAGCGTGCCGAACTGCTCGATGAGCTGCTGGCTGCGCGCGTCGAAGGCCTCCCGGTCCGCCTCGGTCCACCAGTCGGTGAGCGAGCCGTCACCGGCATACCTGCTGCCCTGGTCGTCGAAGCCGTGCCCGATCTCGTGCGCGATGACCGCACCGATCCCGCCGTAGTTGGCCGCGTCGTCGGCGTCGACGTCGAAGAACGGCGGCTGCAGGATCGCGGCGGGGAAGACGATCTCGTTGAGCATCGGGTGGTAGTAGGCGTTGACCGTCTGCGGCGTCATGAGCCACTCGTCCTGGTCGATCGCGCCACCGATCTTGCCCAGCTCGCGGTCGGTCTCGAAGGCGGCGCCCCGGCGCACGTTGCCGACGAGGTCGCCCGCGTCGAGCTGGTATGCCGAGTAGTCGCGGAAGGTCGGCGGGTGGCCGATCTTGGGCCGGAAGGCCGCGAGCTTGTCCAGCGCGCGCTCCTGGGTCTGCTCGCCCATCCACTCCAGCTCGCCGATGCGCTGCTTGAAGGCCTCGGTGACGTTGGCGACGAGCTCGCCCATCCGCTCGCGGGCTGCGGGCGGGAAGTGCGCCTCGACGTAGAGCTCGCCCGCGGCCTCGCCGAGCAGCGCCTCGACCAGACCGACCCCGCGCTTCCACCGCTCCTTGTTGGCGGGCGTGCCGGACAGGGTGCGGCCGTGGAAGTCGAAGTGGGCCTCGACGAGCTCGTCGGTGAGGTAGGGCGCGAGCGAGTCGACGACCCGCACCGCCAGCCAGGCCTGCCAGTCGACGAGGGGCACGTCCTGCAGGGCCTGCCCGACCGCGGTGAGCACGTCGGGCTGGCGGGCGACGACCGCGTCGAGCGCGCCGTCGGGGGCGCCGAGCCCCTCGGCCCACGCGTCCCAGTCCCAGCCGGGGGTGCGCTCGGCCAGCTCGGCGCGGGTGAGGCGGGTGTAGCTCTTGACCGCGTCCCGGGCGGCGACCCGGTCCCAGTGGGCGGCGGCGATCCGCTCCTCGAGGGCATACACGCGCTCCACGGCGTCCTCACCGGTGACCTCGTCGAGGCCGGCCTCGGCGAGCGCAGGCCCGGCCAGCTCGAGCAGCTTCGCGAGGTAGGCGCGGTAGGCGTCGCGGACCGCGGCGTGCTCCTCGTCGGTGTAGTAGGCCTCGTCCGGCAGCCCGATGCCGCCCTGGTGCAGGTAGGCGATGTAGCTGTCCGGGTCACCGGCGTCGGCGGTGACCCAGATGTGCGCGAGCCCCTCGACGCCCTCGCGCTGCAGCCGGCCGGACAGCGCGGCGAGCCCGCTCGTGTCGGTGACCTGCGCGACCTGGCGCAGCGGCTCCACCAGCGGCGCGGTCCCCACCTGCGCGACCTGGTCGGCGTCCATGAAGCTGGCGTAGAGCGCCCCCACCTTGCCGGCCGGGGTGTCGAGCGCGGGCTGGCGCTGGGCGGCGGTCTCGATGAGCTCGCGGACCGCGGCCTCGGCGTTCTCGCGCAGCGTGTCGAAGGCGCCGTAGCGCGAGCGGTCGTCCGGGATCGTCGCGGACGCGAGCCAGCCCCCGTTGACGTGCGCGAAGAGGTCGTCCTGCGGTCGGACGTCGGTGTTCATGGTGTCGCGGTCGATCCCTGACTTCATGGCCCCACGGTATGCCGTCCCGCCGCCCGCCTCGCACCCAGCGATCTTGCCGTTGCGTCGGGTGCGGCGGGCCCTCGCGCGCAGGTGCGTCCACCACAGGCCGATGGTGATGAGGCTCCAGAGGCAGGCGCTCAGCAGATTCAGGAGGAGCAGGTCCGTGCCCCGCACCCATCCGACGAGGATGAGGATCCAGAAGATCGCCGCGAAGACGGGCGACGACCACAGCATCAGGCGCGCACCCTTCGCCTCAAACCGTGCGGCTGCCTCGCGCCGTTGCTCCTGCCGGGTCCCCGGGCGCCAGCTCCCATCCTCGCCCTTCGGCATACCGAGGGAGTATGCCAGCGCGGGCCGGGCATCTCCGGCCGCAGCGTCCACGTGAGTCTTCGGCCGCCGACACGCCCGGCGCGAACGGCTCAGGCGTTCATGTGCGCGGGTGAGCCGTTCCGGCCCGGGTGTGCGCGGGACGGAAGCGCCGAGCTCGCGTCAGGTGCGGCGGGCCTTCGCACGCAGGTGCGTCCACCAGGCGCCGAGCGCGAGGACGCTCCACCCACAGGCGATCAGCAGATAGAGGAGCAGGCCGTCCGCGCGCCAGGCGTCCCCCTGCGACCACCCCAAGAGGAAGGTGACCCAGCTGAGTGCAGCGAAGACTGGGAACGCCCACCTCATCAGGCGAACACCCTTGTCCTCACCGAGCGCGGCTGCCTCGCGTCGCTGGTCCTCACGGGTCCCCGGGCGCCAGCTCCCGTCCTCACCCATCGGCATACCGAGGGAGTATGCCAGCGCGGACCGGCCCCGCGGGCCTCCCTCAAAACAGGTCGGCGAGGGCGTCCGGGACGAGGCGGGGAAGGTCCACGCCGGTGGCGGGGCGCCACACCCCGACGTCGCTGGGGGCATCGAGCACGGGCCAGGGGCCGTGGCCGAGCATCGCCCGGTCGAGGAAGGTGGCCTCGTGGACCACGATGTACTCGTGCCCGGGGCGGCCGTTGAAGACGAAGATGTTCTCGACCACCCCGAGCCGCTCCCCCACCTCCAGCTCGGTGTCGAACTCCTCGCGGAACTCGCGCCGCAGCGCCTGCTCGGAGGTCTCGCCGAACTCGATCCCGCCGCCCGCGGGACGGTGCAGCGTCTCGTCGCGGGCCGGGTCGAGGTACTCGGTCACGAAGAGGGCGCCGGTCCCCGGGTGCCGGATGAGGGCCAGGCTGAGCACCCGGATCTGCGTGGGCGGAAGGTAGTCGCTGGCGCTCGCCCCGTCAGGCCTCTCCTCGATCACGAGCGAAGCGTAGACCGACCGGACGCAGCCGTCTCCCCGGTATGCCGACGCCCCGCCGCGTCAGCGCCGCGCACCTCGTCGCCGCAGGAGTAGCCTCGGCGACGTGGACGTCATCGAGCTCGTCGAGGTCACCAAGCGGTTCGGCGCCACGACCGCGCTGGACCGGCTCACGATGTCGGTCGCGCAGGGCGAGGTGCACGGCTTCCTCGGGCCCAACGGCTCGGGCAAGTCCACGACGATCAGGGTCCTGCTCGGGCTGCTGCGCGCCGACTCGGGCACCGCCCGGCTCCTCGGCGGCGACCCCTGGACCGACGCGCCGGCGCTGCACCGGCGGCTCGCCTACGTACCCGGCGACGTCGCGCTCTGGCCCGGCCTCACCGGCGGGGAGGTCATCGACCTGCTCGGGCGGCTGCGCGGCGGGCTGGACCAGGGCCGTCGCGCCGATCTGCTGGAGCGCTTCGACCTCGACCCGACCAAGAAGGGCACGACCTACTCCAAGGGCAACCGGCAGAAGGTCGCGCTCGTCGCCGCGCTCGCCTCCGACGTCGAGCTGCTCCTCCTGGACGAGCCGACGAGCGGGCTGGACCCGCTCATGGAGGCGCAGTTCCGTCTCGTCGTCGAGGCCGAGCGCGAGCGGGGCCGGACCGTGCTGCTCTCCAGCCACATCCTGTCCGAGGTCGAGCACCTCTGCGACCGGGTCTCCATCATCCGCGCGGGGCAGATCGTGGAGTCCGGCACGCTCGCCGAGCTGCGCCACCTCACCCGCACTTCCGTGGTCGCCGAGCTCGCCGCGCCGGTCCCCGCCGGTGTCGCCGACGCGCCCGGTGTCCACGACGCGCAGATCGAGGGCCACCGCCTGACCTGCCAGGTCGACGACACCGAGCTGGGGTCGGTCATGTCGCGGCTCTCGGCCCTGGGCATCCGCTCGATCACCTCGACCCCGCCGACCCTGGAGGAGCTCTTCCTGCGGCACTACGACGAGTCCGACTCGTGACCGGGCTCGGCGAGCTGGTCCGGCTCGCGGCCCGCCGCAGCCGCTGGTTCTACCTCGCCTGGGTGCTCGCGCTCACCGCCGTCGTACCCGCCACGGCCGCGGCCTACGAGCAGATCATCGACCCGGACAACGCCGACCTGCTCATCACCACGATGACCTCCAACCCGACGATGCGGGCGATGCTCGGGCCGCCCTTCGACCTCTCGACCGCCGGCGGGTTCACGGTATGGCGGGTCGGCACCTTCGTCGCCGCCATGGCCTCGATCATGGCCGTCCTCGGCATCATCCGCTCCACCCGCGCCCAGGAGGAGGACGGGCGCACCGAGCTGCTGCGCTCCGCCTCCGTCGGCCGGCACGTCCCGCTCGTCGCGGGCATGCTCGTCACGCTCGCCGCCTGCCTCGTCCTCGGGGTCCTCGTGGCCGCCTCGATGACGGCGCTGGGCGAGCCGGTCGTCGGGTCCGTGGCCTTCGGCGCCGGGCTGGCGCTGGTCGGCGCCACCTTCGCCGCCGTCGGCGCCCTCGCCGCCCAGCTGAGCGCCTCGGCGCGCACCGCCCGGGCGATCGGCCTGTGGACGGTCGCGGCGGCATACACCCTGCGGGCGGTGGCCGACGGCTCGAGCGACGACGCGGTCACGCGCCTGGCCTGGGCCTCACCGCTGCAGTGGATGGCGCTGGCCCGCCCGTATGCCGGCGAGCGCTGGTGGGTGCTCCTCCTGCCCGCGGCGGCGACCGTGCTGCTGCTCGCGGGTGCCGTGGCGCTCGAGGCGCGCCGCGACCACGGGTCCGGGCTGTGGGCGGCACGCAGCGGCCGGGCGGAGGCGCCCCCGGGGCTGCGCAGCGGCCGGGCGCTGGCCTGGCGGCTGCACCGGGGACAGGTGATCGGGTGGAGCCTGGGCCTGCTGCTCTTCGCCATCGCGATGGGGTCGCTGTCGACGAGCTTCGGCGAGATGCTGGAGCAGGTGCCGCAGCTGCAGCTCATCATCCAGCGCATGGGCGGCGGGACCGACCAGCTCACCGAGGCCTTCTTCGTGACGATGCTGGGCATCGTGTCGGTGGTCGTGGCGGTCCTCGCGGTGCAGCTCTTCGGGCGCCTGCACGAGCAGGAGGAACGGGGCCACGCCGAGCTGGTGCTGTCGACGGCGCTCTCCCGGCGCCAGCTGCTGGCCAGCCACCTCGGGATCGCGGTGCTCGTCCCCGTGGTGCTCTTCGCGGCCGTCGGGGCGGTGCTCGCGCTCAACCAGGCGCGGGCGACCGGCGACTGGTCATGGGTGGCGCGGACCACCGAGGGAGCGCTCGCGCTCGCGCCGGGCGGGCTCGTCGCGCTCGGCGTCGCGGTGCTGCTGCACGGGTGGGCTCCCCGGCTCGGCTGGCTGGCCTGGGTGGTCATCGGCTGGAGCCTGTTCATGGTGTGGGTCGGTGCCGCGCTCGACCTGCCGGAGTGGCTGACCCGGCTCACCCCGTGGGCGGCGCTGCCGCAGCTGCCGGTCGACACGGTGGACTGGACCGCCGTGCTCGGCACGCTCGCGCTCGCGGTCGTGCTCATCGCCCTCGGCGCGCTCGGCTACCGGCGGCGCGACATCACCGGCACCTGAGGGAGGAGGTCGCCCTACCTCTCAGGGCAGCTCGCCGAGCACGCGCACCAGGGCACGCACCGGCAGGCTGAGGAGCCGGGTCGCGCCCACCACGACCTCGAGGAACTCCAGCGCGTCCCCGACGCCCGAGATCGCATCCCCCACACCACTTGCGACGTCCCGCCCCTCGATCCGCTCGCGCGCGTCGTCCTCGAGCGTCGTCGGGAAGTAGTGCAGGTCGGTGCGCAGCGCCTCGACGATGATCGCCGCCCGGTGGTCGAGGGTGAGCACGTCCTCGTCGGGGAAGAGCGTGGGCAGCAGGCCGAGCTCGAAGACGAGGGCGACGAGCAGCGCGGTATGCCGGTCCGGCCGCCGGTCGACGCCGAGCGCCTCGCGCAGCCGGGCGCGCACGCCTGCCTCGGGGTGGGTGTCGCGGGGCAGGTGCCGGTTGCGGTTGAGCCAGGTCCGCCGCAGCACTCCGGAGTCCCGCAGGCCGGCCAGCAGCTCCTCGACCTCGCCACGGCGGGGGCGCTTGAGCTCTGCCGGGCGCTGGCCGACGACCTGCTGGGCCACCTGCTCCAGGACCCGGTCGCCGCCGGTGGTGCCGCTCAGCCCCTGGACGAGCACCCCGCCGTCGTCGAGGGCGAGCTGGCGCCGGGCCAGCAGCTCGACCACCAGCGCCACCCGCACCGACGCGCGCACCGCAGGGCGGCGGACCAGCCAGTGGCCGGTCCGGTCGTCGAGCAGCAGCAGGATGAGCTCGTCGGCCAGCAGCATCGGCTCATCGTAGGGTCCGACGAGGCTCGGCGTCAGTCCCCGGCCAGGGCCTTGACCACCCGCGAGGGCGCCGGGCGACCGAGCTGCTCGGCCATCCAGGTGCTCGTCCGCACGAGCGCGTCGAGGTCGGCGCCGTGCTCGATACCCAGGCCGTCGAGGGCCCAGACGAGGTCCTCGGTCGCGAGGTTGCCGGTGGCGGACCTGGCATAGGGGCAGCCGCCCAGGCCTCCGGTCGAGGCATCGACGACCCGCACCCCGTCGCCGATGGCGGTCATGGTGTTGGCCAGCGCCTGCCCGTAGGTGTCGTGGAAGTGCACGGCCGTCTGTTCCGGGCCGATCCCCGCGTCACCGAGGGCGTCGAGGAGCCGGTGCACGTGCCCGGGCGTGCCCACGCCGATCGTGTCGCCGATCGAGAGCTGGTCGCAGCCGAGGTCCATGAGCCGGGAGCAGGCGTCGACGACCTGCTCGACCGGCACCGGGCCCTCCCACGGGTCGCCGAAGCACATCGAGACGTAGGCCCGGACCCACGCGCCGGCGTCGAGCGCGCGCTTCACCACGGGGGCGAACATCTGGACCGACTCCTCGACCGACCTGTTGAGGTTCTTGCGGGCGAAGGTCTCGGTGGCGCTGCCGAAGATCGCGACCGAGGTGACGCCGCGCTCCAGCGCCCGGTCCAGCCCTCGCTCGTTGGGCACGAGGACCGGGCGCCGCTGGCCCAGCCCCTCCTCCCCCAGCAGGTCCATCAGCTCCTCGGCGTCCCCGAGCTGGGGCACCCACTTCTGCGGGACGAAGCTGGTGAGCTCCACGGTCTCCAGCCCGGCGGCCAGCAGCCGCCGGACGAACTCCGCCTTGACCTGCGTCGGCACGACGGACTTCTCGTTCTGCAGGCCGTCGCGCGGGCCGACCTCGTAGATCGTCACCCGGTCCGGCTGGTCCGGCAGCGGCTCCGTCATTGGCAGGGTGCGCGTCATGCCGCCAGCCTCTCAGATGCCCCGGCGCCGGTAGCTCAGCGCAGGGCCAGCACGGTCGCGACCGCGGCGGTGGCGGCCTCGTGGCCCTTGTCCTCGGCCGACCCCGGCAGCCCGGCGCGGTCCAGCGCCTGCTGCTCGTCGTCGCAGGTCAGCACTCCGAAGCCGACCGGGACCCCGGTCTCGACCGACGCCTGGGTCAGCCCCCACGTCGCGGCCTGGCACACGTAGTCGAAGTGCGGGGTGCCGCCCCGGATCACCACACCGAGGGCGACGACCGCGTCATACCCCTCCCGCGCGAGCCGGGCCGCGGCCACGGGCAGCTCGAAGCTCCCGGGCACGCGCACCTCGCGCACGTCCTCGACATGCGCCTCGGCGAGCGCGCGGCGGGCGCCGTCGAGCAGGCCGTCCATGACGGTCGTGTGCCGGGAGGCGGCGACGACCGCGACCCGCAGCCCGGTCCCGTCGACGCTCAGGGTGGGCGCTCCGGCCTTGCTCATGCTGTGCTCCTCGTCTCGTGGTGCGGGGTGTGCCCGAGGCGCTCCACCTTCGTCCGCAGGTATGCCTGTGCCTCGGCCGGTGCCGCCCGCCCGGACGGCAGCGTCTCGGCGACGACGAGGCCGAGCCCGGTGAGGGCGGCGACCTTGTCCGGGTTGTGGGTCAGCAGCCGCAATGGACGGCCGGCGAGGCCGACGTCCTCGAGGATCGCGGCGGCGACGGAGTGGTCCCGGGCGTCCACCGGCAGCCCCAGCGCCTCCTGCGCGGCGACCGTGTCGAGGCCGCCGTCCTGCGCGGCATACGCCCGGAGCTTGTCGACGAGGCCGACCCCGCGCCCCTCGTGCCCGCGCAGGTAGACCACCGCCCCGCCCTCGACCGCGACCCGGGCGAGCGCGTCCTGCAGCTGGGGCCCGCAGTCGCACCGCCGGGAGCCCAGCGACTCGCCGGTGAGGCACTCGGAGTGCACCCGGACCAGCGGGCTCGGACCGGGGTCCGGCCGGCCGAGCAGCGCCAGGTGCTCGAGCCCGGTCACCCGGTCGCGGTAGCCGTGCACCACCAGCTCGCCGTGCTCGGTCGGCAGGGTCGAGCTGGCGACCCGCTCGACCCGGTCGTGCCGCAGGCGGTGGGTGGCGAGCTCGGCGATGGTCAGGACCGGCAGGTCGTGCTCGGCGGCGAGCGCCCGCACCGCCGGCCCGCGCAGCATCTCGCCGTCGTCGGCCACGAGCTCGCCGATCACCCCCACCGGGGCCAGACCGGCGAGCCGGCAGAGGTCGACGCACGCCTCGGTGTGACCCCGGCGGGCGAGCACGCCGCCGTCGCGGGCGCGCAGCGGCACGAGGTGACCGGGACGCCGCAGGTCGGCCGCGGTGCTGTCCTCGTCGGCGAGCACCTGCGCGGTGCGGCAGCGGTCGGCGGCGCTGATCCCGGTGGTCACGCCCGTGGCGGCGTCCACGGTGACGGTGTATGCCGTCCGCAGCTCGTCCTCGTTCGCCGCGTCGGCGACCATCGCCGGCAGCCCCAGCCGGTCGGCCCACGCGCCCGGCATGGGCGCGCAGAGGAAGCCGGAGGTGTGCCGGACCGCCCAGCCGGTCCACGCCGGGGTGAGCGTCTGCGCCGCGAGCACGACGTCGCCCTCGTCCTCCCGGTCCTCGTCGTCGAGCACCAGCACCGGCCGTCCCGCGCGCAGCGCCGCCAGGGCCCGGGGCAGGTCCGGGGCCTGCGCCGATCCGGCGCTCATCGGGCCAGCTCCGGGTCGAGCAGGCGCTCGGCATACTTCGCGAGCACGTCGACCTCGACGTTGACCGCCTGGCCCGGCCCACGGACCCCGAGGGTGGTGAGGTCCAGCGTGGTGGGGATGAGCGAGACCTCGAACCAGTCCGGCCCGAGCGCCGAGACGGTGAGCGAGACGCCGTCGAGGGCGACCGAGCCCTTGTGCGCGACGTAGCGCGCCAGCTGCGGCGGCAGCGCGAGCCGGACCACCTCCCACCGCTCCCCCGGGGTGCGCGAGAGCACCGTGGTCGTGCCGTCGACGTGGCCCTGCACGACGTGGCCGCCGAGCCGCCCGCCGCCCGGCAGCGAGCGCTCCAGGTTGACCGGGTCGCCGGGCGCGAGCCCGCCGAGGGTGGTGACGGCGAGGGTCTCGGCCATGACGTCGGCGGTGAAGCCGTCCTCGGTGTGCCGGGTCACCGTCAGGCAGACGCCGTTGACGGCGATCGACGCGCCGTTGGCGGCGTCCGCCACCACGAGCGGGCCGCGGACCTCCACGACGCTCGCGTCGGTGCCGTCGGTGCGCGAGACGAGGGAGCCGAGCTCCTCGACGATGCCGGTGAACATCAGGGGACCTCCTGGTCGGACGGGGTATGCGCGTGCTCGCTCGAGGCCGCGTGAACAGCAGCGGTGCCGGTGGACGCCGAGGAGGCGCTGTGGGCGGGTGCGGAGCCGTTCCGGGTCGTAGCCGGGCCGGGCACCGACCGGAGCCGCAGCTGCAGGTCCGGTCCGAGCCGGTCGACGTCGACGAGCTCCAGGCGCGCGGCGTCGGCGAGGGTGCCGATGCCGAGGTCGGGGACAGCACCGGGCCCAGAACCGAGCAGGGCCGGCGCGAGGTGGACGAGCAGCTCGTCGACCAGCCCGGCCCGCCAGAACGCGCCGGCCAGCGTCGGGCCGCCCTCGAGCAGCACGCTGTGCACCCCGCGACCGCGCAGCTCGGCCAGCACCTGCGCCGGGTCGTGGGTGCGCAGGTGCAGCACCGGCCCCTCTCTCGAGGAAGAGACCTGGTCGTCGCGAGGTCCTTCTCCCGACGACCAGCCGTCGGCAGGCCCTTCTTCCGGCACCATCTCCCCCTCCCGCGTCTCCCCCAGCCGGCTCCCCGCGGGCAGGTCCCGGTGGCCCACGACGACCCGGAGCGGTTGCTCCTGCAGGAGCCGACCGGCGCGGTCCCGAGCGGTGAGCGAGGGGTCGTCGGCCAGCGCGGTCCCGGTGCCGACGACGACAGCGCCGACCCGCGTCCGCACCCGGTGCGCCTCCGCGCGTGACTCCGGCGAGGTGATCCAGCGGCTGGTCCCGTCGGCCGCGGCGACCCGGCCGTCGAGGGTGCTGGCCAGCTTCCACGTGACGTGCGGGCGCCCCAGCGTCGCCGCCCGGGCCCAGTCGGCCACGACCTGCTCGGCCCCGGTGTGCCGGTGCTTGCGCACGTCGACCCCCGCCTCCCGGAGCACCCGGGCACCGCCACCGGCGTGCGTGGGGTCGGCACCGGCATACACGACCTGCGTGATGCCGGCGGCGACCAGCGCGTCGGCGCACGGCGGCGTCCTGCCGTGGTGCGAGCAGGGCTCGAGCGTGACGACGGCGGTCGTGCCACGCGCCGAGTCACCCGCCGCGGCGAGCGCCACGGCCTCGGCGTGCGGCGTCCCGTGGCCGGCGTGGAAGCCCTCCCCCACGGTCACACCCTTTGGGTCGAGCAGGACGCACCCGACCCGCGGGTTGCGGTCCTGGCGGGGCCCGCGCCGAGCCAGCTCGACCGCGCGGTCAAGCGCGGCCTCGACCGCGGCCGTCGGCGGCGCGGGGTGCAGGGTGTAGTGGCCGGTCACCCGTCGTCCTCTCCAGGTCGGTGCCCGGGGACGTGGGGAGGCTGCGGGGACGACGGCGACGCCGCCACGGGTCGCGAGGCGTGCCCGCGACGGGTGGGCGGACGGCCAGGCCGCCGACCCACGCGCTGCCTCCCTTCCGGACTTTCACCGTCGGTCCTGGAGTTCCACCAGGTCAACCGGCCGCTGGCTGCGGTCGGGTCGCGGACTGTCACCGCCGGCTCGGAGTTTCACCGACCCCGGAGCGCGTATGTCGTTCCCTGCCAGTCTACCCCCGCCCTCCCCACCGAGCGTCGCGAATGGTTGCCCAGCCCCCCACCGAGCGCCGCGAATGGTTGGCTCGGCAACCACAGGCGACGCCCGGTCGAGCGGTGAGCAACCACACGCGACGCCCGGTCGGGTGGCGGTCGCGCGTCGCGGAATGCGCGCGGGGCGGCATACCGTTATCCGCACGATGAACGGCCCCCTGATCGTCCAGTCCGACAAGACCCTCCTGCTCGAGGTCGACCACGACGGCGCCGACGCCGCGCGGCGCGACATCGCGCCCTTCGCCGAGCTGGAGCGCGCGCCCGAGCACGTGCATACCTATCGCGTGACCCCGCTCGGCCTGTGGAACGCCCGCGCCGCGGGCCACGACGCCGAGCAGGTGGTGCATGCCCTCATCGAGCACAGCCGCTTCCCCGTGCCGCAGTCGCTGCTCGTCGACGTCGCCGAGACGATGGCCCGCTACGGCCGCCTCACCCTGACCAAGGAGGTCGTCGACGGCGGCGACGAGCCGGTCCTCGTGCTCCGCACGACCGACCGCGCGGTCCTCACCGAGGTGCTGCGGCACAAGAAGATCACGCCCCTCGTCGGCGACCGGGTGGACGAGGACACCGTCCGGGTGCACGCCTCCGAGCGCGGCCACCTCAAGCAGGAGCTGCTGAAGGTCGGCTGGCCGGCCGAGGACCTCGCGGGCTACGTCGACGGCGAGGCCCACCCGATCGACCTGGACACCACCGACTGGTCGCTGCGCCCCTACCAGCAGCACGCGGTGGACGGCTTCTGGGACGGCGGCTCCGGCGTCGTCGTCCTCCCCTGCGGCGCGGGCAAGACCCTCGTCGGGGCCGGGGCGATGGCCCGCTCCTCGACGACGACGCTCATCCTCGTCACCAACACGGTGAGCGCCCGGCAGTGGCGCGAGGAGCTGCTGCGCCGCACCACGCTCACCGAGGACGAGATCGGGGAGTACTCCGGCTCCCGCAAGGAGATCCGCCCGGTCACCATCGCGACCTACCAGGTCCTCACGCTCAAGCGGAAGGGCGTCTTCCCACACCTGGACCTGCTCGACGCCCGCGACTGGGGCCTCATCGTCTACGACGAGGTGCACCTGCTGCCCGCGCCGATCTTCCGGATGACCGCCGACCTGCAGGCGCGCCGCCGCCTGGGCCTCACCGCCACGCTGGTGCGCGAGGACGGCCGCGAGTCCGACGTCTTCTCGCTCATCGGCCCCAAGCGCTTCGACGCGCCGTGGAAGGACATCGAGTCCCAGGGCTACATCGCGCCCGCCGACTGCGTCGAGGTGCGGGTGAGCATGCCGGAGGCGATGCGGATGGCGTATGCCGTCGCCGAGCCGGACGAGCGCTACCGCTTCGCCGCCTGCGCCCCGGCCAAGGACACGGTGGTCGACCGCCTCGTGGAGCACCACCGCGGCCAGCCCACGCTCGTCATCGGCCAGTACCTCGAGCAGCTCGAGCAGCTCTCCGAGCGCCTGGACGCCCCGCTCATCACCGGCGAGACGACGGTGGCGCGCCGGCAGGAGCTCTTCCGGCAGTTCCGCGAGGGCGAGATCAGCCTGCTCGTCGTGAGCAAGGTCGCGAACTTCTCCATCGACCTGCCCGAGGCCAGCGTCGCCATCCAGGTCTCGGGCACCTTCGGCTCGCGCCAGGAGGAGGCGCAGCGACTGGGCCGGGTCCTGCGCCCCAAGGGCGACGGGCGCACCGCGCACTTCTACACGCTGGTCACGCGCGACACGGTGGACGCCGAGTTCGCCGCGCACCGGCAGCGTTTCCTCGCCGAGCAGGGGTATGCCTACCGCATCGTCGACGCGGACGACCTCGACGTCTCGGCCCCCGGCACGAGCTGACCTGCGCAGCATACTCCCAGGGAACGCCCAGGCTCCATCGTCACGATGGGTGTATGACCACCGCCAGTGACACCGATCCGGAGGCCACGCTGCTGGTGGTCGAGGACGAGACCAACATCCGCGAGCTGCTGACGACGAGCCTGCGCTTCGCCGGCTTCGCGGTGCACGCCGCCCCCGACGGGCGCAGCGCGCTGCAGCTGTCCGGCGAGCACGACTTCGACCTCGCCGTGCTCGACATCATGCTGCCGGACATGGACGGCTTCACCGTGACGCGCACCCTGCGCGAGCGGGGCCTGGACCTGCCGATCGTCTTCCTCACCGCCAAGGACTCCCTCGACGACAAGATCAAGGGCCTCACCGTCGGCGGCGACGACTACGTCACCAAGCCGTTCAGCCTGGAGGAGGTCGTGGCCCGCATCCGCGCCGTGCTGCGCCGCACCCGGGTCGCCGAGGAGGGCGACGACCACGCGCTGCGGGTCGCGGACCTGGAGCTGGACGAGGACAGCCACGAGGTGCGCCGCGCGGGCAAGGTCATCGAGGTCTCCCCCACCGAGTTCAAGCTGCTGCGCTACCTCATGCTCAACCCCGGCCGGGTGCTCTCCAAGAGCCAGATCCTGGACCACGTGTGGGACTACGACTTCCGCGGCGAGATGAACATCGTGGAGTCCTACATCTCCTACCTGCGGCGCAAGATCGACGTCGTCGGCGAGCCGCTCATCCACACCAAGCGCGGCGTCGGCTACGTGCTGCGCGAGCCGCGCTGAGGCGGCATACCCCTCCCGTGCTCCAGCACCTGCGCCGCGCCGCCTACACCAAGCTCCACGGGCTGTCGCTGACCCGACGGCTCGTCACGGTGCTCGTGCTCCTCGTGCTCGCGGCCTACCTGCTCACGACCTCGGTGACCATGACCATGCTCCGCGGCTACCTCGTGGACCGGGTGGACGCCGACCTCGAGACCTACATCAACCCGCTCGCCCAGCGGGTCTCCGCGCAGCTGCTCGAGGAGGCGACGGGGCAGCAGAGCACCAGCGCCGAGCTGTGGCTGCCGCCGAACTCCTACTACATCCTCTACACGCCCAACGACCCCTCGGCGCGCACCGTCCCGCTCGCCTCGCGCGGGATGCAGGACACCCCGGACCTGCACCGGGTCACCACCCACGACGAGCGGCTCGGGACGCCGTTCACCGTCGGCAGCACCGAGGGCGTCGGCACCTGGCGGGTGCTGGCGCTGCCGATGAACGAGGGCCAGGAGGTGGTCTCCGGCACCATCGCGGTGGCGCTGCCGCTGGACGAGGTCGACAGCACGGTCCGGCAGCTGGCCTTCCTCACCTTCGTCATCGGGCTGACGACGATGGTGCTCGTCGGGGTGCTCGGCTGGTTCGCCGTGCGCCGCGCCTTCCGCCCGCTCAGCCGGATGGAGGACACCGCGGCGGCGATCGCGGCCGGCGACCTCACCCGGCGCATCCCCCCGCCCGGCGCCCGCGACGAGGTCGGCTCCCTCTCGGAGTCGCTCAACGCGATGCTCGCGCACATCGAGCACTCCTTCGCGGTCCGCGAGGCCTCCGAGCAGCGGATGCGCGACTTCGTGGCGGACGCCTCGCACGAGCTGCGGACCCCGCTCGCCACGGTCAAGGGGTATGCCGAGCTGCACCGTTTCGGGGCCATGTCCGACCCCGAGGACGTCGCCGGGGCGATGCGCCGGATCGAGGACGAGGCCACCCGGATGACCCGGCTCGTCGAGGACCTGCTGACCCTGACGCGGTGGGACTCGCAGCCGGAGATGGCCCCCACCCGGGTCGACCTCACGGTGCTCGCGTCCGACGTCGTGCAGGACGCGCGGGTGCGGGCGCCGGAGCGCAGCGTGCGGCTCGTGCCGCTGCCCGGGACCGACCCGGACTCGGTGCCCGTGGTCGTCGGCGAGGACGGCGCGCTGCGCCAGGTCCTCACCAACCTCGTCGCGAACGCGTTGGCGCACACCCCGGCGGGGACGCCGGTCGAGGTGGCGGTGGGGCGCGTCGGCGAGCAGGTCGTCGTCGAGGTGCGTGACCACGGGCAGGGCCTGTCCGAGGACACCGCCGACCGGGTCTTCGAGCGCTTCTACCGCGCCGACAAGTCGCGCAGCCGCGCCTCCGGCGGCACCGGGCTGGGGCTGGCGATCGTCGCCGCCATCGTGGGGCGCCACCAGGGCTCGGTCAGGCATACCCCTACGCGCGGCGGCGGGGCCACGTTCCGCGTCGAGCTGCCCGCGCCGGCGCGTCCAGCAAACTCATAGCCCGCACCCAGGCTGTGCCGACGTCCGCGTGATGTCATCGGACCATGACGACGCCACAGCAGGACCCGCAGGGCTACTCCTCCGACCGGGCGCAGCAGCAGGACGCGACCGGTCCCCTCTCCTCGGACGCCACCTCACCGGTCCCGCCGGTGCGGACCGAGGCCTCGTCGGACGACACGACCGCGCACCAGGCCGCGCCTCCCACCACCACCCCTCCCGCTCCCCGGCGCGAGCGCCGACGGGTCGGTGACATCGCCGTCGCGAGCGTGCTCGCGGCGCTGCTCGCCTCGGGCGGGACCTATGCCGCGATCCAGCTCGCCGGGGACGGTCCGGGCACCGTCGCCGAGCAGAGCGTGGCCGACTCCGAGGACGACCAGGCCTCCGGCGACGCCCGGGGCACGACGGTCTCGCTGACCGGCGAGCAGGACTGGGGCTCGGTCGCCGACGCCGTCACCCCGAGCACGGTCTCGATAGCCGTCGCCGGCATGAACGGCGAGGGCGCGGGGTCCGGTGTCGTGTGGGACACCGAGGGCCACATCGTCACCAACGCGCACGTCGTCGAGGGCGCCCAGGAGGTGCAGGTCACCCTGCCCAACGGGCGCTCCTACCCCGCCGAGGTCGTCGGGACCGACCCCTCGAGCGACCTCGCCGTCATCAAGATGGACTCGGTGCCGGACGGGCTCACCCCGATCGCCGTGGGCGACGACTCCGCGCTGGGCGTGGGCGACCCGGTCATGGCCGTCGGCAACCCGCTGGGCCTGTCCGGAACCGTCACCACCGGGATCGTCAGCGCGCTGGACCGGCCGGTCACCACGCAGGGCTCGTCCCAGGACCCCAGCGACCCGGGCGCCGCCGTCTTCACCAACGCGATCCAGACCTCGGCCGCGATCAACCCGGGCAACTCCGGCGGCGCCCTGGTCAACGCCGCCGGCGAGCTGGTCGGCATCAACTCCTCGATCGCCTCGCTGGGCTCCGGCATGGGCGGCCAGAGCGGCTCCATCGGCATCGGCTTCGCCATCCCCTCGGGCAAGGTCCAGCTCATCGCGGACCAGCTCATCGAGACCGGCACCGCGACGCACGCCTTCCTCGGGGTCGGCCTCGACGACGCCCAGGCGCAGGCCGACGGCGCCACGGTCTCCGGTGCCGCGGTCACCCAGGTGGAGCCGGACTCCCCCGCGTCGGCGGTCGGCCTGGAGAGCGGTGACCTCATCGTCGCCATCGACGACGAGCCCGTCACCAGCGCCACCGCCCTCGTCGGCCAGGTCCGCGAGCGCGGCGCCGGCGACGAGGCGAAGATCGCCTACATCCGCGACGGCGAGCGGGCCGAGGTCACCGTCACCCTGGTCACCCGGCCGGACGAGGAGGGCTGACAGCCCCCACGTCATCTGAGCGCCGGTATGTCACTCAGGAGCCTCCTCGAGCAGGCTGCTGAGTGACATACCGGCGCTCAGTCAGTGTGCCCGGCTGGAAGTCTCTTCGAATTCGTGCCGGATACCTCTCCCGTGGCTAGCGTGGATGAATGACTGCCCCGACGTGGACCACGCCCGACATCCTCACACCGCACCGTCTCGAGGACGCACTACAGCACCTAACTGACTACTTCACCGCCACTGCCTACACCGGCTCCTACTTCGAGCGGCTGGGCGGTGGGGGTGATCGCCAAGATATCGCCGACTCGATCACGACCGATGACCTGGTGGCCCTGTCCATGCTCTCGGTGCCAGTGAGTGGCAGGGCCGCGCGCCAGCTCTTGGAGGATCCCTCTCAGGTGGAGCAGCTGCTGGCCGACATCCCCCGGAGCGCCAACATCACGCGGTCCCATGATCGATGGCTGCTCGAGGAGGGCGGACCCGCCAGAGATCTTTGGGGCGCGCTCCGACGCCTGCCCGCGTTCGGTCCTGTTCGCACCAGCAAGCTTCTGGCTCGGAAGAGACCCCATCTCATCCCTGTCTACGACGAAGTGGTTCGTCAGCAGTTCGGGGCGCAGGACTCACGTGGGCAGTGGGCGGCCTTCTCCAACATGTTCCGGGACGCGGAGTTCGTCGACCACCTGACCAGACTCCGGGGCGCAGCCGGGTTGAGCGACATCTCGCTCTTGCGAATCGCGGACGTGATCGTGTGGCGTGAGGGCTCCGCACGTTGAGGGTGGGCATACCGGCCGGAGGGGGTGCCGACCAGACCCGGTGCCCGCAACTGACAGCCCCCACGTCATCTGAGCGCCGGTATGTCACTCAGGAGCCTCCTCGAGCAGGCTGCTGAGTGACATACCGGCGCTCGGTGCGGCCGAGACCCGGGAACGACGCCGGTATGCCCGCTACCGGGCGCGATCGACCCTGATCTCCTCCCACACCGGTCCGTCGGTCTCCCGCACCCGCCCGTCGGCGCCGAAGACGACGAAGCGGTCGAAGGAGTCGGCGAACCACCGGTCGTGGGTGACCGCGAGCACCGTGCCCTCGAAGGCCTCCAGGCCCGCCTGCAGCGCCTCGGCCGAGTGCAGGTCGAGGTTGTCGGTCGGCTCGTCGAGCAGCAGCAGGGTCGCGCCGGACAGCTCCAGCAGCAGGATCTGCACCCGCGCCTGCTGCCCGCCGGACAGCGAGTCGAAGCGCTGCTCGCCGGCCCGGGCCAGCTCGTAGCGGTCGAGCACCCGCGCGGCCTCCTGCTGCGGCATACCCCGCCGGTGCTCGTCGCCGCGGTGCAGGATCTCCAGGAGCGTCCGCCCGCGCAGCTCCGGGTGGTCGTGCGTCTGGGCGAACCAGCCGGGCCGCACCCGGGCGCCCAGCCGCGCCACGCCGGTATGCCCGACCGGCGCCGGCACCACGTCACCGACCGGCCGGTGCTCCGGCTCGGGGTCGCTGCCACCGGCCGCGAGGAGCCGCAGGAAGTGCGACTTGCCCGAGCCGTTGGAGCCGAGCACCGCGACCCGGTCGCCGTACCAGACCTCCAGGCCGAAGGGCCGCATCAGCCCGGTCAGCTCGACGTCCTCGCAGATCACCGCCCGCTTGGCGGTCCGGCCGCCGCGCAGCCGCATCCGCACCCGCTGCTCGTGCGCGACCGCCTCCGGCGGCCCCGCCTCCTCGAAGCGACGCAGCCGGGTCTGGGCCGCCTGGTACTGGCTGGCCATGTCGGCGTTGTAGGCCGCCTTGGCCTTGTAGCGCAGCATGAGCTCGCGGAGCTTGGCGTGTCCCTCGTCCCAGCGGCGCCGGGCCTCCTCCAGCCGGGCGTTGCGCTCCTCGCGGGCCTGGTGCCAGGTCGCGAAGCTGCCCGGGTGCACCCACAGGGTGCTGCCCGCCGCGCCCGGCTCCAGCGTCGCCACCCGGGTCGCGGCCTGGGCCAGCAGCTCCCGGTCGTGGCTGATCAGCAGGATGGTCTTCGGGCTGGCGCGCAGCTGCTCCTCCAGCCAGCGCTTGGCCGGCACGTCGAGGTAGTTGTCCGGCTCGTCGAGCAGCAGCACCTCGTCCGGCCCGCGCAGCAGCGCCTCCAGCGCCAGCCGCTTCTGCTCCCCGCCGGACAGTGTGTCGGTGCCCCGCCACTGCGCCTGCTCGAACGGTGTGCCCAGGGCCGCGACCGTGCACACGTCCCAGAGCGTCTCCTGCTCGTAGCCGCCGACGTCGGCCCAGTCGGCCAGCGCCTGGGCGTAGGCGAGCTGGGCCGGCTCGTCGTCGACGGTCATGATCGCCAGCTCGGCGGCCTCCAGCGCCCGCGCCGCGTCCCGGATCCGCCCCGGCGCCACCGACACGAGCAGGTCGCGCACCGTGGGCGGCTCGGCCCCGGCGGTGTCCCGCCCCATCGTGCCGATGAACTGCGGCATCACCCCCAGCCCGCCGCTGCGCGAGACCGAGCCCTCGTGCGGGCGCAGCTCGTCGGCGACGATCCGCAGCAGCGTGGTCTTGCCGCTGCCGTTCGGTCCCACCAGGGCGACCCGTGCCCCGTCGCCGAGGCGCAGGCCGATGTCGCGCAGCAGCGGCCTGCCGTCGGGGAGCGTGTAGCCCACCGCGGCGACGTCGACGTGTCCCATGCCCCCATCGTGCCTGGTCCGGCGCGGGCGCCCCAGCCCTTTTCACCGCGCCGCCAGCCGCGGCACACGGCATACCCGGGCGGCATTGATACCTTGACCCCCACGCGCCGACCGGTGCGTGCCCGACGGCAAGGAGCTCCCCACGTGTTGATCGCTGTGCTCGGCGGCGACGGCTTCTGCGGCTGGCCCGCGGCGCTGCACCTGTCCGACCTCGGCCACGAGGTCGTCATCGTCGACAACCTCGTCCGGCGCCGGATCGACGAGGAGCTCGGGGCGCAGTCGTTGACCCCCATCGCCGGCATCGAGGAGCGGCTGGCCGCGTGGCACGAGGTGTCGGGGCAGCAGATGCGCTTCCGCGATATCGACCTCGCGCAGGACTACGAGGGGCTGCGCTCCTTCCTCGACACCGAGCGCCCGGACGTGGTCGTGCACTTCGCCGAGCAGCGCTCCGCGCCCTACTCGATGAAGTCGCCGCGGCACAAGCGCTACACCGTCGACAACAACACCGGGGCCACGCACAACCTGCTGTGCGCCCTGGTGGAGACCGGCCTCGACGCGCACCTCGTGCACCTCGGCACCATGGGAGTCTACGGCTACGGCACCGCCGGTATGGCGATCCCCGAGGGCTACCTCGACGTCCAGATCTCCGGTGACGACGGCGCGCAGGTCGACCAGCAGATCCTCTACCCCACCAACCCGGGCTCGGTCTACCACATGACCAAGTGCATGGACCAGCAGCTCTTCGCCTACTACGCCAAGAACGACGCGCTGCGGATCACCGACCTGCACCAGGGCATCATCTGGGGCACGCACACCGACCAGACGCTGCGCGACGAGCGGCTCATCAACCGCTTCGACTACGACGGCGACTACGGCACGGTGCTCAACCGCTTCCTCATGCAGGCGGCGGTCGGCTACCCGCTCACGGTGCACGGCACCGGCGGCCAGACCCGAGCCTTCATCCACCTGCGCGACATGGCGCGCTGCGTGCAGATCGCGGTCGAGAACCCGCCCGCCCGCGGCGACCGGGTCAAGATCTTCAACCAGATGACCCAGACCCACCGGGTGCGCGACCTCGCCGAGCTGGTCGCGCGGATCAGCGACGCCGAGGTCGAGCTGGTGCCCAACCCGCGGCACGAGGCGGCGGAGAACGAGCTGCACGTGCACAACGAGACCTTCCTCGACCTCGGCCTGGAGCCGACGCTGCTCGAGGAGGGCCTGCTCATGGAGGTGGAGGACGTCGCCCGGCGGTATGCCGACCGCGCCGACCTCGACAAGATCCCGTGCACCTCGACCTGGACCTCGGCCCAGGAGGCCGGCGTCCCGGCCTCCCGCGCCGCGCTCGCCGGGGCGGGTGCCCCCGTGTCCACCGAGGGCCGCGGCGAGGCGACCGCCGGGGACCGCGCCGGGGACCGCGCGGAGCATCCCGCCTGACGCGGGCCCAGGCATACCCCATGCGGATCGCGCTGTTCACCGAGGTCTTCCTGCCCAAGGTCGACGGCGTCGTCACCCGCGTCACCCGCACCCTGGACCAGCTGACCGAGCTGGGGCACGAGGCGCTGGTCTTCGCCCCGGGCGAGCCGCCGACCCACCACGGGCCGCACCGCGTCGTGAAGGTGCGCTCGGTGTCCTTCCAGCCGTGGTATCCCGAGATCATGGTCGGCCTGCCGACCGCCCGCATCGCGCGGGAGATGCAGGCCTTCCACCCCGACATCGTGCACGCGGTCAACCCGGTGTGGCTCGCGGCCTACGGCGTCATCTCGGCGCGGCGCCGCAACCTGCCGCTGCTCGCCAGCTTCCACACCGACGTGCCGTCCTACACCACCCGTCTCGGCAACGGGCTCTCCCTGCTGCGGGCGCCGAGCCAGGCCTGGATCACGGGGATGCACAACCTCGCCGAGGTCAACCTGTGCACCTCGGCGCAGATGGTCGCCCGCGCCCGCGAGGTCGGCATCCGCGAGGTCGACCTGTGGCCCAAGGCGGTCGACACCGTCGGCTACCACCCCTCGCGGCGCGATCCCGAGATGCGCGAGCGGCTGACCGGGGGCCATCCCGAGGCGCCGCTGGTGCTCTACGTCGGCCGGCTGTCGCGGGAGAAGGACCTGGACCAGCTGCTGGAGCCGATCCGTGAGCTGGCGGCCGACGGGGTCCGGCTCGCCTTCGTCGGGTCCGGTCCGGCGCGGCCCGAGCTGGAGAAGCTCTTCGCCGGGACCCCCACGGTCTTCACCGGCTACCTCGCCGGGGAGGAGCTCGCGGCGGCCTACGCCAGCGCCGACGCCTTCGCCTTCCCCTCGACCACCGAGACGCTCGGCCTGGTGGCGCTGGAGTCCATGGCCAGCGGTGTGCCGGTCGTCGGCGCCCGCGCCGGGGGCATCCCCTTCGTCATCGAGGACGGCGAGACCGGCTTCCTCGTCGAGCCCGGCGACACGGCGGGGTATGCCGACCGCCTGCGCCGCCTCCTGCTCGAGCCCGGGATCAAGGGGCGGATGGGCGCGGCCGCACGGGCCGACGCGCAGACCCACTCCTGGCGGGCCTCGACCGAGTCGCTCGTGGAGTCCTACGAGCTGGCCGTGCAGCGGCACCGGGGCCGGCGGCCGGTCGTCAAGCCGCTGCGCGCCCGGCAGCACCGCGACCTGCGCTGAGCCGGGCCTCCGGGGCGAGGTGGCTCCAGGTCGGGAAGGCCGCAGCGAGCCGCCGCGGTGCTAGCGTGCGGGCCATGGTGATCGACGGGGACTCCACCACGACGGGGCGCGAGCGCTCGGCGCGGTCCACCTGGGGCAGCCGGTGGGCGGCGATGGGGCCGGGGCTGCTGGCGGCCTCGGCCGCGATCGGCGCCTCCCACCTCATCTCCTCCACCCAGGCCGGGGCGCTCTTCGGCTGGCAGCTCGTCTGGCTCATCGTCCTGGCCAACGTGCTGAAGTACCCCTTCTTCCGCTTCGGCCCGCAGTACGCCGCCGAGACCGGACGCAGCCTGGTCGAGGGGTATGCCCGGCGGGGGAAGGCATACCTCTGGGTGTTCTTCGTGCTGGCCGCCGTGTCCTCGGTCATCTCCACCGCCGGCGTCGCGCTGCTGTGCACCGTGATCCTCGCCTACCTGCTGCCCGCGTCGTGGGGCCTGGGCGTGCCCCTGCTCGCGACGGTGCTGCTCGGTGTGACCCTCGTGCTGCTCGTCGGCGGCCACTACAAGGCCCTCGACGGCGTCACCAAGATCATCATGGTCACCCTCGCCCTCTCGACCGTCGTCGCGGTGGTCATGGCGGCGGGCCAGGGAGCGGTCCGGCAGCCCGGCTTCGAGGACCCCTCCCCCTGGACCCTCGCGACCCTCCCCTTCCTCGTCGCGGTCATCGGCTGGATGCCGGCGCCGATCGAGATCAGCGCGCTGAACTCGCTGTGGGTCAAGGCCAAGGCGCAGGGGCGGCGGCTCGCGGTGCGCGACGTGCTCTTCGACTTCAACACTGGCTACGTCGTCTCCACCGTGCTCGCGGTCTTCTTCATCGGCCTCGGGGTCTTTGTGCAGTACGGCAGCGGCCAGGAGCTGCAGATGGCCGGCGGCGCCTACATCCCGCAGCTCATGAGCATGTACGGCGCGGCCATCGGGCAGTGGGCGGTGCCGCTCATGGCGCTCATCGCCTTCGCCTGCATGTTCGGCACGGTCATCTCCGTCGTCGACGGGTATGCCCGCGCCTGCGCCGAGTCGGTGCGGCTGCTGCGCTCGCGGCCGGAGATGAGCAGCCGCTCCAAGGACCTGTGGATCACCGGGATCTCGCTCATCGCGCTGGCGATCGTGGTGTGGATGAGCGCGTCGCTGGCCGACATGCTGCGCTTCGCGATGGTCAGCGCCTTCCTCACCGCGCCGGTCTTCGCCTGGCTCAACTTCTCGATCATCCGCAGCGAGCGCCAGCTGTCGGGCACCATGCGGGTGCTGTCCTACGTCGGCCTGGTCTTCCTCGTCGGCTTCACGCTGCTCTTCCTGGCCTCGCAGTTCGGCCTGCTTGCCTGACCTCGAGGATCTCGGTCGCAGACCGTCCCCGTGGCCCGAAGGGCGCGACTGCACCGGTCATGTCGTGGAATCGCGTCGGCGGGCGACATATCTGCTGCAGTCGCGCAGCGCCGGACGCGGGACTCAGCCGTCGGCGAGGCGTTCGGTGACGCGCTCGACCTTCTCGGTGAGCTGACCGGTATACCCCGGGCGCAGGTCGGCCTTGAGCACCAGCGACACCCGGGGCGAGTGCTCGCCGACGGCGTCGCAGGCCGCCTTGATGACCGGCATCACCTCGTTCCACTCCCCCTCGATCGTGGTGAACATCGAGGTCAGCTCGTAGGGCAGGCCGGAGTCGCGGACGACCCGGAGGGCGTCGGCGACAGCTGCGCTCACCGAGCCGGAGTCGTCGGCGGCCTGGGTCGGGGCGACGGAGAAGGCGAAGAGCATAGCGGCCACGCTAGTGCCGGGGGCTGCGTGACGCGCAGCCGGGCTGTAGAGTACGAATCGTTCACTACAGGGAGGTGGAGCACGTGCGAAGGGAGCCGGGCCAGCAGAGGGCGGTCCTGCGGCTGGAGGAGGTCGGGGCGGAGGACCTCGCGCTCGTCGGGGGCAAGGGGGCCAACCTCGGTGAGCTGATCGACGCGGGTCTGCCCGTGCCCCGCGGGTTCGTCGTCACGACCCAGGGGTACGCCGAGGTCGCGGCGGGCGTCGACGTGTCCGGCGACCTCGGTGACGGCAGCGCAGTCCGCCACGAGCTGGCGGGCGTCGACATCCCTGACGGCTTGCGGGAGCAGATCGTGGCGGCCTACGCCGACCTGGGCGAGCCAAGGGTGGCCGTGCGCTCCAGCGCTACCGCGGAGGACCTGCCGGGTGCGGCCTTCGCGGGGCAGCAGGACACCTACCTCGACGTCACCGGGACGGAGCAGCTGCTGCGTGCGGTCCGTGAGTGCTGGGCCTCGCTGTGGACCGAGCGGGCCATCGC